>CAYOKN010000172.1:0-6913 GCA_964404545.1 uncultured Rhodospirillaceae bacterium | reverse complement strand
GTTGACGAAGGTCTCCTCGACCGCCGCCTCCTGGGGCCCCCATTGGGCGATCACCTGGGCGATCCCCTGGTGCAGCTGCGCCAGCCGCTCGGCCAGCGGGGCCTTGTCATCGGAATGGACGGCCCCGTCGGCCACGGCCCGCAGCCGGTTGCCGTCCACATCGATGACGCCCCAGCCGGTGTGGCGCAGGCCGGGGTCCAGGCCGATCAGGCGCATTACGCGCTCAGGCGCTCCATGACCTCGGCGGGGATGTCGAAGTTGGCATAGACGCGCTGGACGTCGTCATTGTCCTCCAGCACGTCCAGCAGCTTCAGCAGGGTGGGCGCGGTGTCCGCGTCCACATCCACCACGGTCTGCGGCTTCCAGTCGAGGCGGGCGCTCTCCGGCGCGCCGAACTTGGCCTCCAGCCCCTCGCGCACCGTATTCAGGTCGTCGGGCGCACAGGTGATCTCGTGGCCGTCCTCCGAGCTTTCCACATTGTCGGCGCCTGCTTCCAGGGCGGCCTCGAACATGGCGTCGGCATCGGCGGCGCCGGCCGGATAGTGGATGGCGCCGATGCGGTCGAACATGAACGACACCGAATTGGTTTCGCCCAGATTGCCGCCATGCTTCGAGAAGGCCGAGCGCACTTCCGAGGCCGTGCGGTTGCGGTTGTCGGTCAGCGCCTCGACGATGATGGCCACGCGGCCGGGGCCATAGCCCTCGTAGCGCACCTCTTCGTAATTGTCGGCGCCCTCGCCGCCCGAGCCACGGGCGATGGCGCGCTCCATGGTGTCCTTGGGCATGTTGGCAGCCCGCGCGGCGGTGATGGCCGCGCGCAGGCGCGGATTCATCGTGGGGTCGGGAAGGCCCGACCGCGCCGCCACCGTCAATTCGCGGATCAGCTTGGTGAAGACCTTGGCGCGCTTGGCGTCCTGCGCACCCTTGCGGTGCATGATGTTCTTGAACTGGGAATGACCGGCCATGGGAAAACCGTTCTCTCGTCCTTGCGTTCGCGGTTCCGGGTTAACCGGCAGCCTATACCATATCTTGTGGGCCGTTCCTAGGGCGCGCCGCACTTCTCGGCGGTTCTGACTGCTCTGACCAAAGGTCATGCCCCCCTTGAAAGGTTTAACCCTTTTATTACCGGGGTCACCCATTGTAACTTTGTGACTCAAATCGCCTAAAAAGCTCCGAACAAGGGTGGATCGATGTCCCTGAGAGCCATGCCCATCTCCCGCAAACTGCCCCTGGTGATCGTGCTGCTGGCCGTGATGGCCGCCGCGGGGACGGGTGTCTTGGCCTTCCTAAAGGCCTCCAGCGACATGGCCGAGGCCACGGAAGCCAAGTTGCAGGCGGCCATGGAAGGCCGCAAGATCGAGATCGAACGCTATCTGAAAAGCATCCAGCAGGACATCGCCATCCTGGCCGGCGTGCGCACGGTGGCCGATGCCATCACCGAATTCTCCTATGGCTTCCAGGCGGTGGACGGCGGCACCGAGCATCTGACCAAGACCTTCGTGACCGGCCCGCGCAACCAGCGCGCCAAGCTGGACAATCCCGAGGACGGCACCGACTACGCCGAGATCCACAGCCGCTATCATCCCTGGTTCCGCCGCTTCATGGAGACCCGGGGCTATCAGGACCTGTTCCTGGTGGGGCCCAACGGCAATGTGCTCTACACCGTAGCCAAGGAAGCCGACTTCGCCACCAATCTGGTGGAGGGCAAATACAAGGACACCGGCCTGGCCCGGGTGTTCAAGCAGGTGTCCGAGGCCCCGAAGGCCGGCTTCGTGGCCTTTGCCGACCTGACCCGCTATGCCCCGTCCGAGAACGAGCCCGCCGGCTTCATCGGCGCGCCGGTGTTCGATGAGGGCGGCACCTTCATGGGCGCCCTGATCTTCCAGATGCCGGTGGACCGCCTGAACGCGGTGGCCCAGCTGGATGTGGGCATGGGCGAGACCGGCGAGACCATCCTGGTGGGCCCGGACAAGCTGATGCGCACCCAGTCTCGCCTGACCAAGTCCCCCACCACCCTGCAGACCAAGGTGGAGACCCAGGCGGTGGCCGAGGCGCTGGCGGGCCGCAAGGGCACCATCCGCGAGATGGGCTATGGTGGCCACGAGGTTCTGGCGGTCTATGCGCCCCTGGACTTCATGAATGTGCGCTGGGCCGTGGTGGCCGAGGCGGACATCGAGGAAATCCTGGCCCCCGTGTCCGAGATGCGGTCCTTCATGATCATCGCCGGCATCGTCATCCTGGTGGTGGTGTCGGTGGTGGGCGTGTTCTTCGCCCTGCGCGTCACCCGCCCCATCAAGGACATGACCCAGGCCATGGACGTGCTGGCCCATGGCGACACCAGCATCAAGGTCCCGGCCCTGGACCGGGTCGACGAGATCGGCGAGATGGCCCGCGCCGTGCAGGTGTTCAAGGACAATGCGATGGAAATGGACCGCCTGCAGCGGGAACAGGAAGAGCTGAAGAAGAAGGCCGAAGGGGACCGCAAGGCCGCCATGGCCCGCATGGCCGACAGCTTCGAGGCGTCGGTGCATGGCGTGGTCGAGGGCGTCTCGGCCGCTGCCGAGGAAATGCAGCACACCGCCGAAGCCATGACCGCCACCGCCCAGGAGACCAGCGGCCAGGCCTCGGCTGCTGCCGCCGCCGCCGAGCAGGCCTCGGCCAATGTCTCGACCGTGGCCGCCGCCGCCGAGGAACTGTCAGCCTCCATCTCGGAAATCAGCCGCCAGGTGGCCCAGAGCACCCAGATCGCCGGCAGCGCCGTGGACGAGGCCCGGCGCGCCAACCAGATGGTGGAAGGGCTGCTGGAGGCCGCCCAACGCATCGGCGAGGTGGTCAATCTGATCAATGACATTGCCAGCCAGACCAACCTGCTGGCCCTGAACGCCACCATCGAGGCGGCCCGCGCGGGCGAGGCCGGCAAGGGCTTTGCCGTGGTGGCCAACGAGGTCAAGCACCTGGCCACCCAGACCGCCAAGGCCACCGAGGAAATCGGCGCCCAGATCAGCGGTGTCCAGCAAGCCACCAAGGGCGCGGTGGATGCCATCCATGGCATCGGCGACACCATTGGCCGGATCAACGAGATCGCCGCCGCCATCTCGGCCGCCGTCGAGGAACAGGGTGCCACCACCCAGGAAATCGCCCGCAATGTGGCCGAGGCCGCCGCGGGTACCCAGGAGGTGACCGGCAATGTGGCCGGCGTGACCCAGACCGCCAACGAAACCGGCCAGTGCGCCGCCCAGGTCCTGCAGTCGGCCAACGACCTGTCCAACCAGTCGGACAAGCTGCGTCAGCAGGTGGACCAGTTCCTGAGCACCATCCGCAACGCGTAAAAAGTCGAAGTGTGACGAAAAGAAAAAGGCGCCTTTCCGGCGCCTTTTTTTTATTCCGTTGGTCATCCGATAAGTGGTACTTCCAGTGCTCAGGGGGACGGCCCAACCAAGGGCTGGCGATGACTGTTCTGGAAGATTGCGGATCGCCCGTTTGCGGCCTGTGCGGCAACCGGGCGTGCCGTCTGGCCGCGCGGGACTTGGACGAGGTGGAGCAAAGCCTGGTCGAGGTCTGGCATTGCGCCACTTGCGGCAAGGTCATCCTGCGCCGGCGGGCGCTGCCGCCCGGATCCTTCCCATTGGAGCGGCCAAGCCCCACATAAGGGGGCATGAGCGACCCCGTTTCCTGGCTGGCCGGACTGAGCGTGCTGCAGGCCGGCCTGCTGGCCAGCCTGGTGGCCGGCCTGTCCACCGGCCTGGGCGCCCTGCCCGCCCTGGCCCTGGGCAATCTTAAGCCCCGCACCCAGGACGTGATGCTGGGCTTTTCCGCCGGCATCATGCTGGCCGCCTCCAGCTTTTCCCTGTTGCTGCCCAGTGTGGAACTTGCCGGCGAGCGTTGGGGCTCGCCCGCCCTGGGCGGTCTGGCCGGCGCCGTGGGCGCTTTGGCCGGGGCCCTGGCCCTGTGGCTGGTGCACACCCGCCTGCCCCACGAGCACTTCATCAAGGGCGCCGAGGGGGTGAGCCATGGCCAGATCCGCCGAATCTGGCTGTTCGTGCTGGCCATCACCCTGCACAATTTCCCCGAGGGTCTGGCGGTGGGCGTCAGTTTCGGCGGCCAGCGATGGGACGAGGGACTGGCGGTCACCACCGGCATCAGCCTGCAGAACATCCCCGAAGGGCTGGCCGTGGCCCTGGCCCTGCTGCCCCTGCACTATAAGCGGTGGCAGGCGGTGGCCCTGGCCGCCGGCACCGGCCTGGCGGAATGGATCGCCGGCGCCTTGGGCGCCGTGGCGGTCAGCATCGGCCAGGCGGTGCTGCCCTGGGCCTTGGCCGGCGCCGGCGGCGCCATGCTGTTCGTGCTGGCCCATGAGGTGATCCCGGAAACCCACCGCAACGGCCACGAAACCCCGGCCACCTTCGGCCTGATGGTGGGGTTCATGGTGATGATGATATTGGATGTGGGGCTGGGCTAAGGCCCGCCGCAGGGATGGCCGGGGTCCACCGAGCGCAGCCCCGTCAAGCCGCGGGCAGGCTCTCGGCCAGGCGGCCGCCCTGGCGCACGGCGTGGATGCGCTTGGCCAGGCCGGTGCGGTCGTCGGTTTCCACGAACACGCCGCACAGGGTGCCGTCGCCATCGGCGGGAGACAGGCGCTCGCCAGGAATCTTGCGGACGAACTTGGCGATGGCCGGCTCCTTCTTCATGCCGATCACCGAATCATAGTCGCCGCACATGCCGGCATCGGTCTGGTAGGCGGTGCCGCCGGGCAGGATCTGGGCGTCGCCGGTGGGGATGTGGCTGTGGCTGCCCACCACCAGCGAGGCGCGGCCGTCGGCCCAGTGGCCCATGGCCATCTTCTCCGAGCTGGCCTCGGCATGCACGTCCAGGATCACCGCGTCCACCCCGGCACCGGCCCCCATGCGCTGCCGAGTCAACTCGGCGTCCACCTGGGGGAAGGGATCGTCCAGGGGGTCCATGAACAGGCGGCCCATGACCTGGATCACCATCACCTTCTTGCCCCGGGGCGCCGCATAGACGTTCACGCCCCGGCCCGGCGTGCCCTTGGGGAAGTTCATGGGCCGCAGCAGGCGGGGCTGCTGGTCGAAATAGGGCATGATCTCGCGCTGGTCCCAGGCATGGTTGCCGGTGGTCACCACATCGGCGCCCGCCGCCAGGAATTCCTCGCAGATCTTGGGCGTGATGCCAAAGCCGTGGGCGGCGTTCTCGCCATTCACCACCACGAAATCCAGGGACAGGCTGGTGCGCAGGCCGGGAAGCCGGTCCAGCACCGCCTGACGGCCCGACCGCCCCACCACGTCACCGATGTAAAACAGCCTCATCCCGCGCGCTCCGTCCGTACCAGGCCCCGTTCCGTCAGCACATGATCCAAGGGCCGGTCGTAGGGATCATGGGGGACCGCCGCCACCCGCTGGCCGGCAAAGGCCACGCCGATGGTCAAAGGCGCGTCCAGGGCGGCCAGGGTGCGATCGTAATAGCCGCCGCCATAGCCCAGGCGGAACCCGGCATCATCATAGGCCAGAAGCGGCACCAGCAAAACCTCGGGCACCGCCAGGGGCGCCGTGCCCAGGGGATGCCGAGTGCCGTGCCCGCCGTCCATCAGTCCGTCGCCGGGCGCCCAGCGGCGGAACAGCAAGGGCTCGCCCGCCGCCGTCACCACCGGCAGGCACAGGGGATGGCCCAGTCCGTGCAGCGCCTCCAGCGCCGGGCGGGGGTCCAGCTCCTGGGCCATGGGCCAATAGCCGGCCACCAGGGTGCCGGGCGGGATCACCGCCGAAGCCGCCAGGGTCCGGGCGATGGCCTGGGCCGCCGCCGCGCCCTGATCGGCCCACAGGCGGGCGCGGCGCTGGCGCGCTTCCTTGCGGAGCAGCTGCTTGGCGGCGGGGATGGGAGAAGAGTCGGCGGTCATTTGTCTTGAAAGGAAGAGAAGCGGTGCCGCCTCGGCCGTTGGCGTGCGAGTCCTCCGTGGCCTGCTAACGCAGGTGGGAGCCATATAACGGAGCCACGGCCCCGTCAGGGACAGCCCCCTAGGAGTGGATATTGGCCCCAGGGACATTGGCTGCCTGTCGTACCGCGCAGCACCGCCTCTGACGTGGAATCTAGGCCTTCTCCAGCCGTTCCGCAATGGCTTCGAGCCTGCGCGTCAGGCTATGGATGCCCTCGGCCAGCAGCCGGTCCACGGCGGCCATGTCGGGCATGGGCGCCGAAGCCAAAGCGGGCTCGGGGTCCGGGGCTGGCGCGGGCGGCGGCACCTCGGCGGCGCGGGCCTTCAACTCCATCAATTCGTCGGCCATGAGCATGCCGGCCATGGCCAACAGGCGGGCATCGCCCAGCTGCCCCACGGCGCGGGACAGCTCGCTGACGCGGCGGTCCAGCTCCTGACCCAGGGTTTCCAGATGCCCTTCCTGCCCGTCCTCGCAGGCCAGCTCATAGGGCCGGCCCTGAATGCGGATGACCACGGTTCCCATGGATCAGGCCTCCTCTTCGTCCAGCACGACGCGCAACCGCTCGATCACGCCGTCGAGCCGCCCCTGCACGCTGGTGGCTGCCTGCTGCAGCGCCCGATAGTCGGCGCGCGCCGCCTCCAGTTCCTGCTGCAGCATCAGGTCGCCGCTGGAACGCCCCTCGGCCAGGGCCGCTTCAAGATGCAGGATGGCCTGCTCCAGCCGCAGCAAGGCGGCCTGGGTCAGCGGAAAGGACTGGTCGGTCACGGTACCTCCCTCGGGAATTGCGGCGAGGATAGGCCCCCTTCCCGCTTCTCGTCAACGCATGGGCAGGCTACCTTTCGGCCATGTCCGCCGCCGCCATCATCGTCCATGACCTGCCCGGCATCCGGGCCGCCCTTGCCGCCGCCGCCGGCCAGCCGGTCACCCTGGCCTCGCCGCCCGGCGGGCCGGCCTGGCTGGGAGTG
>CAYOKN010000171.1:0-7012 GCA_964404545.1 uncultured Rhodospirillaceae bacterium | reverse complement strand
TGGACGACCTGTGGAGCGCCACCGAGGCCTTCCTGACCAACAGCCTGGGCGTGCGCCCGCTGCTGGCGGTGGATGGCCGGGCCATCGGCAGCGGCGCGGTGGGGCCGGTGACGCAGCGGCTGCTGGATCAACACTCCTGACACCATGCTGTCAGGAGGGGTCTGCTACTCCTTGGTTTCGCGCGGTTGGTTCGAACTGCCGGCCACCGACCTGGAGCGCGCCACCCGGTTCCATGAGGCGGTGTTTTAGACCCGCTGGTGGAAGAGGGCGGTGCCGTCCCCTGGGGCGGCGAGCGCCTGGCCCGCTCGGCCGAGCGGGCGCTGGAAAAAATCGAGGCGGTGGTGCCCGACGATGCCCGCCGCCGCATCCTGACCGATTCCCGCCTGTTCGCAGGCGGCCACGGCGACCGGGGACATCTATCCCGACCAGCCGGGCCGGCGGCTGTCCGACTATGTGGCCAAGATGCAGGCCGAGGCCTGCGCGGGGTGACCCGCCGGTCCAGGGTTGCCGCTTGTTAATTTGACTGTGGCGCCCCGGAGGCCGACTGTCCCGCCCGTTGGAAACAGAGTGCCAGGGTCCCATGAGCGGAGCCGAGACCGGACGGCGGTCGTCCTTTGCCGCCTTGCTGGCGGGATGCGTGGGGGTGGTGTTCGGCGATATCGGCACCAGCCCGCTCTATGCCTTGAAGGAGACTTTCGCCGGCCACCATCCCTTGCCGCTGGATGCCCCGCATGTGCTGGGCGTGCTCAGCCTGGTGTTCTGGTCGATCCTGCTGGTGGTGTCGCTGAAATATGTGATCCTGATGATGCGGGCGGACAATCGGGGTGAGGGCGGATCGCTCAGCCTGCTGGCCCTGGTCACCCATGCGGCCGCCGGGCGGCCTCGCCTGCTGGCGGTGCTGGCCACCCTGGGCATCTTTGCGGCGGCATTGTTCTATGGCGACGCCATGATCACGCCGGCCATCTCCGTGCTATCGGCCATGGAGGGCCTGGAGGTGGCCGCGCCCGACCTGGGCCCCTTCGTGCTGCCCCTGACCCTGGGGGTATTGGTGGTGCTGTTCGCCGTTCAACGTCACGGCACGGCCTTGATGGGCCGCCTGTTCGGCCCGGTGATGATCCTGTGGTTCCTGGTCCTGGCCATCCTGGGCATCAAGAACATCCACCACGCGCCCTGGGTCCTGGCGGCCCTCAGTCCGCATCATGCGGTGCTGTTCTTCTGGGATAACGGGCTGGCGGCCTTTCTGGCGCTGGGGTCGGTGGTGCTGGCGGTGACGGGCGCCGAGGCGCTTTATGCCGACATGGGGCATTTCGGCCGCTGGCCCATCCGGCTGGCCTGGTATTTCCTGGTGTTGCCGTCGCTGGTGCTGAACTATTTCGGCCAGGGCGCCCTGATCCTGGCGCATCCCGAAGCCATCGCCAGCCCCTTCTTCCACATGGCCAGCGAATGGGCGCGGCTGCCGCTGGTGATCTTGGCCACCCTGGCCACCGTGATCGCCAGCCAGGCGGTCATCACCGGCAGCTTTTCCCTGACCCGCCAAGCAGTGCAGTTGGGCCTGCTGCCGCGCCTGCGCATCCTGCACACCTCGGACACCGAGATCGGGCAGATCTACATTCCCTTCGTGAATTGGGGCCTGGGCCTGTGCGTGATGCTGCTGGTGGTGGGCTTCCAGTCCTCGTCCAATCTGGCGGCTGCCTATGGTATCGCGGTCACCGGCACCATGCTGATCTCGACCCTGATGCTGGGCTTCGTCGGCCTGCTGCTCTGGCGCTGGAGCCGGCGCAAGACCGCGATCCTGACCGGATTGTTCCTGGCCGCCGACCTGGCCTATTTTTCCGCAACTGCCACCAAGATCCCCGACGGCGGCTGGTTCCCCCTGGCGGTGGGCGTGGTGGTGTTCCTGTTGCTGACCACCTGGCAATTGGGCCGGCAACTGCTCCTGGCCACGGTGCGGCGGGAGGTGATGAGCCTTCCCGACTTCCTGGTGGCGCTGTCGGACGATATTCCCCGGGTCGAGGGCACGGCGGTGTTCCTGACCGCTGCCGAGGGCGTGCCCCTGGCCATGCTGCACAATCTGAAGCACAACAAGGTGTTGCACCGCCGCGTGGTGCTTTTGACCGCCCGGGTGGCCGACTGCCCCCAGGTGCCGCAGGCCGAGCGGATCGAGGCCCAACTGCTGGCCCCCGGCATTCATCGGGTGATCCTGCATTTCGGCTTCATGGAAGACCCCAATATTCCCCGGGCTCTGGCCAATGCCAGTTCCGAGCAGTTGGGGTTCTTCTACGAGCCCATGTCGGTGTCCTATTTCCTGACCCGCGAAACCCTGCTGCTGGGCAGCGAGGGGGACCTGCCGGCCTGGCGCAAGCGGCTGTTCGCCTGGATGAACCGGTCGGCTGCCGGCGCCATGGAATTCTTCCATCTGCCCAGCAACCGGGTGGTGGAACTGGGCAGCCAGATCAAGATCTAGCAGCCGGTCTCAGCGGTCGCGGCAGCCCGGGGTTTCCTGGGTCAGCAGCAGCACCCAGCCGCCATGGGGCAGGGCGGCCACGGCGGGTTCCCACATCGGGCGCTTGGACCGCAGGCGCAGGCCCGGTTCCGGCTTCCAGTTCTTTCCCTGGTCGGTCGAAACCAGCGAGGCCAGGCCGTTGCGCACTCCATGCAGCAGGCGCAGCCGGCCGTCAGCCCGTAGTTCCAGCTCGGCCGTGTCCAGGGCCATTTCCTGGCCGGTGGGCTGGAAGGCCAGGCCGTCGGGGCTGGTGAACAGGGCGACGGCGCCGCCGTCGGGCTTTGCCGCCGCCATCAGCCATCGGCCGTTCGGCAGCCGCACCACCGAGGGATGGCGCCAGCCGCCGGCCAGGGCCACGCCCAGGCTGTCGAAGCTTTTGCCATCCTTGGACACCGAGACGCGGATGCTGTCGCCCTGGCGGTGGAACAGCCGCAGGCTGCCGTCGGGCTGGCGCACCAGGTCGGGCTCGGCGGCGTCGGGCGCCAGCGCCTGGTCCAGCAGCGGGCGGAAGCTCTGGCCGTCGGGGGTGGTCAGGCGCAGGCCCTCGGCATCGGTCCAATAGAGCCAGGGGCCGTCCGGCGTGGCCAGCAGGTCAGCGCTCCAGGCGGCGCGGGCCACGGTTTCGGCGGAGAGGTGGAAATTATGGTCGTCGGCGCTGGCGGCGCTCACGATCTCGCGGCACCGGGGAGCGATTTCCTGGCTTCCCGCCAGGGCTGGGCCCAGGGGGGAAACCAGGATCAGGAAGAGGCCGAGGCAGCCGGCCGGGAATCGCATCATGAACCCCCTCCCAATTCTTGGTTGGGCATGACCACAATCCTATACGCGCGGCCGCCTTAAAGAGTCGTGAATCGCAGGCGGGTGATCGCGCAGGCGCAAAAGCCGCATTTTCAGCTCGGCCACCGCCTCCGGGTCCCACCGCCCCAAGGCGGTCAGCATACAGGCCGCGTCTTTCAGCTCGCAGGCATGGCGGACCACGGAAAATCCGGCTTCCAGCAGCAGGGCCCGCATCTGGTCCACCTGGGCGGCGTCGTCACACGGGATGGTCAGTTCGACGAGATGACGTACTCGGATCATGGCGGTTTCTCCGCCCGTCCCCATAGGAGTCAAATCGTGTGCCGCCCCCTGCGGTGTAAGCGGTCAGCCGGCGATGGCCAGGTCGGGCCCCAGCAGGGCCAGTCCGCCCAGCACCGCGAAACTGGCAGCCGCGCCGCCGCGCACCAGCCCCATGGGCAGGCTGCGGGCCGCCACCTCGCCCAGCATCACCGCCGGCACATTGGCCAGCATCATGCCCAGGGTGGTGCCCATGGTGACCAACAGCACATCGGCGAAGCGGGCCGACAGCGCCACCGTGGCGATCTGGGTCTTGTCGCCCATCTCCACCAGGAAAAAGGCGATGCAGGTGGCCAGGAACGGCCCGAACCGGTCCGAGGTGCAGGGGCCGTCATCGCATTTGTCGGGCACCAGGATCCAGGCCGCCATCAACAGGAACGAGCCGCCCAGGATCCAGCGCATCATCTCCGGGCCCACCCAGGTGGTGACCATCAGCCCCAGGCTGGCGGCCAGGCCGTGATTGGCCACCGTGGCCACCAGGATCCCCAGGATGATGGGCAGCGGTTTTTTGTAGCGGGCGGCCAGCAGCATGGCCAGCAACTGGGTCTTGTCGCCGATCTCGGCGATGGCCACCAGGCCGGTGGAGATAAGAAGGGCTTCCATGGAACGTCTCGTCTGGGGTCCGGCGGCGGTTGAACTTCAGCATCCCCGCTCCGCCCGACCCCGGGAACCGGCAGGAATGCCAAAGGTCTTGCCAAGGCCGACGGACCGGCTGTTCCGCGCCAAGGGACGGCAGGTCCGTCCCTAGTCTGTTGACGCGGCCCCCGCTCTGGGCGGGCGGCTACTCCCCAATGGGCGTGCGGACTTTAGGCGGCGGCGAGGGGGGTGGCAAGCAGCCTTGTGGAAAATTTTTCTTTCAAAAACAGTCAGTACTAAATTAGCTTGCCGTAATGTGTTGGAGCCGCCCAGCCAAGGGCGGCCGCTCCAGGGAGGAAGACATGAGGGATCCGCATCTGGCGGAGCAGTTGCTCTCTGCTCTGCGTTCCAGCGGCATGAGCCGCCGCGATATGTTCCGGTTCGGCGCTGCCGCCGGTCTGGGTGCCGCATTCGCGGGCTCGGCCAGCACGCCCGCCCGCGCCGCCGTCAATACCAAGGCCCGGATCGTCATCGCCGGTGCCGGTGCCGCCGGCTTGGCTACCGCCTCGCGGCTGGCCCAGCAGCTGAGCGGCGCCAGCATCACCATCATCGATGCCCGCAAGGCTCATTACTACCAGCCGGGCTTCACCCTGGTGGCCGGCGGCATCAAGCCCAAGGACTATGTGGTTTCGACCACCGCCGAATACATGCCCCGGAACATCACCTGGGTGGAAGAGCGGGTGGCCGAGTTCGATCCGGACGGCAACAAGGTGGTGACCGAGAGCGGCAAGGCCTTCCCCTACGATTACCTGGTTGTGGCCACCGGCCTGCACCTGGACTATGACGCTATCGAGGGCATGGACGTTTCGCGCATCGGCCAGGACGGCCTGGGCTCCATCTATGCCGGCCCGGATCAGGCCGCCGCCACCTGGGGCGCCATGTCCAAGTTCGCCGACGAGGGCGGCGTGGGCCTGTTCCTGCGCCCCAACACCGAGATGAAGTGCGCCGGCGCGCCGCTGAAATACACCTTCCTGACCGACGACCACATGCGCCGCCGCGGCACCCGTGGCAAGGGCGAGCTGATCTATGCCGCCAACAACAAGGCGCTGTTCAGCGTGCCGATCGTGTCGGAAAAGGTCCGCATGCTGTTCCGCGAGCGCAAGGTCAAGATGGTGCATGACCACATCCTGACCGGCATCGATCTGGGCACCAAGACCGCCACCTTCGACGTGGGCGGCGGCAACAAGACCCAGATCAAGTACGACTTCGTCAATGTGATCCCGCCCATGCGCGCCCCGGCGCCGGTGCGCAACAGCCCCCTGCGCTGGCAGGAGGGCATCTTCGCCTTCGACGGCTGGATGGAAGTGGACAAGGCCACCCTGCGGCATAAGCGCTATGCCAATGTCTTCGGCGTGGGCGACATCGCCGGCGTGCCCAAGGGCAAGACCGCCGCGTCGGTGAAGTGGCAAGTGCCGGTGGCCATGGACCATCTGGTGGCCGACCTGGGCGGCCCCAAGGCCACCTCGGCCTATGAAGGCTATACCTCCTGCCCGCTGATCACCCAGTTGGGCCGGGCCATGCTCGTGGAATTCGACTATGACAACAACCTGGTGCCCTCGTTCCCCGGCGTGATCGCGCCGCTGGAAGAGCTGTGGATCACCTGGGTCATGAAGACCATGGCGCTGAAGCCCACCTACCTCACCATGCTGCGCGGCATCGCCTAAGACGGGAGACTGGACATGAAAAACCTCGATCCGATCGTTCTGCTGGCCGTCTTCCAGGAAATGCTGGGGCCGATCCTGTGGGTGCTGATCCTGCTGGCGGTGGCCGGCCTGGCCGGCTTTGCCTATGTGTTCCTGCGCGATGGCGGTTCGCTGGACAGCCGCCGCCTGGTGCGCTCCGAGCTGATCGGCCTGGCCGGCGGTGCCGCCGCCCTGGTGCTGGCCGCCAAGTTTACCGTTTCGGGCTTCACCGATGCTGGTGGTCCGGTGGACTGGCTGCTGGTGGGCCTGATCTGGGGCATCGGCCTGGCTGGCACCACCATCCTGTCCTATGCGGTGATGGGCGTGCTGGGCAAGAAGGCCTGACGCAGGATCGGTGCAATAGCTGTCACGAGGCGAGCCGTTTCATGCGGCTCGCCTTTCGTGCTTCCATCAGGTCCACGACGATGCCGGCCAGGTCCTGCAGCACCCGTGCCTGGTCGTGGGTCAGGCCCTCGCGGGGTTTGGTGTCGATGGCGCAGACGGTGCCCAGGGCGAAGCCGTCGGGGGTGATCAGCGGGGCGCCGGCATAGAAGCGGATATGGGGTTTGCCGGTGACCAGCGGGTTGGCGCGGAACCGCTCGTCCAGGGTGGCGTCAGGCACCACCAGCAGCGCCTTCTGGATCACTGCATGGGTGCAGAAGGACACGTCGCGGGTGGTCTCGCGGCTGTCCAGGCCCTGCACCGACTTGAACCATTGCCGCCGCCAGTCCACCAGGCTCACCAGGGCAATGGGGGTCTGGATCATCGCCGCGGCGATGCGGGTGACGCGGTCGAAGGTTTCCTCGGAGCCGGTGTCCAGGATACCGTAATTGACCAGTGCGGCCAGCCGCTCCGCCTCGTGGGGTGACAATTCCATGGTGCGATCCTCTGTGGGTCCCCATGGATATATGGCATTCTACCTTTTGGATAAAAGAAGCCGCCCCGTCGCCGGGGCGGCTTCCCTTTTGGTCAGGGGGCGTGCGGGCTTAGCCGCGCGCCATCTTGGCCAGGCGCATGCGCAGGGCATTCAGCTTGATGAAGCCCTGGGCGTCGCGCTGGTCATAGACGCTGTCTTCCTCGA
>CAYOKN010000170.1:0-7041 GCA_964404545.1 uncultured Rhodospirillaceae bacterium | reverse complement strand
AACCTTTTCGCCCAGATAGCTCTCGGCGGTTTCCTTCATCTTACCCAGGATGAAGGCGGAAATCTGGCTGGGGCTGTACTTCTTGCCCTCGCATTCGACCCAGGCGTCGCCATTGTCGCCGTCCACGATGTGGTAGGGCACCAGGCCCTTGTCCTTCTGGGTCAGCGGGTCATTATAGCGCCGGCCGATCAGGCGCTTGATGGCGAACAGGGTGTCGGTCGGGTTGGTCACCGCCTGACGCTTGGCGGCCATGCCCACCAGACGCTCGCCGGAATCGGTGAAGGCGACCATGGAGGGAGTGGTGCGAGCGCCCTCGGCGTTCTCGATCACCTTCGCGCTCTTGCCTTCCATGATGGCGACGCAGGAATTGGTGGTGCCAAGGTCGATACCGATGACTTTGCTCATGTCGTCCTCTTATGGTTCAGCTGGTCCCCGCAGCCCACTCGGGCAGCCGCAGGAACCCCCGGGGTTGGACCTACGAATTCGGGTGCCGGCGCCGCCCTTCTCTTTGGGGGCTTCCGGATCACCGGCGATATATAAGGCGGTAGATCGGGTCGCGCAACGGCCCCACCCCAGCGGTCGGGGCGGATGTTAGCACTCATGGGCAGCGAGTGCCAAGACTGGGAAAGGGCATGATCCTCTCGGCCAGCTATCGGACGGACATTCCCGCCTTCTTTGGCGACTGGTTCCGCGCCCGCTTCCGGGCGGGCTTTTGCACCGTGCGCAATCCCTATGGCGGGCCGGACAGCCGGGTGGCCTTGCGCGACGGGGTGGACGGCTATGTGTTCTGGACCCGCAATGCCGAGCCATTCCGCCCCATGCTGGACGAGGTTCGGGCAGCGGGCCTGCCCTGGGTGGTGCAATATACGGTGACCGGCTATCCCAAGGGCCTGGAGGCCTCGGTGGTGCCGTCCGAACGGTCGGTCCAGGTGATCCACGCCCTGGCCGACAGCTTCGGCCCCCGGGCGGTGGTCTGGCGCTATGACCCCATTCTGGCCACCAGCCTGACGCCGGGCCCCTGGCATCTGGAGAATTTCACCCGTCTGGCCGACCAATTGGCGGGATCGGTGGACGAGGTGACCATCAGCTTCGCCCAGATCTATCGAAAGACCCGGCACAACCTTTCGGTCGCCGCCCAGGCCCACGGCTTCACCTGGAAGGACCCGGAAGCCGAGGCCAAGCAGGCCATGGCGCTGCGTCTGGCCGAAATCGCCGCCGCGCGCGGCATGCGGCTGACCCTGTGCACCCAGCCCGACCTGCTGGCGCCGGGCCTGGCGCCAGCCGCCTGCATCGACGCCGACCGCCTAGCCGATATGGGCGGTGCGCCGATCAAGGCCCGCACCAAAGGCAACCGCCCCGGCTGCCTATGCGCCGAAAGCCGCGACATCGGCGCCTATGACAGCTGTCCCCATGGCTGCGTCTATTGCTATGCGGTGGGCAGCCGCGCCAAGGCCAAGGCTGCGTTCAAGAGCCATGATACAGGTAAGGACTCCCTCACCCCGTAATCCTTGACGAGGACGGGGGCAAATGCCGACACTGCGGCCGACTTCGGGGGGCGCCGCCGGGCATGCTGTTCAATTCCTTCACCTTCATCGGGCTTTATCTACCCATCACCCTGGGGGTGTTCTTCCTGCTGGGCCGGCGCTCGGCCGATTGGGCGGTGGCCTGGATGGCGGCGGCATCGCTGGCCTTCTATGGCTGGTGGGACATCGCCTATGTGCCGCTGCTGCTGGGCTCCATCGCCTATAACTACATGGCCGGCCTGGCCCTGGCGCGCACCCGCAGTGGCTGGCTCTTGGCCGGCGCCATCGCCGGCGACCTGGCGCTCTTGGGCTGGTTCAAATATGCGGGCTTCTTCGTCTCTTCGGCCGCCGCCCTGACCGGCGCCGACTGGAGCCTTCCGGCCATCGTGCTGCCCTTGGGCATCTCGTTCTTCACCTTCACCCAGATCGCCTTCCTGGTGGATTGCTGGAAGGGCCAGGTGCGCGAAGCGCATCCCCTGCGCTATGTGCTGTTCGTCACCTATTTCCCGCATCTGATCGCCGGGCCGGTGCTGCATCACAAGGAGATGATGCCGCAATTCGCCCAGCCCTCGATCTTCCGGCCGCAGGCGCGACATCTGGCGGTGGGGCTGACCATCTTCGTGATCGGCCTGTTCAAGAAGGTGGTGCTGGCCGACGGCATCGCGCCGGTGGCGGATGCCGCTTTCGGGGCCGCCTCTTCCGGCGAGGTGCTGCCCGTGGCCACCGCCTGGACCGGGGCGCTGGCCTACAGCCTGCAGCTCTATTTCGACTTTTCCGGCTATTCGGACATGGCGGTGGGGCTGGCGCGCATGATGGGGGTGCGGCTGCCGCTGAATTTCCATTCGCCTTACAAGGCCACCAGCATCATCGAATTCTGGCGCCGTTGGCACATCACCCTGTCGCGCTTCCTGCGGGACTATCTCTATATCCCCCTGGGCGGCAACCAGAAGGGGCCGGCCCTGCGCTATGTGAATCTGGGCGTCACCATGGTGCTGGGCGGGCTGTGGCATGGCGCCGGCTGGACCTTCGTGGTCTGGGGCGCGCTGCATGGCGCCTATCTGATGGTCAACCATGCCTGGCGCCATCTGCGCGGGCCAGGCCCCGCCGCCTGGCCCGAGCGGCTGGCGGGACAGGCCCTGACCTTCCTGGCGGTGGTGGTAGCCTGGGTATTCTTCCGCGCCGACAGCCTGGACACCGCCCTTTCGGTGCTGCGCTCCATGGCCTTCCTGGATGCGCCGCTGCGGCCCGACGGCAAGGTCGAGGGGGTGAACACCATCCTGGGGCTGCTGGCCATCGCCTTCCTGGCACCCAATAGCCAGGAGATCATGGCCCGCTTCCGCGCCGGCAACCATCCCTTCCGGGTCAAGGTGCGGCCGCCGCGCTGGGGCTGGCTGGCCTGGCGCCCCACCCCGGTCTGGACCATCGCCACCGCCCTGCTGGCGCTGGTGGCGGCGTTCAACCTGACCCGCGTTTCCACCTTCCTCTATTTCCAGTTCTAAGCCATGCGGCATCCCGCCTTTTCCCGCTTCCTGACGGTCCTGGCATTGCTGTTCACGGCGGGCTTCGCCGGCGGGCTGGGCCTGAACCTGCTGGTGGACCCGTTCCGGCTGCTGGACAGCCCAGCCATCGACGGCGTGAACACCCAGCGCACCGAGTTGAACAACCGCGAGCGCCTGTTCAAGCCCTATGAGGTGACGCGGCGCCAGCCGGCCAGTCTGGTGGTGGGGTCCAGCCGGGCCGAGATCGGCGTGGACACCGCCCACCCCTTCCTGGCCAAGCCGGCCTACAATCTGGGCGTCATGGGCGCCAACAGTCATGAGATGCGCCGCCTGTTCGAGCATGCCCTGGCGGTGGCGCCGGTACGCCAGGCGGTGATCATGCTGGACCTGTCCAGCTTCAACGCCTACCGCCCGGTGCAGCCCGGCTTCGAGGACCGGCGCCTGGCCCGACTGGGCGAGCCGCCGCCCCGCCCCTGGCTGGCCGACGCCCCGGTGCTGGTCTCGGCCGATGCGCTGGAGGCCAGCTGGAAAACCCTGGGCAACCAATGGCGCGGCAAAACCAGCGCCCACCAGCCCGACGGCCGCATGGCCTTCGAACCCAAGGGCAATCCCGAGACCCGGCGGCTGTTCCTGGACAATGAGCGCGGCTATCTGGCCGAGACCTGGTTCCCGTCGCCGCGCCGGCAGTTCTGCCTGGGCGGCACCCTGGACGACCTGAAGGCCATGCTGGACATGGCCGCAGCCCGCGGAGTGGCCGTCACCCTGGTGATCTCGCCGGTGCATGCCCGCCAGCTGGAGACCATCCAGGCCGGCGGGCTGTGGCCCAGCTTCGAGGCCTGGAAGGCCGCCATCGTGGCCCTGAGCCCCGGCCCGGTGTGGGATTTCGCCCTGGCCGGGCCGCTGAACCGCGAGCCGGTGCCGCCGCCCGGCGACCGCAGCCCCATGCGCTGGTGGCAGGAAAGCAGCCATATGCGGGTGGAGCTGGGCGCCCTGATGCTGGACCGGCTGGCCGGTGCCGAGGGTGATTTCGGCGCCGCCGTCACCCCGGCCAGCCTGGCCGGCCATCTTGCCCAGGCGCGGGCGCTGCAGGCAGAGTGGCGGGCGGACCATCCCGAGGATGTGGCCGAGATCGCCGCCCTGAATGCCGCCGCCCCGGCCAACCGCACCACCTGCCCCCCAAACGTCACCACCCTGGACGCGACCCCATGACCGCCCGCCAGCTCTGGCTGATCTTCGGCTTCGCCCTCCTGCTCCGCCTGATCAATCTGGCCCTGCTGGCGGACCATCCCGCCTATTTCTTCGACCAGCTGGATGCCGGGCGCTATTGGGCCATCGCCCGCGAGCTTCTGGAGAGCGGGCGCTTCGACTATGACCTGGGCGGGCGCATCGAGCCGGTCACCGACGTGATGCCGTTCTATCCCGGCCTGCTGGCCGCCGTGCAGTGGCTGGCCGGCGACGCGCCCTGGCTGCTGGTGCTGATCCAGTCGGCGATGGATGGCGTCACCTGCGTGCTGATCGCCCTGCTGGGCGCCATGCTGTCGCCCCGGGTGGGGCTGGTGGCCGGGCTGCTGGCCGCCACCAGCATCAACCTGATCCTGTCGGCGGCGCAGGTGATGACCGACACGCCCTTCCTGCTGTTCTTCACCCTGATGCTGTGGGCCGCCGCCCGCTTCCTGCGCGCCCCCCATTGGCACTGGGCGCTGCTGGCCGGGCTGGCTGGCGGGCTGGCCACCGCCACCCGCCCCATCAGCCTGGCCTTCCTGCTGGTGGCGGCGGTCACCGTGCTGGTGGTGATGCTGGTGCGCCGCCTGGGCGCCGGCCGCGCCCTGGGCGCCACCCTGGCATTCGCGCTGGCCGCCGCGCTGCCCATCCTGCCCACGGTGGCGCGCAACCTGGACCGCTTCGGCACCCCGGCCATCACCTCGCAGGGCGGCCATCACATGATCTATTGGGTGGTGCCGCTGACCAAGCAGCGGCTGGACGGCACCCCCTGGAAAGCCTCGGTGGACGAGGCCAACCGGCTCTATGCCCAGCGCCTGGCCGAACTGAGCCTGAAGAACGATGATCTGCACGGCTTCCAGTACAACGGCATCAAGGCGCAGATCGCCATGGAGCAGCTGAAGCAACTGCCCGCCGGCGCCCTGGCCCTGGCCTGGGCCGAGGGCATCGCGGTCAACCTGGCCTCGCCTTCGATCATCCTGGACCCCCGGGTGCGCACCCTGCCCAAACCCAGTTTCTACCTGACCGAGGGCCAGGGGCTGGGCGAGCGGGTCTGGACATTCGTCACCAGCGCCTCGCCGGCCTATCAGGCGGCATTTGCGGTAGGCCTGGCCTCCTCGGCCCTGTTCCTGCTGCTGGAGGCGGCGGGGTTCGTGCTGCTGGCCCGGCGCAATGGCTGGGCCGCCTTCTTCGCCGCCGGCGTGCTGGGTTATTTCCTGCTGATCAATGGGCCGGTGGCCACGCCCAAATACCGCCTGCCCATGGAGCCGGTGCTGCTGGTGCTGTCGGCTCTGGCGCTGGTGGAGGCGTGGCGCTGGGTCCGATCGCGCTATGGTGCTGGGCGCCATAATTGATCCTATGGTATCCGTGACCATATGAAGGCACGGCGCATCTTCTACGACCGGATGGAGTTCGAGGATGGCGCCATCCTCGAAATGGTGCTCTGGCAAGTGCCCGCACCGGTCCCGGGAAGCGCCCATGGCTTCTAAAGCCTGTTTTATGGTTATCCGGGCCGGCGCCTGGTGGGCTATGACAACGAACGGGGCAAGGGAGATCACCGGCATCTGCAAAACCGGGAAGAGGCTTATGCGTTCACCACCCCGGACGCACTGGTCCAGGATTTCCTGAAGGACGTGCGAGTGCAACGAGGCGAGGCATGACCAAGAATCTCAGCGTGCATGTGGGCAGCCCCGAAGACATGGGCCAGCGTTTCCTGGATGCCTGGCACCGGGCCGAAGCCGGCGACGCCGTGGACGAGACCCACCTGACCTTCCGCGACCTGGAAACCATGCTGGCAACGCTGACGCCCAAGCGCCTGCAATTGCTGCGCTATGTGCGTCATCATCAGGTGCGCAGCGTCAAGGCCTTGGCCAGCGACCTGCGCCGCGATTACAAGAACGTCCACAAGGATGTGAATGCATTGGAGAAGGTCGGCCTGCTGACCCGAACGACGGACAGCGTCACCGCCCCCTTTGCCGAATTGGAAGCCCGGCTGACCCTCTGATCACCGCCGCTCCACCACCGCCAGCATGCAATAGGCGAACAGCCGGCCCAGCAGGGGCAGCAGACGGTCCTCGAGGGCCAGCAGCGGGCGCACCCAGGACAGGGGCAAGAGCTGCCAGCGCCGGAAGCCGCCGGACAGGGGATAGGCGAACAGCGACAGCCGCTTGACCGACACCAGCCGCAGGTCCGGGCAGGCGGCGGCGAACCGCTCGGCGGCCTTCAGGAACAGGATGGTGGGGATGCCCTGGTTGGCCTCGTAGGGATCGCGGCGCACCAGCGGGCCGGTGGCCAGCGGGTCCTCATCCATATGGATGGGCTCGGGATGCAGCAGGGTGTTCACCACCCAGCTGACCGGGGTGACGCAGGGCTCCATCATCACCAGCCGCCCGCCGGGCTTCAGCACCCGCGCTGCCTCGTCCAGGAACAGCTTGGGCCGGGCCAGGTGGTGCAGCACGTCGAACAGCACCACATTGTCGAAGCTGCGGTCGGCAAAGGGCAGGATATGGGCGTCGCACACGGCATCCAGCCAGGGCCCGCACTGGATGTCGGTGGACACCACATCGGGCAGCCAGGACTTCAAATTGCCCGAGCCGCCGCCGATTTCCAGGGTGCGGCCCGGCTTGCAGGCCGCCGCCATCCGCTCGTACAGGTCCTGGTAGATGGCCCGCAGGACGGGCTTGGCCTCCCAGGCGGCGCGATAGACATCCAGCATTTAGGGCTCAGAACGCCTTCAGCTTGCGATAGGCGAACAGCACCATCTGCAGCAGCAGCCAGCCATGGCGGAAGCGGCTGATCTG
>CAYOKN010000169.1:0-7065 GCA_964404545.1 uncultured Rhodospirillaceae bacterium | reverse complement strand
GGTGATCGCCCAATGGGGGCCCCAGGAGGCGGCGGTCGAGGAGACCTTCGTCAACCAGAACCCCCAGTCCACCCTGAAGCTGGGCCAGGCCCGGGGAGTGGTGTTGCTGGCGCCGGCCCTGGCCGGCCTTGGCGTCACCGAATATGCTCCCACCCTGGTCAAGCAGGCCCTGGTGGGCACCGGCCGGGCGGCCAAGGACCAGGTGGCCATGATGGTCAAGACCCTGCTGCCCGGCTGCCAGGCCGCCAGCGCCGACGCCGCCGACGCGCTGGCGGTGGCCATCTGCCATGCTCATCACCGCGCCACCCGGGCGCGGCTTGCGGAGGCTTTGAGGTGATCGCCAAACTGAAGGGGCTGGTGGATTCCGTCGGTGACGACTGGGCCGTGATCGATGTGCATGGGGTGGGCTATCTGGTGTCCTGCTCCAGCCGCACCCTGGCCGCGCTGGCGGTGGGCGAGGCGGCCACGGTGTATGTGGAGACGGTGGTGCGCGAGGATGCCATCACCCTCTATGGCTTCGGCTCGGCCCAGGACAAGCAGTGGTTCCGCCTGTTGACCACGGTGCAAGGGGTGGGGGCCAAGGTGGCCCTGGCCATTCAGTCGGTGCTGCCCGCCGACCAGCTGGCCCAAGCCATCGCCGCCCAGGACAAGACCGCCCTGACCCGCGCCTCGGGTGTTGGGCCCAAGCTGGCCGCCCGCGTGGTGGCTGAATTGAAGGACAAGGCCGGCGCCCTGGCTTTCGCCTTGCCGGCGGCCGCGTCCGCCGGCAAGGGCGCCGCGCCCATTTCGGCCTCTGCTGACCTGGGCGCCGCCGAGGAAGCGGTCTCGGCCCTGGTCAATCTGGGCTACAAGCGCCTGGAGGCGGTGGCGGCGGTGATGAAGGTGCGGGCCGAACTGGGCGATGACGCCGCCACGCCCGCCCTGATCCGTGCCGCCCTCAAGGAACTGGCCAAGGAACTGAGCGCATGAGCCAGCGCATGGTCAGCCCCGAGCGCCAGCCGGGCGAGGGCGAGGCCGCCAGCTTGCGGCCGCTCGCGCTGGACGATTTCACCGGTCAGCGCGAGGCCATCGCCAATCTGCGGGTGTTCATCGAAGCCGCCCGCTCGCGCGGCGAGGCCATGGACCATGTGCTGTTCTTCGGACCGCCGGGCCTGGGCAAGACCACCCTGGCGCAGATCATGGCGCGGGAGCTGGGAGTGAATTTCCGCGCCACCAGCGGCCCGGTGATCGCCAAGGCCGGCGATCTGGCGGCGCTGCTGACCAATCTGGAACCGCGCGACGTCCTGTTCATCGACGAAATCCACCGCCTTAATCCCGCCATAGAAGAAGTGCTCTATCCGGCCATGGAGGATTTCCAGCTGGATCTGATCATCGGCGAGGGCCCGGCGGCCCGGTCGGTGCGGATCGATCTGGCGCCCTTCACGCTGGTGGGGGCCACCACGCGGTCCGGTTTGCTGACCACGCCGCTGCGTGACCGCTTTGGCATCCCCATCCGCATGAATTTCTACGAGCCGGACGAGTTGCAGCGGATCATTCGCAGGGGAGCCGGGGTGCTGGGGGTCGAGATGACGGACGATGGCGCGCATGAGATCGCGCGGCGCTCGCGCGGGACGCCCCGTGTGGCCGGGCGTCTGCTGCGTCGGGTGCGTGACTTCGCCGTGGTCGCCGGCACCCTGCCCATCGACGCGGAGGTGGCCGACGCCGCCCTGACCCGCCTGGGCGTGGACCAGGCCGGGCTGGACGACATGGACCGCCGCTATTTGCGCTGCATCGCCGAGCATTATGGCGGCGGGCCGGTGGGCGTGGACACCCTGGCCGCCGCCCTGTCCGAGCAACGCGACACCTTCGAAGAGGTGGTCGAGCCCTATCTGCTGCAACAGGGATTGTTGCAGCGCACGCCGCGCGGCCGCATGCTGTCCGCCGCCGGATTCAAGCATCTGGGCCTGGCGGCGCCGGCCCGCCAGCCCGATCAGTTCGACCTGCTGGGGGGCTATGATGACTGACGCCTGGGTTTCCGGCGCCCGGATGGACGGCATGCTGCACCGCTTTCCGGTGCGGGTCTATTACGAGGACACCGATGCCGGCGGCATTGTCTATCACAGCCGCTATCTGAATTTCGCCGAGCGGGCGCGCACCGAGTTCGTGCGCGGGTTGGGCATCGACCAGTCGCGGCTGATGGACGAGCAGGGCCTGGCCTTTGCCGTGCGCCGCTGCGAGGTGGATTTCTTAAGACCTGCCCGGCTAGATGACCGGATCGAGGTGCAAAGCACCGTCACCGGCGTGGGTGGCGCCTCGATGGAAATCCGTCAGCGGCTGATTGCTGTGGCGGACGGAACGGAATTGGTGCATATGGCCGTGCGGGTCGCCTGCATGTCGGTGCGGACCGGGCGGGCGGCGAGACTGCCGGCGGATTTGCGAGAAACGCTGTCGGCGTTCATTTCTGAACAACGGGTTTGACGATCATGGATCCTGTGAATTCCGTCGCTCTGGCGGGCACCGTCACACATGACATGTCGATGTGGGGTCTGTTCCTGCAGGCCGATTTCATCGTCAAGACGGTGATGATCATGCTGGTGCTGGCCAGCTTCTGGTGCTGGGCCATCATCTACGACAAGTTCATGCGCCTTCGGAAGCTGTTCGAGCGCGCCGACCATTTCGAGGAAAGCTTCTGGTCCGGCGGCTCGCTGGAGGAGCTTTACGACCGCATCGGCGCGCGTCCGCTGGACCCCATGAGCGCGGTGTTCGTGGCCGCCATGCGCGAATGGCGCCGCTCGGCCGCCAAGGGCCTGGCCGACCGCGATGCGGTGCGTGTTTCGCTGCCCCAGCGCATCGACCGGGTGATGCAGGTGACCATGAGCCGCGAACTGGAAGCCATCGAGGCCCGCATGGGCTTCCTGGCCTCCACCGGCTCGGTGGCGCCCTTCATTGGCCTGTTCGGCACCGTCTGGGGCATCATGAACAGCTTCCAGTCCATCGCCGGCAGCCAGAACACCTCGCTGGCCGTGGTGGCCCCGGGCATCGCCGAGGCGCTGTTCGCCACCGCCCTGGGCCTGGTGGCCGCCATCCCGGCGGTGATCGCCTACAACAAGCTGTCCAGCGATATCGACCGCTACGCCAAGCGCCTGGAAGGCTTTGCCGGCGAGTTCGGCGCCATCCTGTCGCGCCAGCTGGACGAGAAGGGCTGATCCCATGGGCGCCTCGCTGAACGGCGGCGGACGCCGCGCCGGTGGCCGTCGCCACCGGGCCATGAGCGACATCAACGTCACGCCGCTGGTGGATGTGATGCTGGTGCTCCTGATCATCTTCATGGTGACGGCGCCCATGATCACCGCGGGCGTGCCGCTGGACCTGCCCAAGACCAAGGCCGGCCCCATGAAGGGCGACGACAAGCCCTTGTCCATCAGCGTCAAGGCTGACGGCACTCTGTGGCTGCAGGAGACCGAGATCCAGCTGGCCGAGATCGGCCCGCGCCTGCAGGCGATCCTGGCCCAGAAGCCGGATAACAAGGTGTTCGTGCGCGCCGACCAGGGCATCAATTACGGCCGCGTGGCCGAAGTGATGGGCGAGCTGCAGGCCGCCGGAATCACCAAGATCGGCCTGCAGTCCACCCAGGCGCCCCAGGCCGCGCCCGCGAAGGGAAGCCGCTAGGGCTGATCAGCGCATCATGCGGTTCAACTTCGACGACGACGACAACTCGCTTCCCCGCACTGGCATGGCCTTTTCGGCCATCGTCCATGTGGCCGTGGCGTTGGTGACGTTCTTCGGCCTGCCCCAGTTCTTCGAGGACCCGCCGCCGGTGGAGGAGCCGCCGGCCATCCTGGTGGACCTGGTGACGGACAAGACCAACCCGCCCAAGGGCGAGACTCCGCGTCCGCAGCCGAACCCCGAACCCAAGCCGGAACCCAAGCCCGAGCCGCCCAAGCCCGAGCCCGAGCCGGTCAAGGCGCCGCCGCCGCCGCCCCCTCCGCCGCCGCCTCCGCCCAAGGAGGAAGTGGTCGAGGTGCCCGACGAGTCGGTCAAGGAGCCCGAGAAGAAGAAGGAAGAGAAGAAGCCCGAGCCGGCCAAGCCAAGCCAGCTTGCCCAGGTTCAGCCGCCCAAGAAGCCGCCGCCGCCCCGGCCCGACAATCTGGATCAGCTGCTGAAGACGGTTGAGAAGTTCAAGGAGCAGCCCAAGCCGGCCGAGGAGGACCCGCTGGCCAAGCTGTCCAAGAAACTGGCTTCGCCGCAGCAGACGCCGCCGTCCCCGTCCAACACGCCGCCGGCCCCGCCGGCGCCCAAGACGGGCTCGCCGCTGAATAATCCGAACGAGCCGGCGTCCATCGCCGAGAAGGATTACATGCGGGCGCAGATCGAGCGGTGCTGGCTGGTCGATGCGGGGGCCAAGGATGCGGGCAGCTTGAAGGTGCAGATCAAGGTGCGGCTGAATGGCGACGGCACGGTGGCGTCCGCCGACATCGCCAAGGACGCGCGCTATTTCACCGACAGCTATTACCGCTCGGCCGCCGACGGCGCGCGGCGCGCGGTGTTCAGCTGCTCGCCGCTGAAGTTCCCGCCGGGCGCCAACCCGGCCAAGTTCCAGGAAATGACCCTTAATTTCGACCCGAGCCAGATGGTGCGATGATGAACAGACTGACGACTTTCGGCGCTGCCGCCCTGTTGGCCGTTGCCGTCGCCTTCGGGGCCGTTGTCCCCGCCCGGGCCGACGTGGTGATCGACATCACCAAGGGCCAGATGCAGCCCCTGCCCATTGCCGTGACCGACTTCCAGGGCGCCGCCGGCGGCGAAAGCCAGATCGGCCGCGACATCACCCGGGTGATCTCGGCCGACCTCGAGCGCTCGGGCCTGTTCAAGCCCATCGATCAGCGCGCCTTCATCCAGAAGGCGGAAAGCCTGCAGGTGCAGCCGCGCTTCCCCGACTGGCAGGCCATCAACGCCCAGGCGCTGGTGCAGGGCCGGGTCGAGCAGACCCCGGACGGCCGCCTGCGGGTGGAGTTCCGCCTGTGGGACGTCTATGCCCAGACCCAGATGCAGGGCCTGTCCTATTCCGGAACCACCGCCTCCTGGCGGCGCATCGCCCACAAGATCGCCGACAGCATCTATAGCCGCATCACCGGCGAGTCGGGCTATTTCGACACCCAGATCGTCTATGTGGCCGAGAGCGGCCCGGCCAACAAGCGCGTCAAGCGCCTGGCCATTATGGACCAGGACGGCGAAAACCATAAGTTCCTGACCGACGGATCGGACATCGTCCTGACCCCGCGCTTCTCGCCGACCCTGCGCGACATCACCTACATGTCCTATTTCCGGGGCGTGCCGCGCGTCTATCTGCTGGACCTGGACACCGGCCGCCGTGAGGTGGTGGGCGACTTCCAGGGCATGACCTTCGCCCCGCGCTTTGCGCCCGACGGCGCCCGCGTGGTGATGTCCATGGCCGTGGACGGCAATACCGAGCTCTATGAGATGGACCTGCGCACCCGCGCCAAGCGCCGTCTCACCACCCATCCCTCCATCGACACCTCGCCCAGCTATTCGCCCGATGGCGACCGCATCGTGTTCAACTCGGACCGCGGCGGCTCGCAGCAGCTTTATGTGATGGGCGCCGATGGTTCGGGCGTGCAGCGCATCAGCTTCGGCGACGGCCGCTATGCCACGCCGGTCTGGTCGCCGCGTGGCGACCTGATCGCCTTTACCAAGATGAAGGGCGGCGAATTCTATGTGGGCGTCATGCGCCCCGATGGCTCGGGCGAGCGCATGCTCACCCAGGGCTATCTGGTGGAAGGCCCCACCTGGGCGCCCAATGGCCGCGTGCTGATGTATTTCCGTCAGAATTCGGGCGGCGATTCGCCCAAGCTGTTTTCCATCGACTTGACCGGCTACAACGAGCGCCAAGTCGTCACGCCGCTGGATTCTTCGGATCCCGCTTGGAGCCCCTTGATCCCGTGACCTGACCGACGTATATTCCCGGCACTTTTGGGTAGCTTTCCAAATGCAACAGGTCCATATACGGTGTTGTATGGGGTAGTTACCCTGGCCATAAGGCGTTAAGCCTGGCGGTCACCCTGAAAAAAATTCCCTGAACCCTATTCCATCCTGCGAGGGGGAGTTCACTGATGAAGTTCCGTTTCCTGACCCTGGTTGCCGCCGCTGCCCTGCTGGCCGCCTGTGAATCCGCCACCGAGACCGGCGCCACCGCCGGCACCGGCACCGGCACCACCGCTGCCAAGCCCGGCGTCGTTCCCGGCTCCCAGGCTGACCTGATCGCTACCGTCGGCACCGATCGCGTCTTCTTCGACTACGACAAGTACGACGTGCAGGCCGCTGGTCAGGCCACCCTGTCCAAGGCCGCCGCTTGGCTGAAGAAGTACCCGCAGGTTTCCGTGGCCGTTGAAGGCCATGCCGACGAGCGCGGCACCCGCGAGTACAACCTGGCCCTGGGCGAGCGCCGCGCCAACTCGGTCAAGGACTTCCTGGTTGCTCAGGGCGTGCCCGCCTCGCGCCTGAAGACCGTGTCCTATGGCAAGGAGCGTCCGGTGGCCCTGGGTCACGACGAGGCCGCCTGGGCCCAGAACCGTCGTGGCGTGCTGGTCGTTCAGTAATCACTGACGATCGGGCATAGCCTGAGATTGGGGCGTCTGCCGAACCCTCGGCAGACGCCTTAATTTTGCCCATCCTGGTTCCGTTCATCGCCTGCCTGACCAGCCCTTTGGCCTGTGCCCCTTGGCCGGCGCGCTTGCGCGGGCCACAATTTCGCCCAGGTTCTTGGTGAACAATTCCTGGCCCCGGGGTGCTCTCCCCGCCCTGCATGACGAGGCTTTCCGTGTCGGCTTCTCGCTTCCTTGCCCTGCTGATGGGCGCCACCCTCCTGGCCAGCGGCCCGGCCCTGGCCCAGAGCACCACCGTGATCCAGTCGCCCGCCCTGGGCGGCGGAGGCGGCTCCGTCGGCGCGCCGACCCCCCTGGCTCCGCCACCGGTTGGCGGCAGCGGCTATGGCTCGCCGGGCTATGGGGCCGCTCCGGTGGCGCCGCCTGCTTATGGCGCGCCGCCCATGGCTGCCCAGCACGACCT
>CAYOKN010000168.1:0-7118 GCA_964404545.1 uncultured Rhodospirillaceae bacterium | reverse complement strand
TTGGTAGGTCCGACGCCGCCGACCTTCATGCAAAGACCTTGGTGGGGGATGAGACGACCCTCTCTCTATAACAGGCCATCGTAAAATTTCCAAACAACTTTCGTACCTTAAAAGGCGATCTTCACACGGCGGCGCGAAACCGGCATCAGGTGCGAACGGTGAGTCGGGGCCAGGTTTGCGCCACCGCCGCCGGACGGGCGAACAGCAGGCTGCAGATATAGTCCTGATGCACCTCCACCCCGTCGGGCACCATGCGCGGCAGCCCGCCGTCAGCCTCGGGGACCCATAGAGCATAGCCCATGGACTGCATCAGGGCCCGCAACTCGCCCACGCTGCCGCCGCAGGCATCCAGCGCAAAAGGATGGAATTCGCAGATCACCAGCGGACCGGGTTGCGCCATGAGCAGGCCCGTGGCCCCCACCAGCGCCCGCATCTCCGCCCCTTCCACATCCAGTTTGATGATCCGGGGGGCATGGATGCCGTCGGCGCGGGCCGCCGAGTCCAGGTCCACCAGGTCCACCTCGCGGGTCCTTCGGGTCGCGCGGGTGCGCGGACAGTCGGGATAAAGCGACATGTCCCACAGGGCATGGCCGCCGTCATTATCGTCATTGATCCAGAAGGTGGCGGTCCCAGGCTTGTCCGAAACCGCCTGCGGCCGCAGCACCACATGGGCCGCGCCGTTCAGCGTGCGGTGCAGGCTGAGCCGGGCATGGTTGTCCAGGTCTGGCTCAAAGGCCAGCACCCGCCCCTGAGGCCCCACCAACCACGCCGCCAGATAGGTGAACCAGCCCACATGGGCACCCGCGTCCAGTACATGGTCCCCGGGCTGCAGCGCCGCCAGGAACACCGCCGAGATGGCCGGCTCGTAAAGCTTTCCCTGGGTCAGCGGCACCGCGATATTGGCATCGGTCTGACGGTCGGGGGCCAGGTCGAAGGTGAAGGCCAGCGGGCGGCCGCCTACCTCCAACTCATAGTCATTAATGGTCATCCACTCCCCCCCGGGAAATATTTGCCCATACAGCCGGTCCGAACTGCCGGGTCAGGGCCGATGATGCCCAGCGCGCAGGAAAAAAACCATGGAAAACCAAGCCCTCGGCAGTTGGCACGACATCTGCAAGGACAGTGGCGGGACAGTAGGAAACCGTCCGCCAGAGGGAATGATCATGGGTCTGTTCGCCACCATCCGCCGCCTTGCGCTGAGCTTGCCGCTCGCCGCCCTGGCCTTGACCGCCCAGCCCTGGGATGCCCAGGCGCAAAGCCGCATCAAGGACATCGCCGACTTTGAAGGCGTGCGCGACAACATGCTGGTGGGCTATGGCCTGGTGGTCGGCCTGAACGGCACCGGCGACACCCTGTCCAACGCAGAATTCACCAAGCAGTCCTTGATCGGCATGCTGGAGCGCCTGGGCATCAACAGCCGCGAGGCCGACATCAAGCCCAAGAACGTGGCCGCCGTGATGGTGACCGCCAAGCTGCCCGCCTTCGGCCGCCAGGGCACCCGGATCGATGTGTCGGTCTCGGCCCTGGGCGATGCCAAGAGCCTGCTGGGCGGCACCCTGCTGGTCACCCCGCTGATGGGCGCCGACGGCGAGGTCTATGCCGTGGGCCAGGGCCAGGTGGCCATTGGCGGCTTCTCGGCCTCGGGCGCCTCGGGCACCTCGGTGACCAAGGGCGTGCCCACCGCCGGCCGCATCGCCAACGGCGCCATCGTCGAGCGTGAAGTGCCCTTCGAGCTGCAGGGCATGGAAACAGTCAAGGTTTCGCTGCGCAATCCGGACTTCACCACCGCCCGCCGGGTCAGCCAGGCAATCAATGCCTATCTGGGCACCGAGGCGGCCGCCGCCTCGGACCCCGCCACCGTTCGGGTGCGGGTGCCCACCAACTACCGCGGCAACGTGGTGGCGCTGCTGACCGACGTGGAGCAGCTGCGCATCCAGCCGGACCAGCTGGCCCGTGTGGTGATCGACGAAACCTCGGGCACCATCGTCATGGGCGAGAATGTCCGCATCTCCACCGTGGCCATCGCCCAGGGCAACCTGACCATCCGCATCACCGAGGACCCGCAGGTCTCGCAGCCCGCCCCCTTCTCGGCCACCGGCGAGACCGAGGTGGTGCAGCGCACCGACATCGAAGTGGACGAAGGCGGCGACAAGAAGCTGACCATGCTGAATTCCGGCGTGTCGCTGCAGGAGCTGGTGAACGGCCTGAACGCCCTGGGCGTGGGTCCGCGCGACATGATCACCATCCTGCAGGCGGTCAAGGCGTCCGGCGCCCTGCAAGCCGAAATCGAGGTGATGTGATGAGCGCCATGATCGACACCGCCAGCCACCTGGCCGACGCCGCCCTGGCCAACCGCCGGACCCTGCCCAATGTGAAGCCCGCGGCCGACCCGCGCTCCATGGACCAGGCCGCCCAGCAGTTCGAGGCGGTGTTCCTGACCCAGATGCTGCAGCCCATGTTCCAGGGCATCAAGTCGGACGGCCTGTTCGGCGGCGGCCAGGGCGAAGAAATGTTCCGCAGCGTGCTGTTGGACGAGTACGGTAAATTGATGGCCGAGCGCGGCGGCATCGGCATCGCCGGCGCCATGAAGGCCGATCTGTTGAAGCTCCAGGAGGTTTGAGAGCCATGACCGCCCCCACCGACACCTCCACGCCCGTCACCTCCGAGCAGGTCTATTACGACCTGTCTGACTCCATGACCTGGCTGGCCGACCTCCTGATGGAGGAGAACGACGCGCTGATCGAAAAGCGCTTCGAGGCCGTGGCCGAACTGCAGGACCGCAAGGTGCAGATGACCCGCCTGTACCAGCGCGCCCTGGTCACCGCCGCCGAGGCCCCCGGCTTCTTCGAGAACCTGGGCCCGGACTGGATGGAGCCGCTGAAGGAGACCATGGTCTATCTGGACCAGGCCGCTGCCGAGAACGAGCGCCTGCTGAAGATGAATCTCGAGACCGTGCGCCGCGTCATGCGCGCCGTGGTCGAGGCGCACAAGGAACATGCCGCCGGCACCCGCCTCTATGACCAGCGCGGAACCGTGGAAGCGGCGGGCGAAGCGGGCCACGTGGCCATCGCCTTCAACCAGACCCTCTAGGAGAGCACGTCATGTCGCTCACCCTCGGACTGCAATCTGCCCTCTCGGGCATCCTGACCGCCCAGCGCGGCCTGGATGTGACCAGCCACAACATCGTCAACACCAACACCGTGGGCTATCACCGCAAGGTGTTCACCCAGGAATCCGTGGTGCTGGCGGGCAAGGGCGGCGGCGTGCAGACGGGCAGCGTCCAGCGGACCGTGGACGAGTGGCTGCAAAAGGACATCCGGCAGGAGACCTCGACCGCCGGCGCGCTCGATACCCGCTACGAGTTCCTGAAGAAGATCCAAGACCTGTTCGGCAAGCCGGGCGACAACACCTCCTTCGCCCACAAGGTGGACGACTATATCGCCGAAATCGACACCCTGGCCGCCAGCCCGGCGGACGGGACCCAGCATCTGCGTGTGATTCAGTCCGCCACCGACCTGACTCGGCAGGTCAACAACCTGTCCAAGAAGGTGCAGGAACTGCGCACCACCGCCGACCGCCAGATCAACGACGCGGTGAGCCAGATCAACAAGCTGCTGGGCCGCATCCACGACCTGAACCAGTCCATCGTGCGCGACGGCACCCTGGCCAACAACACCGCCGACCTGGAAGACAAGCGCGACCTGGCGCTGAACGAACTGTCCAGCTATCTGGACATCCAGTATTTCAAGAACAATGACGGCATGGTGGTGGTCTATACCAACGAGGGCGACCCGCTGGTGGCCAACAGCCCCTCGACCCTGGTGCATTCCACCAGCTACGAGGCCCGCGCCTGGCAGAGCAAGGCCGGCGGCCATTTCTCGAACATCACCATCAACGGCAACGACATCACCGACCGGCTGGCCTCGGGCAAGCTGAAATCGTTGATCGACCTGCGCGATTCCGAACTGGTGAACATGCAGGCGGAACTGGACCAGTTCTCGGCCTCGCTGCGCGATTCGGTCAATGCGGTGCACAACCAGGGCACCAGCTTCCCCAACATGGCCAACAGCCTGACCGGCAGCCGCACCTTCCAGGACCCGGCCAACCAGACCATCACCCTGGGTGCGTCCGACGACGTGGCCTTCACCATCTATGGCACCGACGGCTCGTCGCACGCCACCACCACCCTGCGCACCATCGTGGGCGCCGGCCCCATGACCCTGAACGCCATGGCCACCGCCCTGAACGGCTGGGTCACCGGCCAGCCGGGCCTGGGCGGCGCCAGCGTCACCATGACCGACGGCAAGCTGCAGGTGCGCCTGAACAGCGACAGCTATGGCTTCGCCGTGCGCGACATAGTGTCGTCCACCGACTCGCAGAAACAGTCCACGGTGCCCAGCTCGGGCTATACCACCACCGCCACCGACACCATCTATTTCCGGGACGGCGGCGCCCTGAACTACACCTTCACCCCGGGTGCCGGCCGCACCCTGGCCCAGGTGGCCGCCGACATCACCGCTGACGCCACCCTGGCCGCCGCCGGCATTTCGGCCACCCTGGACAGCTCGGGCGAATATCTGATCGTCACCGATTCGGGCGGCAACCCGCTCTATATGTCGGGCTCGCTGCAGCAGCGCCTGGGCCTGGACGTGTCGGAGGCGCCGCAGAACGTCACCCTCACCTATGACGCCGACGGCGCCGCCGCCTCGAACACCACCACGGCCAGCGGCTTTTCCAGCTTCTTCGGCCTGAACGACTTCTTCGTGGCGGGCAAGAACAGCATCCAGGACTCGGCGCTGCTGTCGTCCAACTATGCCTATAGCGGCGCCAACACCACGCTGCGCCTGTCCGATGAGACCGGCCTGGCCTTTGCCAGCGTCGCCATCACCAGCGGCATGACCCTGCAGCAGATCGCCGACACCATCAACAACACCACCGGCATGTCGGGCCGCGTTACCGCCGAGGTGGTGCCCGAGGGCACCGGCTCGCGCCTGCGCATCCGCCACGACCTGGGCGAGGAACTGAGCATCACCGAGAGCGGCGGCACCCTGCTGTCCTCCAGCGAGGCGGGCATCACCAAGTCCAATGCCGGCCTGTCCAGCGACCTGACCGTGCGCACCGACCTGGTGCTGAAGCCCAGCGCCATCTCGCGCGGCTGGCTGACCCATGACAGCACCACCGGCGCCTTCCATGTGAGCACCGGCGACAACACCGTGGCCGATCTGCTGAGCCGCGCCTTCGACGAGAACCTGACCATGCCGCTGGCGGGCGGGCAACCCAGCCGCAGCCTGACCCTGTCGTCCTATGCCGGCGCCATCATCGCCAAGACCTCGAACGACACCGATAACGTCAAGATCAACCGAGAATACCAGAACGGCCTGAAGACCTCGTTGGAAACCAAAATGTCCGACGTGGCCGGCGTGAACCGCGACGAAGAGCTTTCCCAAATGATGGTGTTCGAGCAATCCTATGCGGCGGCAGCCAAGGTGATCACCACCATCCAGAAGATGTTCGACATCATGAATGACATGATCCGTTAAGGAGGACGGCCATGACCACCCGCGTCGGCACCTATGCCTCCCACCTGACCTTCGTGAACCAGATGCTGGTCAACCAGCAGCGGATCTACGATGGCCAGAATCAGCTCGCCACCGAGAAGAAGTCGCAGACCTATGCCGGCCTGGAGGGGCGCGTGCAGGACCTGGTGGGCTTCGAGTCGGAATACAACCGGGTCAAGATCTTCAAGCAGAACAACGCGGTGGCCGACACCCGCCTGGCCGCGCAGGAGCAGGTGGTGGCCAATGTCACCAACCTGGTGCGCGAGTTCCGCAACAAGCTGCTGGACCTGTCCTCGAACGACGTGGCCAACGGCCTGACGCCGGAAGAGCAGAACCTGCTGGAGGACATCCAGCGGCGCGCCTTCGACGCCATGAAGCAGGTCACCGCCGAGCTGAACACCAAGGTGGGCGACGAATATATCTTTGCCGGCGGCAAGGTGAACACCAAGCCGGTGGACTTCACCTTCGCCAACCTGGACGCCTTCCAGAACAAGTATCACCTGGACGACGGCACCGGCAGCGGCACCGCCATCCAGCCCTATCCCATCACCCAGGCGCAGCACACCTCGCCGGGCGCCACCACCATCACCACCTTCGGCCAGACCAGCTCGACGGCGCTGAATGCCTACCACTCGTCCTATTACGATGGCGACGAGTTGCAGACCAAGCACCGTCTGTCCGAGGACACCACCATCACCCTGGGCGTGAACGCCATCCATCCGGGGTTCGAAAAGGCCCTGCGCGCCATGGGAATGATGGCCCAGGGCCAACTGACCCGGACCGGCAACCTGGACGAGGCGCAGCAGATCATCTCCGAGGCGCTGAAGCTGGTGAACGACGCCCTGCGCCATGACGAAAGCGAACTACCGAGCGAAAGCGACTTCGACCTCGAGGACCTGCACACCCAGATCGCCAGCAACCGGGTGCAGATCAAGAATCAGAAGATCCGCGACGAAGACACCATGAGCTATCTGGGCAACCAGGTCATCAACATCGAGAACATCAACAAGACCGAAGTGGCGGTGAAGCTGAACCACGACCTGTCGGCGCTGGAGATCAGCTACACCACCCTGGGCCGCATCCAGGGCCTGAGCCTGGCCAACTATATGCGCTAGGAACGGGCGGCCTAGCCGCCCGTCAGGCCGCGTACCGCCGGGAAGGTCAAGGCGGTCGTCACCGGCGGACCGTCAATGGCCGGCAGCTCCAATTCCATGGCCTTGGTCCGCATCACCAGATGCACCACCCACAACGGATCATAGGGCGGCGTCGGCTCCAACAGCCGCCCCTGGCCGTGCGACCAGAACGGGCGCGCCAGATGACAGACCCAGTTGGCCCGCGCCGGCAACCAGCAGCTGGGCAGCCCCTGGCTCATCACCACATGGTCCAGCGCCAGTTGCTCGGCACAGAACACCGGCTCGACCGCCAAAACGCGCTTCATGGTGTCGCGCCAGGGCTGCCAGTGGGGCGCATCGGCGCGCAGGGCGAACACGCCCACATTGATGGCCGGGGTGAAGCCGGTCAGCTCGGCCTCGGCGGTGCCGAAGAAGCGGTCATAGACGC
>CAYOKN010000167.1:6294-7169 GCA_964404545.1 uncultured Rhodospirillaceae bacterium | reverse complement strand
GGCTGGCCCGTGCCGCCGCCCCCCGGCGCGAGCGCGAGCCCGAGTTCGAGCCCGAGGCGCCTGTTGACATGGCCCCGGACGAGGACGAGGACGGGGATGGGGACGGGGACGACCTTCCCTTCACGCTGACGGCTCCCGCCGCCCCGGCGGCCAGCATCGTGGCGCCCAAGGCGCCGCGCCCGGCCCCTGGCAAGCGCGACCGCGAAAGCCGCCAGGGCCGGCTGGACCTGGATGACCGCCATCCTGGGGACGGCTACGAGCTGCCGCCGCTGAGCCTGCTGACGCTGCCGCCGCCCAGCAGCGGCGGCGACCATCTGAACGAGGACGCGCTGGCCCAGAATGCCCGCCTGCTGGAAGGCGTGCTCGAGGACTTCGGCGTCAAGGGCCGCATCGTCAAGGTACGCCCCGGCCCGGTGGTGACCCTGTACGAGCTGGAGCCCGCCCCGGGCACCAAGACCAGCCGGGTGATCGGCCTGGCCGACGACATCGCCCGCTCCATGTCGGCCCTGTCGGTGCGCATCGCCACCGTGCCGGGCCGCAGCGTCATCGGCATCGAGCTGCCCAACGCCCGGCGCGAGACCGTCTATCTGCGCGAGCTGCTGGCCGCGGATTCCTACGAGCGGGCTCAGGCCAAGCTGACCCTGGTGCTGGGCAAGGACATCGGCGGCGCCCCGGTCATGGTGGATCTGGCCCGCATGCCGCATCTGCTGATCGCCGGCACCACCGGCTCGGGCAAGTCGGTGGCGGTCAACACCATGATCCTGTCGCTGCTCTATCGCCTGACGCCCGAGGAATGCCGCCTGATCATGATCGACCCCAAGATGCTGGAGCTGTCGGTCTATGACGGCATTCCGCATCTGCTGGCGCCGGTGGTG
>CAYOKN010000167.1:0-6204 GCA_964404545.1 uncultured Rhodospirillaceae bacterium | reverse complement strand
GCGCAACATCGCCGGCTACATCCAGCGCCTGGGCGAGGCCAAGGCCCGGGGCGAGGCCCTGACCCGCACCGTGCAGACCGGCTTCGATCCCGAGTCCGGCAAGCCCATCTATGAGGAGCAGGACCTCAATCTCGACCCGCTGCCCTATATCGTGGTGATCGTGGACGAGATGGCCGACCTGATGCTGGTGGCCGGCAAGGACGTGGAGGCCGCCATCCAGCGCCTGGCCCAGATGGCCCGCGCCGCCGGCATCCATCTGATCATGGCCACCCAACGCCCGTCGGTGGACGTGATCACCGGCACCATCAAGGCCAACTTCCCCACCCGCATCAGCTTCCAGGTCACCAGCAAGATCGACAGCCGCACCATTCTGGGCGAACAGGGCGCCGAGCAGCTGCTGGGCCAGGGCGACATGCTCTACATGGCGGCCGGCGGCCGCATCCAGCGTGTCCATGGCCCCTTCGTCTCGGACCAGGAGGTGGAAGCGGCGGTGGACCACTTGCGGGCCCAGGGCGAGCCGAACTATGTGGAGTCGGTCACCGAGGACGAGGACGACGGCGGCGCCTTCGGGCTGCCCGGCACGGGCGGTGGAAATTCCGAAAGCGGCGACGATCTTTATGACCAGGCGGTGGCCCTGGTGGCGCGCGAGGGCAAGGCCTCGACCAGCTTCATCCAGCGCCATCTGCAGATCGGCTACAACCGCGCCGCCCGCATCATCGAACGGATGGAGGCGGAAGGCGTGGTGTCCAAGGCAAACCATGTGGGCAAGCGCGAAGTGCTGGCCCGGCGAGAGGACGATTGATGATCCGACTGATGCGGCCGCTGCTGGCGGCGCTGGCGCTGTTCGCCCTGGGCACCGGCGGGGCCCAGGCCCAGGCCCCCAAGGCGGCGCTGCTGAACCCCCAGGACCTGGCATCGGTGCAGAAGGCCGAGACCTATCTGAACGCCATCGGCACCCTGTCCGCCCGCTTCCTGCAGGTGGCGCCGGACGGCTCCTATGCCGAGGGCAAGGTCTATCTGTCCCGGCCCGGCAAGCTGCGGCTGGACTATGCCCCGCCCACCCCCATCGAGGTGGTGGCCGACGGGCGCTGGCTGATCTATCACGACAAGGAATTGAAGCAGGTCTCCTATGTGGGGCTGAACGAGACCCCCGCCGGCATCCTGGTGCGCCCCGACCTGGATTTCGAGGGCCGTGACCTGATGGTCACCCGGGTCACCCGCCAGCCCGGCGTGGTCAACATCACCGCCGTGCAGTCCAAGGAGCCGGGCGCCGGCTCCATCACCCTGGTCTTCACCGAGGAGCCCTGGGAGCTGAAGCAGTGGAAGATCAAGGACCCGCAGGGCCAGATCACCACTGTTTCACTGTTCGACACGCGCACCGGCGACGCCCTGCCCAAGACCCTGTTCGATTTCAAGGACCCCTATTTCAAGCCCAAACACCTGGAGCAATAGCGCCATGGGCCGTCCGCTCATCGGGCTGATCGCCAGCGTCAAGTCGGTGGCCGACGAGCAGCAGCCCTGGCACGGCACCCCCAGCGCCTATGTGCAGGCCGCCTGGGCCGCCGCCGGCGGGGCGCCGGTGGTGGTGCCGGCCCTGGGCGACGATGCCGAAAGCCTTGTGCGGCACCTGGATGGGCTGTTGTTGACCGGCGACGTGTCCAATGTGCATCCCGACCATTATGGCGGCGCCCTGTCCTGCCCGCCGCACGACCCGGCCCGCGACCTGACCGCCTTTGCCCTGGTGCGCGCCGCCCTGGCCGCCGGCCTGCCGCTGCTGGCCATCTGCCGGGGCTTCCAGGAGCTGAACGTGGCCCTGGGCGGTACCCTGCATCCCAAGGTGCATGACCTGCCCGACCGGCTGGACCACCGCTCGGACAGCCGCCTGCCCCTGGCCGAACAATATGGCCGGCTGGCCCATCCGGTGCGCCTGGAGCCCGGCGGTGCCCTGCACCGGCTGGTGGCCGAGGACGAGGTGCGGGTGAACAGCCTGCACGGCCAGGGCCTGGACCGGCTGGCCCCGGGCCTGGTGGTGGAAGCCACCGCCCCCGACGGGCTGGTGGAAGCGGTGCGGGTCGAGGGCGCCGGCTTTGCCTTCGGGGTGCAGTGGCATCCCGAGTGGGGATGGCAAGACCATCGGCTGAACGCCGCCCTGTTCAAGGCCTTTGGCGACGCCGCCCGCACCCGCGCCCTTAGCCAAGCAGCGAAGGCCGAGTGATTTTTTTCGGCGAGCCCTTGTCAGGCCCGCCCGCCTTAACCAAATCTCCAGTCAGAACGGTTGGTGCTGCAACGGCATCAACCTTTAGTGAGCGGACGGTCTCCCCTGCCTTCCGCTCACGCTCCCAAGATGGAGCTGGGGCGCCCGGTTACCCCCCTGACCGGGCGCTTCCTTTTTTGGGGGTCCCTCATGCGCCGGGCGCCGGTCCGGTTCCGCTTCCTTAGCCGATTTCCACCAGCACCGGCACATGGTCGCTGGGGGGCTGGTAGTCGCGGGTTTCCTTCATCACCTGGGCGGCCGTGACCCGGCTCTTCAGTGCCGGCGTGACCCAGATATGGTCCAGCCTGCGGCCCCGGTTGCTCAGCGCCCAGTCGGCGGCACGGTAGCTCCACCAGGTGAACAGCTTTTCCTCGGGCGGCACGATCTCGCGCACCGCGTCCACCCAGTCCAGCGAGCCCTGCAGGCGGGCCAGGCGGTCCACCTCGACGGGGGTGTGGCTGACCACCTTCAGCATCTGCTTATGGGACCACACATCGGTCTCCAGCGGCGCGATGTTCAGGTCGCCCAGCAGCACCATGGGCCGGGCGCTGTCGCCGGTTTCGGTAAACCAGGCGGTCAGCTCGTCCAGGAACTGCAGCTTGTGGGCAAATTTGGGATTGGCCTCGGGGTCGGGAATGTCGCCGCCAGCGGGCACATAGAGGTTATGCACCTCGACGCCGTTCACGGTGGCGATCAGGTGCCGGCAGTCCTCGCGGCCGCACCAGTGCGGGGTGCGGATGTCCGACAGCGGGGTTTTCGACAGGATGGCGACGCCGTTATAGGACTTCATACCGCTGGTGGCGATGTGGGGAAAGCCCAGGGCCATCAGCTCGGCGGTGGGGAATTTGTCGCAGGGAACCTTGGTTTCCTGCAGGCACAGCACATCGGGCTTCAGGGCGGCGACGATGTCGATCAGCTGCTCGGTGCGCAGCCGCACCGAATTCACATTCCAGGTGGCGATGCGCATGGTCAGTCCACCACCACCGAATAGCTTCCCACGCCGTCCAGATGGCAGTCCAGCCGCGCCCCCCGGGGGATGGGGCCGACCCCGGCAGGGGTGCCGGTGAAGATCACATCGCCGGCCTTCAGCTCCACCTCGCGTGACAGCTGGGCGATGATGCCGGCGGTGTCCCAGCTCATTTGCACCAGGTCGCCGTGCTGGCGGATTTCGCCATTCACCGCCACGGTGATGGCGCCCCGCACCGGATGGCCGATGCGGGCGGCGGGCTGGATCAGCCCCATGGGGCCGGACTGGTCGAAGCCCTTGGCCATGTCCCAGGGCCGGCGCAGGGCCTTCAGCCCCTCCTGCACATCGCGGCGGGTCAGGTCCAGCCCGACCGCATAGCCGAACACGCAGTCCAGCGCCCGCTCGGCGGGAATGTTCCGCCCGCCGGCGCCCAGCACGGCCACCATCTCCACTTCATGGTCCAACTGGCGGGTCTGCGGCGGATAGGCGATGCGGTCCCAATGGCCCACGGCGTCGGCGGGCTTGGTGAAGAAGCAGGGCGGTTCGCGGCTGGGGTCGTCGCCCATCTCGCGGGCATGGTCGGCATAGTTGCGGGCCACGCAATAGACCCGGCGCACGGGGAACAGGCCGCCGCCCTCCACGGGCAGGGTTGCCGGGGCGGGGGCGGGAATCATGAAGGGCATGGGGTCGGTCCCTAAAGGGCGAAACGGGCTTAGTCTAGGGGAAAAGGAAAAAGGGGGACAAGCAGGCACGGCGTCCATGCTTTCAGAGTGAAGCCCGCAGCGGAGCAACGGGGGCATTCAGGCCATGCGTGAAAGGGCTAAGCTAAAACCTTTTCAGGCTTTGCCTGGGCCGCCACTTCCTCGAACAGCAGCCGGCCGTGGAAGCCAGGATTGCCGTTCAGGTCTTTGATGTCCCAGACGCGGTCCTTCTGGCCCGATCCGGCCAGGTGGATCACGTTCAGCGGGGTGTGCGGGGCGTTGGGCTCCACCAGCAGGCCGCGCTCGGCGTCCCAAAGGGGCGTGCCCTTGCCGCAGAACCAGTTGCCATAGGCAGGCAGCAGGTTGACCGGCTGCTTCAGGCCGAACACCACATAGTTCAGGGCCGTCTGTTCGGCGATGAAGAAATAGAAGCTGCTGCTGGCAAAGGGTGGCTTGAGCCGACGGCGGTTCAGGATGGCGCGGTGCGCCTCGCCCCACAGCGCCCAATGCGGGGCATTGCCGGCCAGGGCGAACACGCCGGAATTCAGGATCGGGTTGCGGCCTAGCCGGTCGCCGGCCTTCAGCCCGAAGGACCAGGCAAAGGCCTTGTGGTTCTGGGTCCACAGCTTGGGGCGCCGGTAATGGGGCCAATAGCTGCGGTCCAGCTCGGGCACGATGGCCAACTGGCCGCGCCGGGCGGCGGCGACGAAATGGGGGAACAGGCTGTCATCCTGGACCCAGGCATCGCTGTCGATCCAGACATAGACCTCGTGCCCGGGGAAATGCTTGGGCAGATAGGGGCGGGCGGTCATGGCCCGGTAGTGGGCGGGCGAGTCGGCGCGGCCCGGATAGTCGCAATCCCAGCCGGGCTCTACCAGGTGGGCGCCGTTGGCCCGCAGCCAGTCCTGCTGGTCCGGCGCCAGGCCCAAGTCCAGGATGCACAGCTGATGCCCGCGCAGATAGGGTGCCTGCAGGATGGACGCCACCAGCCCCTTCAACAGCGGGAAATAGGGGGCGTTGGCGGCGGTGCAGACGGCGATGGACATGCGGCGGCTCGAATGATTGGGGGACGGGCGGTGCAAGCCTTACCCGTCAAGGGGCTCGAAGGCAACCTGATCCACGTCGTACCAGGATTGGCCGCGCAGAATGGCATCCAGGCTCCAGGGCATGCGGCTGTAGTCCAGTGACATCTGGGGTCCGGCGCTTTCCAGGATCAGCCGGTTGCTCTCCACCACCATGCGGGCGGCGTCGGTGCGGGGCAGGCGGTCGGGATCGGGCGCCTGCAGCAGCATAAAGGTGGCGCGGAACCGGCCGGGCGCCTGGAACTTGAGCCCGATCTCGCGCCCGTAGCGGGGGCCTATATAGGCGAGGTGGCTGCCCAACCCCAGGGCCCTGCCGGCGCTGGTTACGTCATGGGCGACCCGGTTCTGGGTGCCCAGGGCGATGGCCCGGGCCGGCAGCCGGATGTTCAAGACAAAAGGCTCGTTCATGCGGCCTTCGTCGATGCGGTCCAGCTGGTGATACAGGGTCAGGTCCGGCCCCTCGCCCAGGGGCAGCACCAGCTCCTCGGCCTTGCTTCCGGCCTGGGCGGCGGCCACGGCGGCTGGCAGGCTCATCAACGTTCCGCCGTTCTGGAACGCCACCCGCATAAAGGGGTCCAGAAAAACCCAGTCCTGGCCCAGCCGCACCGACACGGCCGAATGGGCCCCCTTGGGCGCCATCAGATTGTGCTGCACCGCCTCGAAGCCGGCCTTGCCATAGAGATATTCCAGCGCCCGCGACAAGTCACTGCAGGTTCCTTCCATGCGCAGCAGGTCGATGCTGCCGCGCGGCAGGCGCAGAGGCTCGGGCACCAGCCGGTGCTGCCAATAAAAGCTGTAGCGGACCCAGGCGGGCACCGCCCCGGATTGCTTGAATGCGGCCGCGGCCCAGCGGGCCAGCCCTATCACCCGGTCGCGGTCCGCGCCGTGGGCGGGCAGGCCGGCGATTACCGCCTCGGCCCGCCGGTCGGCTAGCGTCTGCAGGGTCAGCTTGCCGGCCAGCAGGGCGGCCAGCGGCAGCAGCACCGTCACCCCCGCCAAGCCCAAAAGCCAGCGGGGCCGCCTAAGGCTCACGGCTCAGTCCCGCCTCGTCCAGCCGGGCCAGATAGCCGGCCCAGATCTCGTCCTGGCGGCGGCCCAGCTCATAGAGATAGTCCCAGGTATAGATGCCCGACTCATGCAGGTCATCGAAGCTTAGGCGCACGGCGTAATTGCCCACCGGCTCGATGGCGATGATGCCCA
>CAYOKN010000166.1:0-7227 GCA_964404545.1 uncultured Rhodospirillaceae bacterium | reverse complement strand
CGCTGATCGACAGGCGCTGCTCGGCGTTGGCGCTCATCAAATTGTCCAGGACAAAATGGTTGACATGGGTTGGATGTCCAACTATCTTACGGTCATTCCTTTGTTTGTCCAGGACAAATTATGAGGATCGCGCTGTTGTCCAGGCTATCGCCGCGTTTCAGTTCCTTGCCCGCTTACGTCGCATTCATGGTGCTGGTCGCGCTGGTATTGACCGGTTCCAGATCGGCCTGGGCTTCGGAGTGTCCTGTCCTGCTGCGCCACAGCTTCCCAGACCTGCGCACTGGTGAGATCCAGGACCTCTGCCAGTACCGGGGCCGGGTGATTCTGGTGGTGAATACCGCCAGCTATTGCGGCTTCACCGACCAGTATGGCGGTCTGGAGGCCCTTTACCGCAAGTACCGTGATCGGGGCCTGGTGGTCCTGGGCTTCCCTTCCAACGACTTTGCCGGCCAGGAGCCGGGGAGCAACAAAGAGATCGCCAATTTCTGCCGGCTGACCTACGGCGTGCAGTTTCCCATGTTCGCCAAATCCCACGTGATCGGGGACAGGCGTAACGGGTTCTACGCGGAGTTGTTCCGGCGGACGGGAGAAGCGCCGCGCTGGAATTTCCACAAGTACCTGATCGACCGGGATGGCACCCGGGTGTTGAGCTTCGACTCCCAGGTGACACCCGAGGGCAAGCGCCTGACTCAACCCCTGTTGCGGCTGCTGGATGCGCGCAAGAGCCTCAAGCGCACCACCTGATTCGCCTGGGATGCGCGGAGACGGAGCCGTGAACCACCATCGTCTTCATCCAATCAGGCCCAGCGGCGCAGGCGGGGCCAAGCCATGACCGCCGCCGCTCGGGCCATACACTGGGTCGAACAGGGACTGGTGCCGGACAGCGTCATTCGCAGCGGCATCCGGCGCCTGTGCCGGGCGCGGCTCAAAGAGATCGAAGGCCCGGGTTGCGAGGTGGCAGGGGAGGCCGAGGCCGCTTTCCTGTCGGCCATGTCGCGAGGTCCCATCGCCCCCATGCCGGAACTGGCCAACGCCCAGCATTACGAAGTCCCGGCGGCCTTCTTTGCGCATGTGCTGGGGCCCGAGGGCAAATACAGCTGTTGTTACTGGCCCCAGGGAGTAGACGACCTGGCCGGCGCGGAAGCCGCCGCCCTGGGGCGTACTTGTGCCCACGCTGAACTCGAGGACGGACAGGATATCCTGGAATTGGGCTGTGGCTGGGGCAGCCTGACCTTGTGGATGGCGCGGCGTTTCCCGGGAGCGCGCATCACCGCCGTGTCCAATTCCGTCTCGCAGCGGACCTACATCGAGGAGCGGGCCCGGCGCCTTGGCGTGGCCAATGCGCGCGTGATCACCGCCGACATGAACCACTTCGCGGCGGAGGGGCGCCATGACCGGGTGGTGTCGGTGGAGATGTTCGAACACATGCGCAACTGGCCGGCGTTGCTGGCCCGCGTGCACGACTGGCTGCGGCCCGGCGGCAGGTTCTTCATGCATATCTTCGTGCACCGGGAGCGGGCCTATCCGTTCGAGGATCGTGGCGACGACGACTGGATGAGCCGCCACTTCTTCAGCGGCGGCATGATGCCCTCCCTGCATCTGCCCGCCCGCTGCCAGGAGCATCTGCGCCTCCTGCGGCAATGGACCTGGAGCGGCCGCCACTACGAAAAGACCGCCAACGCCTGGTTGGCCAACATGGACGCCCGGCGCCAGGTCATTCTGCCCATCCTGGCGGAGACCTATGGCGCCGACGAAGCGCCGCTGTGGTGGATGCGCTGGCGCCTGTTCTTCATGGCCTGCGCCGAGACCTTTGGCTACGGCGACGGCGAAATCTGGCGGGTGGGCCATTACCTGTTCGAGCGACCCGCCGCGCGGGACTTGGCGTCATGACCACGGCCAACCTGGCTGGGGGCGTGGCCATGGAGCTCAGCGGCGCCGCGCCCGCCCTCGCCGCCGTGCTGGTGGTGGCCTTCTTCACCAGGCTGGTGAGCGTGGCGCGGCGCGATGTCAGCATCGTCGACAGCCTGTGGGGGCCGATGATCGCCTTGGCCCCCTGGGCTTACCTTGTGACCACTGCCGCCCCCGGTCCGCGCGCGCCCCTGGTGCTGACCCTGGCCAGCGTCTGGGCCCTGCGCCTGGCGCTGCACATCACCTGGCGCAACCGCGGGCATGGCGAGGATCGCCGCTACCAGGCCATCCGCGCCCGCAACCAACCTCATTTCTCCTGGAAGAGCCTGTACTTGGTGTTCGGCACCCAGGCCGTGCTGGCCTGGATCGTGGCGCTGCCCTTGATGGCCGCGCTCGCTTCCGATCGGCCCCTGAGCTGGCTGGACTTCTTCGGCGCGGGCCTGTGGCTCGCCGCCATGGTCTTCGAGGCAGTGGCGGACTGGCAGCTCGCCCGCTTCAAGGCCGATGGAAGCAACCGCGACCGCGTCCTGGACCGTGGCCTGTGGGCCTGGAGTCGCCATCCCAACTATTTCGGCGAATGTCTGGTGTGGTGGGGGACCTGGCTCGTGGCGGTGGCTGCCGGCGCCGCCTGGACGCTGCTCTCGCCGCTGCTGATGACGCTGCTGCTGCTGCGCGTGTCTGGAGTCGTGCTGCTGGAGAAGGATCTGGTGGAACGCCGACCCGCCTACCGCGACTACATGGCGCGCACCAGTAGCTTCGTCCCCTGGCCGCCGAAAAGGGTGCGGACATGAGACCCCGGGGCGCTATCCCCATCGCCCTGGCCAGGCAGGGCTACGACGTCACCCATATCCAGTGGGCGCACCAACGCTGGGAGCCACAACCATGAGGATCGCCATCATCGGCAGCGGCATCGCCGGGCTGACTGCAGCCCACCATCTCCATCCCAGGCATGACGTCACCCTGTTCGAGGCCGGCGACCACATCGGCGGCCACGTGCACACCCACGAGGTGATGTCGGGGGGGCGCGCCTACCGGGTGGATACCGGCTTCATCGTCTTCAACCACCGCACCTACCCGCGTTTCGTGGAATTGCTCGCCGACCTGGGGGTGGACAGCCAGCCCAGCGAAATGAGCTTCGCCGTGAGCTGCGGCCGCACCGGCCTGGAATACAACGGCAGTTCCATCAACACCCTGTTCGCCCAGCGGGAGAATCTGGTGAAGCCGGATTTCTGGCGCATGCTGCAGGACATCCTGCGCTTCAACCGGGAGGCGCAGGAACTGCTGCGCCGGCCGGACGACGGCGAGAGCCTGGGGGATTTCCTGGCGTGTGGTGGCTATGGCACGCGCTTTTGCGACTACTACATCCTGCCCATGGGGGCGGCCATCTGGTCCACCGATCCGGCGCGCATGCTGGCTTTCCCGGCGCGCTTCTTCATTCGCTTCTTCGCCAACCACGGCCTGCTTTCCCTCGGCGAGCGCCCGTTGTGGCGGGTGATCCGCGGTGGCTCGCGCAGCTACGTGGATCGCCTGGTGGCGCCGTTCAGGCGGCATGTGCGGCTGGCCACGCCGGTACGTCGCCTGGCGCGTCGGCCGGACCGGGTGACCGTGTACACGGATACCGGCGCCGAGCCTTTCGATGCGCTGTTCCTGGCCTGCCACAGCGACCAGGCCCTGGCCCTGCTGGATGCCCCCACCCCACGCGAGGCGGAGGTGCTGCGCGCCATTCCCTACCAGGCCAACCAGGCGGTGCTGCATACCGATACCCGCCTGCTGCCGAAGAAGCGCCTGGCCTGGGCGGCCTGGAACTACCGCATGCCCGACGGTCCCGGCAGGCGCGTCAGCCTCACCTACAACATGAACATCCTGCAAGGCCTGGATGCGGAAGACACCTTCTGCGTGACCCTCAACCCGGGCGAGCGCATCGACCCCGCCCGGGTCATCGCACGCATGACCTACCACCACCCCCTGTTCACCCGCGATGGCGTGGCGGCCCAGGCCCGCCACCGGGAGATCGACGGTACCCTCCGCGCCTACTACTGCGGCGCCTGGTGGGGCAAGGGCTTCCACGAGGACGGCGTGGTGAGCGCCCTGGACGCCCTGCGCCATTTCGAAGCGGATCATGGTCATGGAAAGCTGCCTCTACGCCGGCTGGGTTAGGCACCGGCGCCTAGCGCCGCGGCCCCACGCCTTCCGCTACCGCCTTTGCATGCTGTGGCTGGACCTGGACGAGATCGAGGGGGTGTTCGCTGGTCGCTGGCTGTGGTCCACGCGGCGGCCCAACCTGGCCTGGTGGCGGCGCGCTGACCACTTGGGCGACGCCGACATGCCCCTCGCCGAGGCGGTGCGGGACGCGGTGGCCCGGCAGGGCGGCAGCCGCCCGCGCGGTCCGGTGAGGCTGCTCACGCATCCGCGCTATTTCGGCTTCGGCTTCAATCCCATCAGTCTGTTCTATTGCTACGCCGAAGACGGCGTCACCCTGGAAGCGGTGCTGGCCGAGGTCAGCAACACCCCCTGGGGGGAGCGCCATGCCTACGTGCTGCCCATGCACCGCAACTTGGGGACTCCGGAGAAACCGGCATTCCGCTGCGCCAAGGCCATGCACGTATCCCCCTTCCTGCCCATGGACCTGGAATACGCCTGGCGTCTGACTGCCCCGGGTGACATCCTGCTCCTGCACCTGGAAGACCTGAAGTGCGGCGAGAAGGTGTTCGACGCCACCCTCAAGCTGCGGCGTCGGCCGCTCACCGGCCGCAATCTGGCCTGGGCCCTGACACGCTTCCCCTTCATGACCGGCCAGGTGGTGTTTGGCATCTACTGGCAGGCCCTGCGTCTGTGGCTCAAGGGCACGCCGGTGTTCGACCACCCTTCGGCGGCCGGCAAACCCCGGGAGACTTGCGCATGAACGATGGCGTCCTCGTCCGCCCCGAAGCGGGGGCGCCAACCGCCTCTCCACTCGAGAGCCTGGCCCGGCGCGCCCTGCTGCGGCAGTTGGAAGACCTTGGCCAGGGCACCCTGCTGATCCAGGCGGGGGAGCGCCTCTACCGCTTCGGCGCCGGCCTGCCCGAGGCGCGGGTGAGGGTGCTGAATCCGGCGTTCTGGTCCCGGGTGGCCTTAGGCGGCAGCGTTGGCGCTGGCGAATCCTTCATGGCCGGCGACTGGCACAGCGATGACCTCACCGGGCTGCTGCGGCTGTTGCTGCGCAACCGCGCGGCGGTGGATGGCCTGGAGACGGCCTGGCGCGCCTGTCCTCGCCCCTGCGTCGGCTGCTCCACGGCCTCAACCGCAACACCCGCGCCGGCAGCCGGCGCAACATCGCCGCCCATTACGACCTGGGCAACGATTTCTACCGACGCTGGCTGGACGAAACCCTGATGTATTCCTGCGCCATCTTCGAATGACCCGAGATGACCCTGGCGGGGGCGTCCACCGCCAAGCTGGAACGCATCTGTCGCAAGCTCGGCCTAGGCCCCCATCACCACGTGCTGGAGATCGGCAGCGGCTGGGGCGGCTTCGCCCTGCATGCGGCTGGCCGTCATGGTAGCCGGGTGACCACCGCCACCCTGTCGCGGCAGCAATACGAACTGGCGCGCGAACGGGTGGCGGCGGCGGGGCTGGCGGACCGGGTCGAGGTGCTGCTTGCCGACTACCGGGATCTGAGGGGACGCTTCGATCATCTGGTCTCCATCGAGATGGTGGAGGCGGTGGGCGCCACCAACCTGGACACCTACTTCCGCCAGTGCGCCCGCCTGCTCAAGTCCGAGGGGGCCATGCTGCTGCAGGCCATCACCATCGCCGATCAGCGCTGCCAAGCGGCCCTGGGCGAGGTGGATTTCATTCAGAAGCACATCTTTCCGGGGGGCTTCCTGCCCAGTGTCACCGCCCTGGTCTCCAGCCTGACTCGGGCTTCCGACCTGCGCGCCGTGCATCTCGAGGACATCGGCCCGCACTATGGCGAGACCCTGGCGCGCTGGCGCGGGAATTTCCTCGACGCCATGGATGCCGTGCGCGCCCTGGGGTACCCGGAATCCTTCCTGCGCAAGTGGATGTTCTATTTCGCCTACTGCGAGGCCGGCTTCCGCGAACGCGCTCTGGGCACGGTGCAGATGCTGCTGGTCAAACCGGGCTGGCGGGGGACGCCGGTGCTGGGCACTTTGCCCGACCCCGCCGGAGGCTTGCCATGTTGAAGCACCTGCGGCCGCTGGCGATCGGCCTGCCGGCCACGCGGATACTGCCCGGTTGCGCTGCGCCACCCGGCTGGCAAGCCTTGCGTCTGACCTTCGCCACCTTCCCACCCCACCCCATTGACCGACCCCGGGACCGGCCCGGGCTGCGCCCCCCCGGCCTGGTGGCCGTCGGCCGGGAGATGCGGGTGGATCTCCGCCTGGCAAGACCATCCCGCCATTCCTGAAAGGAACCGTCATGATCACCTGTACGCGCGACCCCATCACCCTGAACGACGTCACCGACCTGGCGCAAGCCCCCTTCGTCATCGAGGGCCAGGGTTCCGGCCGCATGAAGATCTACTTCGAATCGGAGGCCAACCGCCAGGAATATCAGGCCATGGAAACCCACGGCGGCGTCCGATCCCCGGGGCTGCGAGCCATCTTCGACGCCATGGCGGAGAACCCCAATACCGGAAGCATCAACTGATGCCCGCCGCCGTGTCGCCACGCCATCTGCTCATCGTCGCCCACGGCAGCCGGCGCCAGGCCTCGAACGAGGAAGTGCGGCAACTCGCCATGCGCGTGCGCGAGCTGCGCTCCCCCGGGATCGATCATGTGGAATGCGCCTTTCTGGAACTCGCCGACCCGGACATCCCCGCCGGTCTGGCGCGTTGCGTCGCCATGGGCGCCCGGGAGATCATCCTGTTGCCCTATTTCCTCGCTGCCGGCACCCATGTGGCGGAGGATATTCCCGATGCGGTGACGGTCTTTCGCGACCGTCACCCGGAAGTGATGGTACGCATCACCAGCCATCTGGGGGCCTCCGGGATCCTGCCCCGCACCATTCTCGACATGGCCACCAACCCCCGGCAGGAATAAGGTTTGCAACACTCCGCCAAACCTCCCCCGTAGTTCGCACGCGCTCCGGGCGCATGCCCAGACCGTGTGAGTCCAGCCGAGCAGGGCCGAGACGTCTGCGTCAGGTATTGCAAAAAGATGGCTGGCAAGGGCAGGGCTGCGTGATTGCGTAATTTACGGTTGCGCCCGGCCTGCGGAGCAATATCAGACACATCAACGTCTACACCATTTTCTGGGACGCGGCCCGCCAATGCCGGCTTCAGCCCGTCTCCCCCACCGAGAAGACCCGGTCCCGGCC
>CAYOKN010000165.1:6860-7314 GCA_964404545.1 uncultured Rhodospirillaceae bacterium | reverse complement strand
GGCGAGACCCTGGACGACCTGCTGCCCGAAGCCTTCGCCACCGTGCGCGAGGGCGCCAAGCGCGCGCTGGGCCTGCGTCCCTTCGACGTGCAGCTGATCGGCGGCATGGTGCTGCACCAGGGCCGCATCTCCGAGATGCGCACCGGCGAAGGCAAGACCCTGGTGGCCACCCTGCCGGTCTATCTGAACGCCCTGACCGGCAAGGGCGTGCATGTGGTGACGGTCAACGACTACCTGGCCAGCCGCGACGCCACCTGGATGGGCAAGCTCTATAACTTCCTGGGCCTGTCCGTGGGCATCATCACCCACGCCGCCGACGACGCCGAGCGCCACGACGCCTATCGCGCCGACATCACCTATGCCACCAACAACGAGCTGGGCTTCGATTATCTGCGCGACAATATGAAGTTCCGCCTGGAAGACATGGTCCAGCGGCCCTTCAATTTCGCCATCG
>CAYOKN010000165.1:5774-6842 GCA_964404545.1 uncultured Rhodospirillaceae bacterium | reverse complement strand
ATCCTGATCGACGAGGCGCGCACGCCGCTGATCATCTCGGGGCCCACCGAGGATAATTCCGAGGCCTATGTGCTGGTCAATGCGCTGATCCCGCAGCTGACCGAAGAGGACTTCGAGAAGGACGAGAAGGTCAAGGCCGTCACCCTGACCGAGCTGGGCGCCGAGAAGATGGAGGAGCTGCTGAAGGCCTCGGGCCTGATGAAGGGCGGCAACCTCTACGACATCCAGAACATCTCGCTGGTGCACCACGCCAACCAGGCCCTGCGCGCCCACAAGCTGTTCACCCGCGACGTGGACTATATCGTCAAGGACAACAAGGTCGTCATCATCGACGAATTCACCGGCCGCATGATGGAAGGCCGGCGCTATTCCGACGGCCTGCATCAGGCGCTGGAGGCCAAGGAAGGCGTCCAGATCCAGAACGAGAACCAGACCCTGGCCTCGATCACCTTCCAGAACTATTTCCGGCTCTATCCGAAGCTGGCCGGCATGACCGGCACCGCCATGACCGAGGCCGGCGAGTTCCAGGAAATCTACAATCTGGACGTGGTGGACATCCCCACCAACGTGCCGGTGTCCCGCATCGACCATGACGACGAGGTCTATCGCACCGTACGCGAGAAGTTCGACGCCATCGTCGAGCTGATCCAGGACTGCCGCACCCGCAAGCAGCCGGTTCTGGTGGGCACCGTGTCCATCGAGAAGTCGGAATATCTGTCCGACCTGCTGAAAAAGAAGAAGATCCCGCACCAGGTGCTGAACGCCCGCTATCACGAGCAGGAGGCCCATATCGTGGCCGAGGGCGGCGTGCCGGGCGCGGTGACCATCGCCACCAACATGGCGGGCCGCGGCACCGACATCCAGCTGGGCGGCAATCTGGACATGCGCATCCGCCAGGAAGCGGACGAAATCACCGACGAAGCCAAGCGCGCCGCCAAGATCGAGCAGATCAAGGCCGAGATTGCCGAGAACAAACGCATCGCGCTGGAGGCCGGCGGCCTTTATGTGGTGGGCACCGAGCGCCACGAATCGCGGCGCATCGACAACCAGCCGCGCGGCCGGTCGGGC
>CAYOKN010000165.1:0-5682 GCA_964404545.1 uncultured Rhodospirillaceae bacterium | reverse complement strand
GCAGGAAGGCGAAGCCATCATCCACCCCTGGATCAACAAGGCGTTGGAAAAGGCCCAGCAGAAGGTCGAGGCCCGCAATTTCGACATCCGCAAGAACCTGCTGAAGTTCGACGACGTCATGAATGACCAGCGCAAGGTCATCTATGAACAGCGCAAGGAACTGATGCAGGCCACCGACGTGGCCGAGACCGTCCAGTCCATGCGCCATGAGGTGATCGAGGACCTGGTGGCCCGCTGCATCCCCGAGCGCGCCTATGCCGAACAATGGGACGTGCAGGCCCTGCATGAGGAGGTGCTGCGCATCTTCAACATGAACCTGCCGATCCAGGACTGGGCCAAGGAAGAGGGCATCGCCGACGCCGAGATCCGCGAGCGCATCATTGACGCCACCGACCGCAAGATGGCCGAAAAGGTGGCCAATTACGGGGCCGAGGTCTGGCGCATGGTGGAAAAGAGCATGCTGCTGCAGCTCCTGGACCAGCAGTGGAAGGATCACCTGCTGACCCTGGACCATCTGCGCCAGGGCGTGCATCTGCGCGCCTATGCCCAGCGCGATCCGCTGAACGAATACAAGCGCGAGGCCTTCAACCTGTTCGAGGCCATGCTGGACGGCCTGCGCGACCGGATCACCAGCGTGCTGGCCCATATCGAGCTGCGCATCGAGCAGACCCCGCCGGAAGCCCTGCAGCCGCAGGCGCCCCGGGTGATGCACGAATCGCGGCAAGACCCGGCCCTGGCCGGCATGGAAGACGGCGACACCGCCGTAGCCCCGCAGCCGGTCCGCACCGCCGCCGCCCCTTCGCGCAACGCCCCCTGCCCCTGCGGCTCGGGCAAGAAATACAAGCACTGCCACGGCAAGGTGGCCTAAAGGCGGAAGCCCTGAACCCGGCCCCCTCTCCCGCTAGCGGGCGAGGGGAGCTATTCCAGCACCCGTAGCACCGTCTCCGGATCCAGCCGCACATCGGTCCAACTGGTGCCGAAATGCAGATGCGGGCCGGTGGCGCGTCCGCTCGCGCCGACGCGGCCGATGGGCTGGCCCTTGGCCACCCGCTGCCCCACCGTCACCGAATAATCCAACAGATGGGCATAGACGGTCTGCAGGCCCAGCCCGTGATCGATCATCACCGTGCCGCCGGTATAAACCATGTCCGATTCGGCCAGGCTCACCCAGCCATCGCCCGCCGCCAGCACCGGCGCGCCCTGCGCCGCCGCATAATCCACGCCGCTATGCGGAGACCGGGGCTGGCCGTTCAGCACCCGGCGGCTGCCGAACACCCCGGATACCACGCCCTCGGCGGGCCGCACCAGGCCCGAGGCGAACAGCGGATCGGGGCTGCTGGCGCCGCGCACGGCGGCGATCCTGCGGTTGTCCGCGGCGATGCGGGCCTGCAATGCCGGATCGGGGGTCACCATGGGCTCGGCCAGGCCGGTGATACGCTGTTCGTCCCAGACGCGCGGCGCGATCTCCAGCCGGTCCAGGGTCAGGCGCCTGCCCGGCCCCTGCACCACGAGCCAGGACTCCGGCCCGGCCTCGCGGCCCCAGCCCACCAGAAAGCGGCCATCGGCGGCCACCGGAACCGGACGGCCATCCAGCCAGACATGGGCGCCGGGCGGCACCCGCCCCTGGGCCAGGCCGCCTTGCTCCAAGGCGCCTTGCACCGGCGCGCAGGCCGCCAAGGCCAGGAGCAGCAGCCCGGCCAGCGGCCTCACAACAAATTGCCCTGGCGGTCGTCGCCCTTGCCCGACGGCTTGTGCGGCGCCGCCTTGGCGGCGGGGCGCGGCACGGCGGGTTTGGAGGCTGGCGGGACCGAGGGCGGCGGGCCGTCGCCGGACACGGTGACAGCCACGGTCTGGTCGCCCTGAAAGGCCACGGTCCATTGGTCGCCGGCCCGGGTTCCAGCGGGGTCGGTGACCGGCCGGCCCTGGGCGTCGCGCACCAGGGCGAAGCCGCGCTCCAGGGTCTTCTTATAGGAATAGCTGTCCAGCAGCTTGGCCAGCCCGTCCAGCCGGGCCTGGCGGTCGGCCAGCAGGCGCGGCGCCGTGGCGGCCAGCCGGTCGTCCAGATGGGCCAGGCGGGTCTGACCCTGCTCCAGCCGCGCCAACTCGCGGTCCTTCAGCCGCTGCATGGCATGCCCCAGACGCCCCGAACATTGTTCGAGCTGATGCTGCTTGGCCTGCAGCAATTCGCGCGGGGTCTTCAGCCGGTGGCCCAGTCTGTCCAATTCGGCCTCGCGCCGATGCAGATAGGCGGGCCAGCAATTGGCCAGGCGCTCGGCCCGGTCGTCCAGCCGCTGGGTGGCCTCGTCCAGTCGGCGCAGCACCAGCGGCAGGCCCCGGGCGCAGGCCTCCAGCCGGGTGCGGCGCTCGTCCAGCAAGCGGGTCAGGCCGCCTACCAGCCGGCGGCCGTCGTCCAGCACCTGGGCCATCAGCTCCAAGCGCACCGGCACCGCCTTTTCCGCTGCCCCCGTGGGGGTGGGCGCGCGCAGGTCCGAAGCGAAGTCGATCAGGGTGGTGTCGGTTTCGTGCCCCACCGCGCTGATCAGCGGAATCGCCGAGGCGGCGGCGGCGCGCACCACCACCTCCTCGTTGAAGGCCCACAGGTCCTCAAGGCTGCCGCCGCCGCGCGCCACGATCAGCAGGTCGGGACGCGGCACCGGCCCGCCGGGGCGCAGGGCATTGAAGCCGTCGATGGCATGGGCCACCTGCTCGGCGGCACCATCACCCTGCACCGCCACCGGCCAGACCAGCACATGGCGGGGAAAGCGGTCGGCCAGCCGGTGCAGGATGTCGCGGATCACCGCCCCGGTGGGCGAGGTAACCACGCCGATCACCGTGGGCAGGAAGGGAATGGGCTTCTTGCGCGCCGGGTCGAACAATCCCTCGGCGGCCAGCTTGCGCCGGCGGTCCTCGAGCAGCTTCAGCAGCGCGCCCTCGCCCGCCACCTCCATGCTCTCGATGATCATCTGGTATTTCGAGCGGCCGGGATAGGTGGTCAGGCGGCCGGTGGCCACCACTTCGAGCCCATCCTCGGGCCGCACCTGCAGCCGCCCCGCCTGACCCTTCCAGCAGACGGCATCCAGCACCGCCTCGGTGTCCTTCAGGCACAGATAGAGATGGCCCGAGCTGTGACGCTTGAAGCCCGAGATTTCGCCACGCACGCGGACGATGGAATAGGTATCCTCAACCGTCCGCTTCAGGGCGCCGGACAGTTCGGAGACGCTGTATTCGGGGACGTTGCTGGCAGGCCTGCTGGGTCCGGTCATGGCGGCAGTCTAGCAAAGGCGCCGCGATGGGACTAGACTTGCTCCATGATGCATGTCCCCAGCACCGGCAGCGCCTTCATCGACCGCTCGCACCTGTTCCTGGCCCAGCGGGTGGAGCGGGTGGCGGCGCTTTGGCGCATGGCGGCGCCGGTCGAAGAAATCCTGTCCGAGCTGGCGTCATTCCGGCAACAGGTGGCCGGGCATTTCCAGCAGGAAGAGGTGATCCTGCGCGGCATCGCCTATGACCGGCTGGACCGGCATCAGCGCGAGCATGGCGAGATCCTGCAGCGCATCGACGGCCTGCTGACCCGGCTGCGCCCGCCGCTGGGCGCCGACCGGGGCTATGAGCTGGTGGAGACCCTGGAACGCATCCTGTTCGAGCATGAATTGGTGGACGACGCCGCCTATAAGGAGGCGCTGGCCCGTGCCGCCGCCGGCCAGGAGGGCGACCTGATCCGCTGGAGCGATGAACTGGCGGTGGGGCTGGGCCAGGTGGACGATCATCACCAGGCCCTGGCCGCCATGCTGAACCGCCTGCACCGCGCCGGCCAGCGCGGCGCCCCCAAGGACGAGGTGCTGGCGCTTTTGTCCGAAATCCGCCGGGCGGCCGTGCTGCACTTCCAGCAGGAAGAGGAATTGATCGACCAGGGCAGCGCCGAGGGCATCGAGCATGCCCTGTGCCACCGCCGCCTGTTGGCCGACATGGACCGCATGATCGCCGACTATCGGGACGACTGCAGCGACATCGCGGAAAGCGTGGCCGAATATGTGAAGTTCTGGCTGCTGGACCATATCAGCGGCTTTGACCGCAGAGAATTTTCCTCACGCGCCGGCCCGTGCTAAAAGACCCCCTTTCAAAGTTCTTTGAAGGGGTACCGCAACATGAAGGTTCTGGTGGTCGGCTCGGGTGGCCGCGAGCATGCCCTGTGCTGGGCGATCAAGAAGTCGCCCAAGTGCGAGACCCTTTATTGCGCCCCCGGCAATGCCGGCATCGCGAGCGTGGCCCAGCTGGTGGCCATTGCCGCCGATGACGTGGACGCCCTGGTCGCCTTCTGCCGCGACACGGCCATCGACTTCGTGGTGGTGGGCCCCGAGCAGCCGCTGGTGCTGGGCCTGGTGGACAAGCTGACCGCCGCCGGCATCAAGGCCTTCGGCCCCAGCGCGGCGGCCGCCGAGCTGGAAGGCTCGAAGGGCTTCATGAAGGACCTGGCCGCCAAATACGGCATCCCCACCGCCGCCTATGGCCGCTTCAAGGACGCCGCCGCCGCCAAGGCCTTCGCCTCGGAAAAAGGCGCCCCCATCGTGGTCAAGGCCGACGGCCTGGCCGCCGGCAAGGGCGTGATCATCTGCGAGACCGTGGCCGAAGCCCACGCCGCCATCGACCAGATCATGGGCGATCGCCTGTTCGGCTCGGCCGGTGACGAGGTGGTGGTCGAGGAATTCCTGGACGGCGAGGAAGCCAGCTATTTCGCCATCTGCGACGGCGAGCGCGCCGTGGCCCTGACCGCCGCGCAAGACCATAAGCGGGTGGGCGACAACGACACCGGCCCCAACACCGGCGGCATGGGCGCCTATTCCCCCGCCCCCGTGGTGACCCCCGAGATCGAACGCCGCATCATGGACGAAATCGTCACTCCGGCGGTCAAGGGCATGGCCGCCGAAGGCCGCCCCTTCAAGGGCGTGCTGTTCGCCGGCCTGATGATCAGCGACAAAGGCCCGCGACTGATCGAGTTCAATGCCCGCTTCGGCGACCCGGAATGCCAGGTGCTGATGGCCCGCCTGTCCACCGACCTGCTGACCGCCCTGGTGGCCGCCGCCGATGGCCGGCTGGACGAGGCTGATCTGGGCTGGCACGACCATGCCGCCCTGGTGGTGGTGATGGCCGCCAATGGCTATCCCGGCAGCTACCAGAAGGGCACCGTGATCGGCGGCCTGGACGCCGCCGCCACGGTTTCCGACAGCATGGTGTTCCATGCCGGCACCGCCACCGACGACCAGGGCCGCATCGTCGCCACCGGCGGCCGCGTGCTGGGCGTCACCGCCACCGGCGCCACCGTCAAGGAAGCCAAGGACCGTGCGTACCAGGCCGTGGACAAGATCAACTGGCCCGAAGGCTTCTGCCGCCGCGACATCGGCTGGCGCGCCGTGGCCCGCGAGGGCTGAGGCCGGTTGAGGGCGAAAAAACCGCCCTCATGCTGAACTTGTCGAGCCCGCAGGGCGGAACCAACCTGGATCACGAAGGCACGAAGGACCAAGAAGGGCACGAAGGAGGTCTTCGTGTTCCTTCGTCCCTTCGTGCCTTCATGGTGAACTTTGGCCTCAAGGCGGTGCCGCTCACGCCGCCGCGTTGGCCGTTTCCATCAACTTGTCCACGGTATAGCCCTGGAACAGGCTGATGCCGGCCTGGTGGCCCAGTTGC
>CAYOKN010000164.1:0-7347 GCA_964404545.1 uncultured Rhodospirillaceae bacterium | reverse complement strand
CAGCTGTTTATAAAGGTAATAGCGCGGCAGCCCGGCCAGGCGCGGATAGGCGGCCACTCGGTCGCCCTGGCCTTCCAGCCCGTGGCAGCGCATGCAGGCCCAGTCGGCGCTGGCCAGGCCGGCGCCCACGGCCAGGGCGCGGCCATCCTCCGGGTTCCCCGGCAGGGGGCCGGCCCGGGCAGCAGCCTGGCTGCTCAGGGCCATCATGCCGGCCAGCAAGAGGAGGACGCCCGCTTTCATGGCCTGCATCTGCGCAAGGGACGGGGCCGCTTCAATCGCCCGTCTGCGTTAAGCCCAAAGCGGGGTGGCGCAACCGATGGGTATTGCGCCGTGACGATCTTTCGTCGAAGGGGCGCGGTTTGACCATCTGCCTAGTTGTGCCGCAAGGGGGGAATCTTTACACTCGTGACATTGCACAGGCCTTGACTGGAAATGGTGCCGGCTGCCGATGCCGGCCAAGAGCTTGTGGCGCTTGGGGGAGTGCAGCATCCGGTGCCGGACGGCCGGCAGACGGGGGGACGGAGCGTAGGGGTATGGTGAGAATTCTTCTGGTCGAGGACAATGAACTGAACCGCGACATGCTGTCGCGTCGGCTGATCAAGCGCGGCTTTGACGTGGTGATCGCGGTGGACGGCAGCCAGGGCGTGGTGTTCGCCAAGTCCAGCAAGCCGGACCTGATCCTGATGGATGTCAGCCTGCCGGTGATGGACGGGCTTGAAGCCACGCGCCAGTTGAAGGCCGACCCCGAGACCGCGGGCATCCCGGTGATCGCCCTGACCGCCCATGCACTGGCCGACGACCGAGAGAAATGCCTCAGCGCCGGCTGTGACGACTATGACAGCAAGCCGGTGGAATTCACCCGCCTGCTGGCCAAGATGGATGCCCTGCTGGGGAGCAAGGTGGCGTGAGTGCCGGGCCGGGCAGCCAGGGTTTTGCCGCCCGGTCACGGCACGATCTCCTGACCTATGTCAATCATATCTGCGGCTTTACCGAGCTGATCCTGGATCTGTCGCAAGAGCAGCTGCAGGCTGGGGACGCCGCGCGGCTGCATGCCATCCTGGCCGATGGGCGCAAGCTGGCCGCCTTGATCGACGCCCTGTTCGATCCGCTGGTTTCGGCTGAAAAGCGCCGGCTGATGGGGGCCGAGGGCGTGCGCCAGCAATTGCGCGCGCCGCTGCTGCGCATCCTGGACACCGGCGAATTGCTGCTGCAGGCCTGGCAGGGCCGGGGCGATGGCGCTGCCGAGGACCTGGGCAATGTGGTGCTGGCAGCCCAGGAGCTGACTGCCCTGCTGGATACCGGGCTGGACCTGACCACCTCCACATCGGCCCTGCAGTCCCGCGCCTCCGAGCCGGCTGCGCCCGAGCCCGAGCCCTTGAGGGGCGGGCGGGTGCTGGTGGTGGACGACAATGAGGCCAACCGCGAGGTGCTGTCCCGGCATCTGCAGCGGATGGGCTGCGCCGTCAGCACTGCGGCCCATGGCCGCGCCGCCATGCAGATGCTGCGGGCCGAGCCGGTGGACCTGGTGCTGCTGGACGTGATGATGCCCGAGATGGACGGCTATGAGGTGCTGGCCCAGATCAAGGCCAGCGACTCGCTGCGGCACCTTCCGGTGATCATGATTTCCGCCCTGGACCAGATGGACGCGGTGGTGCGCTGCATCCAGGCGGGGGCCGCCGACTTTCTGTCCAAGCCTTTTGAACCGGTGCTGCTGCGCGCCCGGGTCGCGGCTTGTATCGAGGTCAAGCGCCTGCATGACCAGGAGCGGGGCTATCGCCACCAGATGGAGGACTACAACCTGCATCTGGAAACCCGGGTGCGCGAGCAGGTGCGGGCCCTGACCAAGGCGCAGCTGGGCACCATCTTCGCCCTGTCCAAGCTGGCGGAATCCCGGGACACCGACACTGGCGACCACCTGGACCGCATGCGCGAATATTCCCGTTTGCTGGCCATCGAGCTGGCCCGCCACCCAGCCTATGCCGGGGTGATCGATGACGGCTTCGTGGACTGCCTTTATGCCGCCAGCCCGCTGCATGACATCGGCAAGGTGGCCATTCCCGACGCGGTCCTGCGCAAGCCCGGCAAGCTGGAGCCCGAGGAATTCGAGCTGATGAAGACCCACAGCCGCCTGGGTGCCGATTGCCTGCGCGCGGTGCATGGCCAGCATCCCGGCAATGACTTCATCGGCATGGGCATCCAGATCGCCGAAAGCCATCACGAGAAATGGGACGGCAGTGGCTATCCCAACGGCCTTCGCGGCGAAGAGATCCCGCTGGCGGCGCGGCTGTGCGCCCTGGCCGACGTCTATGACGCCCTGACCAGCAAACGCTGCTACAAGCCCGCCTTCCCCCACGAAAAGGCGGTCGAGATCATCCGCGCGGAATCCGGGCGGGCCTTTGCCCCCGATGTGGTTGAGGCCTTCCTGGTCATTGCCCATACCTTCCCGGCAGTGGCGCTTCGCTATTCCGACGGCGCCGGACAGCTTTAGGCCGCAATCTCAAGACAGGAGCCCCCCCATGATCGTGACCACCACCCCGGAAATCCAGGGCAAGCCCATCATCGCCTATCTGGGCATCGTGTCCGGGGATTCCGTGATGGGCACCAATATCTTCCGCGACCTCTTCGCCAGTGTGCGCGACATCGTGGGCGGCCGGTCGGGTTCCTATGAAAAGCTGCTGCAGGAAGCCAAGGACATCGCCATCTCCGAGATGATGGACAATGCCCGGGCCAAGGGCGCCGACGCCGTGGTGGGCGTGGACCTGGATTATGAGGTCATCGGCGGTGACAACAAGACCCTGCTGATGGTCACCGCCAATGGCACGGCGGTGCGGCTGGGCTGATCGGTTTAGTCGATCACTTTTGACAGAAATAGTTATTGGATCGATGACGGTCGGGCCGGTTAAGGTCTTTCCATTGGTTCAGCGCCAAGGCTGACCGACGGGAGAGAGTGCCATGACCGAGTTGACCAAGACCTTTACCTTCGCCTGTGTGCATTTCTCGGTCGCCTTCACCGTGGCCTATCTGCTCACCGGCAGCATCGCCATCAGCGGCGCCTTGGCCCTGTTGGAGCCGGCCTGCAACACCGTGGCCTATTACTTCCACGAGCGGGCCTGGGCCGGCGTCAAGGCGGCCAAGGAGCAGGGGCCGGTTCACCGCCAACGGGCGATGCCGGCATAGTCCAGGTGGGATTTGAAGGCCAGGTCGTGGCGGACGATATGGTCCGCCAGCCAGGTCTTGAGGAAACCCAAAACCGTCAGGCCGCTGGCCTGGCGCTCGGTCGGGTCTTCGGCCAGGGCCGACACCCGTTTCAGCAAGGCCCGGTGCGCCGCCAGATGGCTGGGCAGGCCGGGATAGCCGGTGCCGATCATCAGCACTTCCTCGCGCCGGAAATGGTCGGCGGCGAACAGCCGAAGCCGTTCGATGGCCTGACGGGCGGCGCGATCGCCTTGCCCCTCGGCCACGGCCTCATGCACATGATTGGTCAGGTCGAACAGGTCGCGGTGGTCTTCATCCACCGTGTCCACGCCCACGCTGAAACTTTCGGACCAGGTGACCAGTCCCATGACGCCACTCCCACCCATCACCATCCGGAGAGGTTGGGGGCGAACTTTCCCGCTCCAACCCCTACCGAAGGTCATAAGTGGTGTGGCGCGAGGCCTCAGTCCTCGGAGGGCATCATGCCCAGGGCGCGCATGTAGAGGTCCAGGAGTTCTTCCTTCTCCTGGCGGTCAGCGTCTTCCATCTTCCGGATCTTCAGGATCTCGCGGATGATCTTGACGTCGAATCCGGTGCCCTTGGCTTCCGAGAACACGTCCTTGATATCGGCCTGGAGGGCCTTCTTTTCCTCTTCGAGACGCTCGATACGCTCGATGAAGGACCGCAGACGCTCGCCGGCGATGCCGCCAACATCAGCCATCAGAAACCTCCTACCCAAAAACGGCTATGCCTAAAGTGGCCGGGGAAGATAGCCGCAGCTTGGGGCCGGGGTCAATGCGGGCAGAGCCGGTACAACCCGGAATCGGCGAGCAGGGGGATGAGGGCCTGGTGCAGCAGATCGGCCCATTCCGCCACCCCGGCGGGGTGGGCGATCAGGTCCTGGCGCACCTCGATGGACACATGGGGGAAGCCGGCGGCGCCCGCATGCACGTCCAGGGTGTAATTGGCGATACGGCCGGAATAGGGCTCGTTGTCTCCCACCATCAGGCCGGGGCGGGTGCGCAGGCCATGGATCAGCGGCAGGGCCATGCGGCCGTCCCGGTTCCATAGCACGCCCGCATGCCAGGGACGGGCCTGGCCGTTCATGGAGGGGGTGAAGCTGTGCAGGGCCACCACCACCGGCACCTGTCCCCGGGCCCAGACACGGCCCACGGCGCCGGCCACCGCCTGGTGATAGGGGGCGTGCCAGCGGGCCAGGCGCTGCTCCACCTGGGCCGGGGCCAAACCCTGGTTGCCCGGGATTTCGGTGCCGTCGGACCGTTCGGCCATGGCGGTGGGGTCGGTGGGGCGACGGTTCAGGTCCACCACCAGCCGCGACACGGTGCCCAGCACGGCGGTGGCGCCCAAGCTGGCAGCCAGCCGGCGGGTCAGGTCGGCGGCGCCGATGTCCCAGGCGATGTGGCGGCCCAACTCGGCCGGGTCCAGCCCCAGCCCTTGCAGCGACGGCGGGATGCTGTTGCTGGCATGGTCGCAGACCAGCACCAGGGCGCCGTCCGCCGGCCCTTCGATCAGGTCGAAGGGCGGGGGCTCGCCGGCGGCGAGGGGGGACTGGTCAACAGGGCAGGGCGAAGGGCCAGAGTCGTACATACCCTGGTTTTACCCGAAAGCGCGTGCCCGGTTCCAGTGGCCCAAGGGCTGGGGCTGCGGCTAGGGGGCTAGGACTCCTGGCGGATACCCTATCCTTTTCGTGGGTGCGAACCCTGGACGGCCTCCCCACATGTGGGACATTTCCGGTGGGCAAGGGACAGTCGAGGGCATGGACATCGTTGCAACAGTGGCACTGGCCGCCCTGGTTGCGGTTCCCTGCGTCGCGGGGCTGCTGTGGCAATGGGTTCGGGCCAACAAGATGCACGAGGCCCAGGCCAGCGCCGAAGCCATCCTGGAGGCGGCGGTGGACGGCATCGTGACCATTGACGAGCAGGCGCGGATCCTGGGTCTCAACCGGGCAGCCGAGCGCATCTTCGGCTACAAGCCGTCCGAGGTGATCGGGCGCAACGTCGCCATGCTGATGCCCGAGCCCTACCGATCGGCCCATGACCGCTATATGCAGAACTACCTGACCACCGGCCATGCCCGGATCATCGGCATCGGCCGCGAGGTGGTGGGCCAGCGCAAGGACGGCAGCACCTTTCCCATGGACCTGGCGGTGGGGGAAAGCCGGGTGGGCGGGCGGCGGCTGTTCGCCGGCATCATCCGCGACATCACCGAACGCAAGCGCACCGAGGAACGGCTGCGCCAATCGGAGGAGCGGTTCCGGCTGCTGGTGGATGCGGTGCGCGACTATGCCATCGTCACCCTGACCGAGGACGGCCGCATCGCCAGTTGGAACCAGGGCGCCGAGCGCGCCTATGGCTGGGCCGCCGAAGAGGTGGTCGGCCGCCATTTCTCGGTGTTCTTTCCGCCGGACAACGAACGGCACCGCGAGTTGCAGAAGCAGTTGCTGGACTCCGGCCGGGTGGAGGATGAGGGCTGGCGGGTACGCAAGGACGGCAGCCGCTTCTGGGCCCATGTGGCCATGAACCGGCTGGTGGACGAGGCGGGACGGGTGCGCGGCTATGTACGGATCAGCCGCGACATGACCGAGCGCAAATGGACCGAGGAAGCCCTGCGCCGCGCCAAGGACGAGGCCGAGCGCGCCAACCTGTCCAAGTCGAAATTCCTGGCCGCCGCCAGCCATGACCTGCGGCAGCCGGTGCAAGCACTGTTCTTTTTCACCGCCGCCCTGTCCCGCCGGCTGCCGGGCGGCGAGTCCAGCATGATTCTGACCGACCTGGAGCGCTCGCTGGATGCCATCAACCTGCTTCTGGACGGGCTTTTGGACATCTCGAAGCTGGATGCAGGGGTGATCCAGCCGCAGTTCCAGGCGGTGGCCGTGCAGGACCTGCTGGAACGGCTGTCGGCGGAATATGGGCCCCAGGCCCAGGCCCAGGGGCTGGGCTTCACCGTGGTGCCGTCCACCGGCCTGGTGCAGACCGACCCGGCGCTATTGGCGCGGGTGCTGCAGAATCTGGTCAGCAATGCCCTGCGCTATACCCGCGAGGGCCGCGTCCTGGTGGGCTGCCGCGTGCGGGACAGCCATCTGTCGGTGCAGGTCTGGGACACGGGCGTCGGCATCCCGGCCGAGCGCATCGACGAAATCTTCCACGAATTCACCCAGGTGGGAAATCCCGAGCGCGACCGCGCCCAGGGGCTGGGGCTGGGCCTGGCCATCGTGGACCGCATCGTCAAGCTGCTGGGGCACCGGGTTTCGGTGCGGTCCGTGCCGGGCCGGGGGTCGGTGTTCCAGGTGGAAATGCCGTTGATCGGCCGCCGTTTCTGGCAGTCAGCCCCACCCGGTCCGCAGCCGGAAAGCCGGCGCGACCAGGGGCTGGTGGTGCTGATCGATGACGAGGCGCTGGTGCTCCGCGGTCTGCAGCTGGTGCTCGAGGAATGGGGCTTCGAGGTGCTGACGGCGGGCTCGCAGGTGGAGGCCGAGCGAAGCCTGCGCCAGATGGGCCGCGCCCCGGTGGCCATCGTCGCCGATTACCGCCTGCGAGACGAGCATACGGGCCGCGAAGCCATCGACGCCATCCGCACCTTGTTCGCCAAGCCCATCCCCAGCATCATCATCACCGGCGACACCGGCCCGGAACGGTTGCGCGAAGCCGAAGCCTCGGGCTACCGCATCCTGCACAAGCCGGTCACTCCGGTGCTGCTGCACCAGGCCTTGGAACAGGCCATCACCCGGGCGGCTTGAGATGTCCGGCTCAGCCCGGGCGCCAGCAGGCGGGGTCGTTGGGGTCACCCATATAGATGCCCAGGCCGCGCGCGGCATGGACCAAGCCGCCCTTGGGGTCCACGCAGCGGGTGACGCCGGCCACCTCGTCGATGTCCACGTCGGTCACGCCGCGGTTGGCCCAGGCCACCATGCGGTCGAACTTGCCCATGGCCACCAGGTCCACCGCATGCACGCCGAAGGCCGAGGCCAACAGGCGGTCGCGCATGGAGGGCTGGCCGCCGCGCTGGACATGGCCCAGCACGGTGACGCGGATTTCGGCCTCCACCATGGGGGTCAGCTGTTCGGCCAGATAGTGGCCGATGCCGCCATAGCGTTTCTCGCCGCCGCCCCAGGCCACGGTCAGGGGCTGGCCG
>CAYOKN010000163.1:0-7473 GCA_964404545.1 uncultured Rhodospirillaceae bacterium | reverse complement strand
TTGGCGGATGGGGTGGGATTCGAACCCACGATACCCTTTAGGGGTATACACACTTTCCAGGCGTGCGCCTTCGACCACTCGGCCACCCATCCGCTGGGTCCGCCCCTTGGGGACGGACGGCGAAAAATAGAGGAATGTTCGTTCCGATGCAAGCCCTGAACTGGGGAGAATGTGGGGCGGGATTTCCCTACCCTGGACCATGAAAAATTATTGAATTTGATAGGCCAAGGGTGCAATCTTCCAACCAGAGCGCAAAAATGCGCCGTTAGCACTTGGGGGTTTTCATGTTTTTGGGCCGCTTCTGCGGTTGGTGCCTGATCGGCCTGTCGCTTCTGATGGCGTCGGCCGATGCGGTGATGGCCTTGGGGCCGGGCGATTACAGCGGCATCGCCGCCGGTGATCTGTTTACCCTGCTGTCCGGCCATCCGCCGGAAGCCACCCGCCCCCTGTCGGCCCTGGATGCCGTGGGCCTGATGCTGATGCAGTGGCCCGCCTGGGCCGTGGTCGGCCCGCTCGGTGCCGCCCTGGTGCTGGCCTGCCGCCGCCGCGGCAAGCATCATCACCGCCGCTCCCGGTCCTTCGCCTAGGCCCCTTCCAAGTCATGGCCCCCACCCTGGACGAACGTCCTAGGGGTGGACAGCCCTGCCCTAAAGTTCTCCCCCGACGGGAGAAATCATGATAACAACCCAGCCAGGACCGGTGCGCTGGGGTGTCTGCAGGCGCATGCCGGCCCATGAACCATCAACAGGGGATCCACAGATGCTGAAACGTCTTGCTGCCATCGTCATGGCGCTGGCCATCGCCGTGCCGGCTGCCGCTTTCGCCCAGGGCAAGCCCTCCCAGGACCAGGTCAAGGCTATCACCGAGAAGGCCGCCGCCCTGGTGGCCTCGGACGGCATCGACAAGGCCCGCTCGGTGTTCCACGCCGACGGCGAATACAAGTTCGGCGAAGTCTATGTGAACATCATCGACATGAACGGCGTTTGGCTGGTCTATCCGCCCAAGCCCGCCGGCGAAGGCAAGTCGGTGCTGAACGTGCAGGACGCCGACGGCAAGTTCCTGGTCCAGGACATCATCAAGGTGGCCAAGGATCAGGGCGCTGGCTGGGTGGAATATCGCTGGCAGAACCCCGTCAGCGGCAAGATCGAGCCCAAGATCACCTATGTGAAGCGGGTGCCCGGCAAGGACTTGATCGCCTACGTGGGCATCTACAAGTAACGCACTTGCGACGCCCCTCGGAAAGCCCCGGACGGCCAAGTCCTTCCGGGGCTTTTTTGCGCCTTTGGGGCGGGGGAAAGGGCCCCAGGCAGGATCAGTGGCCGGGCAGCAGACGACGCGATGCCGCGCCCAGGGCCAGCACGCCGGCCGCAGCCGCTGCTCCGGCGGCCAGAGTGGCCACGCCCACACCCAATCCCATCACCGAGTCCGGCATCCGCACAGGCGGCCGGTGCCGCACCCGGTCGTCAAAGCGGCCATGGACGCCCACATCGCGCCGCACCGGCATGAACAGGTTGTCCGGCCGGCTGTGGTTGGCGGGCCGGCGCGCCATCTGGCCGGCATAGGCCTGGCGGGCCAGGGCTTGGTCGGCATAGCCGGGGGCCAGCAGACCGCCCAGGATGGCCTTGACCGTGGACCCGCCCACCCAAAGTTCCCGCGGCGTGGCGCGGGCCGCCTCGACGATGGCCTCGGCGGCGGCTTCGGGCTGGAAGATGGGGGCCAGGGGACGGGGCTCGGTGTCCATATGGTTGCGCGACCAATCGAATTGCGGCGTGTTCACGGCCGGCAGCTGAACCATGGTCAGGCGGATGTTGCTCCGGTCGTGGATCAGTTCCGAACGCAAGGAGTCGGTAAAGCCGCGAATGCCGAACTTGGCAGCGCAATAGGCAGCCTGCAGCGGGATGGCGCGGTAGGACAGGGCCGATCCAACCTGCACGATGGTGCCCCGGTTGCGCCGCTTCATATGGATCAGGGCGGCACGGGTGCCCCAGACATACCCCAGCAACGTCACCTCGATCACGCGGCGGAACTCCTCGGGGCTCATCTGGTCGAAGCCCGAGAACACGGTGACCATGGCGCAATTGACCCAGATGCGGATGGGCCCCCACTGCGCCTCGATACGCCGGACCGCGCGCTCGACCGCCGAGGCATCGGACATGTCACAGGGAATGGACAGGGCCTGGCCGCCGGCCGCGTCCACCTCGCGGGCGGCCGCCTCAAGCCCTTCCGGCCCTCGCGCCAGCAAGGCCACCCTGCAGCCGCGCCGGGCAAAGGCCAGGGCTGTGGCGCGGCCTATCCCGGCCGAGGCTCCGGTCACCGCCACGGTGGTCTGGTGGATTGGCTCCTGCATTCCCGGCCTCCCGCTTGTGCCCTGCTGCTAGCCTGCCCAACAGCCGGCGAGGGCGGCGGGTTCCAAGGCTCGGGAACAAATTGGGCGAGCAGCGCGTTTCCAATGGCGGAACCCACGACAATCGGAGGACAGCCATGACCATGGGAATGGGCGGCCATTCGCCCTCGAACATCCTGCACCATCTGAAAGGCACGGACTTTCCCGCCAACAAGGGCGACCTGGTGCAGAAGGCCAAGAGCAATGGGGCCGACCAGGAAATCCTGGATGTGCTGAACCAGCTGCCCGACCAGGATTATTCCAGCATGGCCGATGTGCTGAAGGGCGTGGGAAAGGTGGAATAGGCGGACAGACGAAGCGGGGCGCCCAGGATGGCGCCCCGCTTTCTTCATGCCAGGAAAGGGCCGGCGTGTCTCTTCCCTGGTCTCTTTTCCTTTGCCGTGACGGCGGGCCGAGGGCGCCGGCCGGCCCCAGCACCCTTTCCGGATGTGGGTAGGCCGGCCGGCCGCCGCCTAGCGGTTTTCGTCCGACATGCCGATGCCCTTGAAGACGTCGGCCATGGACGTGTACTGCTCATTCGGCATCTTATCGAGCACGTCGATCAGATCCTGCTTGGCGTTCTGCTTCCGCGCATATTCGACAATCTTGTTCTTGTCGGCGGGGAAGTCGATGCCCTGCAGGGCCTGGGCCACGTCGTGCGTGCTGGACTGACGGGCAAGAGACATTTGGCAACCTCCTTGTTGAACGGTTTGCACATACGGGGGTTGGCATACGGGCAACGGCGCGACCGCCTTCCCTCCCCCTGGGTCACCCCCAGGCTGATCCGCCGGCACCGACCGGGAGCCGGGCGGACAGGAGGGCAGCGGCCTAACCCGAGCGCCGTCCATGCCGAGACCAACACCGCCCGGGCCGATCCGGTTCCCCATCCGGGGGCCGGGGCGGCGGACCCGGCCGCATTCGCGCTTGTCTAGCCAGGATGGGGCCCGCCTTAAATCCGGCCGCTGGCCAGATTGTCCGGCTCCTGATTGATCTGGTCGCGCAGCGACCGGCCCTGCGCCCCCATGCCCGGCTGCTCGAACACCTGGGCGCTGCCGGCGGCGGACTTGCCGGCCAGCCGTTCGCCGATCAACCGCTCGGGCGGCGGACCCGACGGCTGGCCCATGCGCTGCGGCACCTGGCGGCCGCGTCCCTGGGCGACGCGGTCCTGCAGGTCCCAGCCCCGGCCCGGACCGATGCGGTGCGGACCGAACCGGCTCTGGCCATAACGCCGCCAAGCCCATCCCAGGGCCAGCCCGGCAGCGGCGGCCAGAACGATGCTCAAGCCCGGCCGGTTGCCCATCTGCCGGGGAAGAGATGCCATCCTCATGGTGCGGTCTCCTTTGGTGCGCGGTGAAAGGGGGAGGGCTGTCGCCCCTTTGGCAAACAGCTTTGGCGCACTGGCGGTTTCCCGCTTACAGTGCGCTCCCATGGAGACCTTCCTGCACACCATGATGGCCAAGGGCGCCACCAGCCAGGCCGGCTTCGTCGCCGACCGCGAGACCGACTTCTGGATCCGCGCCCGCCGCAACCACAAGCTGGCCCAATGGGCCTGCGACCTGACCGACGACGACCAGCAGACCTACACCCGCCTGCTCCTGGACGTGGACTTCGCCCACCGCCAAACCCCGGAAACCATCGGCTTCCTGCTGACCAAGATCCGCAACGACCTGATGGGCTTTGGCGTGTTCCTGAGCATGCCCCAACTGCGCGACGTCCTGGAACGCTGCGAAGCAGAAGCATGGCGAGAGCGGGGAAAAGCCTAAGGCGGTGTGGAGCGGGTGAAGGGAATCGAACCCTCGTCGTAAGCTTGGGAAGCTTCTGCTCTACCATTGAGCTACACCCGCGCCGGGTGGGGGCGGGCGGTGAGTGCCGGCCCCGGTGGGGGTATATAAGGGGGAATTTGCCGGGTAGGCAAGGGGGGAAAGGTCGGGGCGCATGGAAAGGGCGGCGGGATGAGTGTCCCGCCGCCCCTTGTCTTTGGCGCCTGTTGGGTGTCGGGTGACGCCCTTTAGCCCATGATGTGGTAGCCGGCATCGACGAAGTAGGTCGAGCCGGTCAGGTTCTTGGCCGCGGGCGAGGCCAGGAAGGCGGCCAGGGCGCCGCAGTCGTCGATGTCCACCAGGTGGTGGGTGGGCGCACGTTCGGCGGCTTCGTTCAAGAGCTGGTCGAAGCGGTCGATGCCCGAGGCGGCACGGGTCTTCAGCGGGCCCGGCGACAGGGTGTGCACGCGGATGTTCTTGGGACCCAGCTCGTGGGCCATGTACTTCACGCTCATTTCGAGCGCGGCCTTGACCGGACCCATCATGTTGTAGTGCTCGACCACCTTGCGGCCGCCATAGAAGGACACGGTCATCAGCACGCCGCCACCGGCCTTTTCCATCAGCGGCTCGGCCAGCTTGGCCATGCGGATGAAGCTGTGGCAGGAGATGTCCATGGCCATGGCAAAGCCTTCGGCCGAACAGTCGGTCACGCGGGCATGCAGGTCTTCCTTGGGCGCGAAGGCGATGGAGTGCAGCAGGAAGTCCAGCTTGCCCCACTGCTTTTCGATGGTCTCGAACACCGCTTCCAGCTGACCGGGCTCACGCACGTCGCAGGGAACGAAGATCGGCGCGTTCAGGCCCTCGGCCAGCGGGCGCACCCACTTGTCGGCCTTTTCGTTCAGATAGGTGATGGCCAGTTCGGCGCCCTGTTCGTGGAAATGCTTGGCGCAGCCATAGGCGATCGACTGATCGTTGGCGATGCCCACCACCAGGCCCTTCTTGCCGGCCAGCGAGAAAATGTTGCTCATGGAAACCCATCCCTTGGTTCAAGGATTGCTGCACCGCAAACTATGCTTTTTGCCGGAGAGTCACAACAGGGGTATGACCGATTTCGCCGAAATGTAACCACTGTTCATCAACTCGACGTGAGCACGGGCTGACAGCGCCGGTTCCCGCCGCTACCTTTGCCTGATCGGGCAGGCCATGCCTGACGGACACGGGGAGGCGACGATGGTTCGGCGAATCCTGGGACTTTTCTTGCCGGCGTTGGCCCTGGGGCTGGGGCTGGGGCTGGGGTTGGGGCGGGTGGCCGCAGCCGAGGACGGCGGCTGGGCGGCGGTGGAGCGCGCCGCCCGCGGCCAGACGGTCTATTGGAACGCCTGGGGCGGCGACGAGAAGATCAATGCCTACATGGCCTGGGCCGCAGAGCAGATCCAGCGGCACCATGGCGTCACCGTGCGCCTGGTCAAGGTGACGGATACCGCCGAGGTGGTGGCCCGCGTGCTGGCCGAAAGGACCGCCGGCCGTGTCACGGATGGCAGCGTGGATCTGGTCTGGATCAATGGCGAGAACTTCGCCGCCATGAAACAGGCCGGCCTGCTGTTCGGCCCCTTCACCCAGCGCCTGCCCGCCATGGCCCTGGTGGATGCGACCGATCCCACCATCACCCATGATTTCACCGTCCCGGTGGAGGGGTTGGAGGCGCCCTGGGGCCGGGCCCAGTTGGTGTTCGTGTATGACAGTGCCCGCCTGCCCGATCCGCCGCGCAGCCTGGGCGCCCTGGGGGCCTGGGCCAAGGCCAATCCGGGCCGGTTCACCTATCCCGAGCCGCCCGACTTCACCGGCTCCACCTTTCTGAAGCAGGCTCTGTACGAGCTGGCGCCCGACCGCTCGGTGCTCGCCCGGCCGGCCGCCGAACCAGTGTTCAGCCGCACCACCGCACCGCTCTGGGCCTGGCTGGAGGAGCTCCGCCCGCATCTGTGGCGCCAGGGCATGGTCTATCCGCGCAACGCCCCCGCCCTGCGCCAGCTGCTGGACGACGGCGAAGTGGAGTTCGCCATGACCTTCCATCCCGCCGAGCCCTCGGCCGACATCGCCCAGGGGCTGCTGCCGCCCACGGCGCGCAGCTTCGTGCTGGAGGGCGGCACCATCGGCAATGTGCATTTCCTGGCCATCCCCTTCAACGCCCGGGCCCCGGAAGGCGCCCAGGTGGCCATCAATTTCCTGATGAGCCCCGAGGCCCAGGCCCGCAAGCAGGACGCCGCCGTCTGGGGCGACGACACCATCCTGGACCTGGGGCGCCTGCCGCCGGCCGAGCGGGCGCGCTTCCAGGCCCTGGACCCGGGTCCGGCCACCGTGCCGCCCCACCTGCGCGGGACGCCATTGCCCGAACCGCATCCCAGCTGGATGGAGCGGTTGGAGGAGGAGTGGCGCCGCCGCCACGCCGCGGGCCGCTGAACCATGCGCTGGGTGCCGCCCCTGACCCAGGCCCTGTTCCTGGGCCCGGTGCTGGCCGGGCTGGCGGGCACCCTGCTGCCGGCCTTCGGCTGGCTGCCCGCTTTGGGCGGCACCAGCCCGTCGCTGGCCCCCTGGCGCGCCCTGCTGGCCGATCCGGCGCTGCCCGACATGCTGCGGCTGACCCTGGTCACCGGCCTGGGCGCCACCCTGCTGTCCCTGGCCCTGACATTGCTCTTGTTGGCAGGGCTGCAAGGCACGGCGCTGTTGCGCTGGCTGCGCCGGGTGCTGGCGCCGCTGCTGGCGGTGCCGCATCTGGCCCTGGCCCTGGGACTGGCCTTCCTGCTGGCGCCATCGGGATGGATCGCGCGGCTGCTGGCCCCGCTGATGGGCTGGGACCGTCCCCCGGACCTGGCCACCGTCCAAGACCCCTGGGGCTTGGCCCTGATGCTGGGGCTGGTGCTGAAGGAGGTGCCCTATCTGCTGTTCATGGCCTTGGCGGCGCAGGTGCCTGAACAGCGGTTGCTGACCGTGGGGCGCAGCCTGGGCTATGGCCCGGCCATGGCCTGGGCCAAGACCGTGCTGCCACTCCTCTATCCGCAGATCCGGTTGCCGCTGTTCGCGGTGCTGGCCTTTTCCCTGTCGGTGGTGGACATGGCCCTGGTGCTGGCACCCACAACGCCGCCGCCCTTGGCGGTACAGCTGCTGCGCTGGTTCAGCGATCCCGACCTGGCCCTGCGGTTCCGGGGCGCCGCCGGGGCGGTGCTGCTGCTGGGGCTGGTGGCCGGATGTCTGCTGCTGTGGCTGGCGGGCGAGCGGCTGGCGGCACGCCTGGCCCGGGGCTGGCTGATGAACGGGCGCCGGGGCGGCGGCCTG
>CAYOKN010000162.1:0-7492 GCA_964404545.1 uncultured Rhodospirillaceae bacterium | reverse complement strand
CCGATCACCGCATTCAGCACCAGCCGGCCCTTGGGCGTGGCGCGCAGGGCTTCGGGGGTTTGCTCCACATAGCCCTCGGCTAGCATGGCGGCCAGGCCGTCCTGGTCCAGACGGGGCACCAGCCCGGCATCCAGGCCGGCGGTCAGGCGCAGGCCCATCATCACCCGTTCCTCCAGCCGTTCGCGGTCACTCAAGGGGGTGGCCTCTTGGGTGGCGTGGCCCTGGGCTTCCACCCGCTGCAGCCAGATGTCGGGCGCCCGGTGCTGGCGGGTGGCGGTGGCCTGGCCGTCCAGGGTCAGGCGGCCATGGGCGCCGGGGCCCACGCCCACATAGTCGCCGCCCTGCCAATAGAGCAGGTTGTGCCGGCATTCGGCGCCGGGGCGGGCATGGTTGCTGACCTCGTAGGCGGGCAGGCCGGCGGCCTCGCAGACCTCCTGGGTGGCGTCCCACAGGGCCACGGCCAGATCCTCGTCGGGAATCTGGAACTCGCCCCGGGCATGGGCGGGATAGAAGGCGGTGCCCTGCTCGATGGTCAGCTGATACAGCGACAGATGGTCGACGGCCAGGCCGATGGCCTGACGCAGCTCGGCGCCCCAGGCGTCGGGGGTCTGGCCGGGGCGGGCATAAATCAGGTCGAAGCTGATGCGGGGAAAGGTCTCGCGCGCCAGCCCGATGGCGGTCAGCGCCTCGGCCACGCCATGCACGCGGCCCAGAAGTTTCAGGTCGGCATCATTCAGCGCCTGCACGCCCATGCTCAGCCGGTTCACCCCGGCGGCGCGGAAATCCCGGAACCGCTGGGCGTCGATGGTGCCCGGATTGGCCTCCAGGCTGATCTCGAGCTCGGGCGCCAGGTTCCAATGGCCGGCCACCGCGTCGATCAGGGCCCCAGTGGTGGCGGGGTCCATCAGGCTGGGGGTGCCGCCGCCGAAGAAGATGCTGGTGACCGTGCGGCCCGGTGTGGCCTCGGCATAATGGGCCAACTCACGCAGCAGCCCCTCGCGCCAGCGCCCCTGGTCCACGTTTTGGGCGGCTTGGCTGTTGAAGTCGCAATAGGGGCATTTGGACAGGCAGAAGGGCCAATGCAGATAGATGCCGAACACAAAGGCTCCTCATGAAAAATACGCAGATGAACAGGATCGACGCAGATGGACGCAGATAGGCTGCTTATCATCTGCGTCGATCTGCGTTCATCCCTTTTGTCTGCGTAAGGAACCCCAGTTCAGGCGAACACCGCCTCCACCAGTTTGGCGAAGGCGCGGGCACGGTGGCTGATGGCGTGCTTGGCTTGGGGCTCCATCTCGCCGAATGTAAGGCTGCCGCCCAGCGGCTGGAAGATGGGATCATAGCCGAACCCGTTTTCGCCCCGGGGCGGCCAGACGATTTCCCCGTCCACGCTGCCTTCGACGGTATAGGTGGTGCCGTCCGGCCAGGCGATGCACAGGGCGCAGACGAAATGGGCGCGCCGGTCGGTATGGCCGTCCAATTCCGTATGCACCCGCTCCATGGCCGCCCCGAAGTCGCGGGACGGGCCGGCCCAGCGGGCGGAATAGATGCCGGGCTGGCCATAGAGCGCCACCACCGCCAGGCCGGAATCGTCGGCCAGGGCGGGCAGGCCGCTGGCGGTGGCGCTGGCCAGGGCCTTCAGTTCCGCGTTGGCGGCAAAGGTCAGGCCGGTTTCCTCGGGCTCGGGCAGCCCCAGCTCACCGGCCGAGACCACCTGCACCCCGAAGGGGGCCAGCAGCTCGCCGATCTCCTTCACCTTTCCGGCATTATGGCTGGCGATCACCAGCTTGCCGCCCTCGAAGCGGCGGGGTGCGGGCATGGTCATGGTGTTCCTCCCGTAAGATGTCAGAGGCCCAAGGCGGCGCGCTGCAGGGCGCCCAGCTCGGCGATGCCCTTTTGCGCCAGGGCCAGCAGCTCCAGGAACTGGTCATGGCGGAAGGGGCGTTCCTCGGCGGTGCCCTGCACCTCGACGATGCCGCCGTCGGCGGTCAGCACGAAATTGGCGTCGGCCTGGCAGGTGCTGTCCTCGGCATAGTCCAGGTCCAGCACGGCGGTGTCCTGGTACAGGCCGCAGGACACGGCGGCCACCTGGCCGATCAGCGGAATGGACTTCAGCACGCCGCGCTGCACCAGGGCCTGCATGGCCAGGTGCAAGGCCACATAGGACCCGGTGATGGCGGCGGTGCGGGTGCCGCCATCGGCCTGGATCACGTCGCAGTCCACCTTGATCTGGATCTCGCCCATGGCCGGCAGGTCGGTGACCGAGCGCAGCGCGCGACCGATCAGGCGCTGGATCTCCTGGGTGCGGCCCGACTGCTTGCCCTTGGCCGCCTCGCGGTCGGTGCGGGTGTGGGTCGAGCGGGGCAGCATGCCGTATTCGGCGGTGACCCAGCCCTTGCCGGTGTTGCGCAGGAAGGGCGGCACCCGCTCGTCCACGCTGGCGGTGCACAAAACATGGGTATCGCCGAAGCGCGCCATGCACGATCCTTCGGCATATTTCGAGAAGCCCGGCTCCAGGACGATGGTGCGAAGCTGGTCAGGGGTGCGGCCGGACGGTCTCATGGGGATTTCCTGCTGTCTTTGAATTGGAACAGGCCAGAGGCTATCCGGGGACGCGGCGGACGTCCAGCCACGTTGACGGGCCTTTGGGCGGTAACTAAATTCGCAGGCGAACGTCAAAGGATGGTGCGCAGTGAAGACGCCTGTCGTGACCGAGCTGAACGAGCGGTCGCGTGAAATCTTCCGGCATGTGGTGGAGGCCTACGTCGAGCATGGCGAGCCGGTGGGGTCGCGCACCTTGTCGCGCCGGCTCAGCCAGTCCCTGTCGCCGGCCACCATCCGCAATGTGCTGGCCGACCTCGAGGATTTGGGACTGATCTATTCGCCCCATACCTCGGCCGGTCGCCTGCCCACCGATGCCGGCCTGCGGCTGTTTGTCAGCGGCCTGCTGGAGGTGGGGCAGATTTCGGAATCCGAGCGGGCCAGCATCGAGGCGAAGTGCAAGGCCGCCGGCAAGAGCGTGGAACAGGCGCTGGAGGAGGCCATCACCGGCCTGTCCGGCCTGTCCCGGTGCGCCGGGCTGGTGCTGGCGCCGAAAAGCCAGACCGCGCTGAAGCATGTGGAATTCGTGGCCCTTGGCGGCAGCCGCGCCCTGGCGGTGATGGTGTCCGAGGACGGGGTGGTGGAGAACCGAATCCTGGAATTGCCCGTGGGCATTCCCGGCTCGGCCCTGACCGAAGCCTCGAACTATCTGAACAGCCGCATGGCCGGCCTCACCCTGGACGAGGCCCGCAGCCGCGTGGCCGAGGAGCTGGAGGGCCACCGCAGCCAGCTCGACTCCCTGTCCGGCAAGGTGGTCGAAGCCGGCCTGGCCAATTGGGCCGGCGGGTCGCAAGGCGGCTCGCTGATCGTGCGGGGCCAGTCGCACCTGTTGGAGGACGTGACGGCGGTCGAGGATTTGGACCGCATCCGTCGCCTGTTCGATGCGCTGGAAGCCAAGGAGACGGTGTTGCGCCTCCTGGACCAGGCCAACAGCGCCGACGGCGTGCAGATTTTCATTGGAGCCGAGAACGAGCTGTTCCAGGTGTCGGGCTGTTCGCTGGTGGTGGCGCCCTTCACCAACAGCCGCGAGCAGATCATCGGCGCCATCGGGGTCATCGGCCCCACCCGCATCAACTATGCCCGCATCATCCCCATGGTGGACTACACCGCCAAGATGATCGGGCGCCTTATCGGTTAGCAGAGAGAAAAGAGAGAGGTCATGACCCAGCATCAGGAGCACCCGGCCCCCGACAGCGCCGCGCCCCAGGACGAAGTGTCCACGGCCGGCCAGCCGCAACAGCCCCAAGAGGCTGCCGCAGCGGCCGAGGCGGTGCAGCCCGAGCCGGCCATCGCCGTGGATGCCCGTGTGGCCGAACTGGAGGCCGAGGTCGCCAAGCTGAAGAATGAGGTCCTGTACGCCCGCGCGGACCTGGAAAACACCCGCCGCCGCCTGGAACAGGCCGCCGAGGACCGGGGCCGCTATGCGGTGACCGGCTTTGCCGGTGACATGCTGCAGGTGGCCGACAATCTGCGCCGCGCCCTGGAAGCCGTGCCGGCCGAGCAGCGCGAAGCGGACGAGATGGTGAAGACCCTGTTCGAGGGTGTCGAGCTGACCGAGCGCACCCTGCTGTCCACCCTTGAGCGCCATGGCGTGAAGAAGGTGGAGGCCCAGGGCCAGCGGTTTGATCCCAACCTGCACCAGGCCATGATGGAGGTGGAGGACACCACCCAGCCCAGCGGCACCGTGGTGCTGGTGATGCAGACCGGCTACACCATCCATGACCGCCTGCTGCGCCCCGCCATGGTGGGCGTCTCCAAGGGCGGCCCCAAGGCCCAGCCCGGCGAGGGCGTGGATACGTCGGCTTAGTCAGGAGTCCCTCAAGCGCGGGGCCCCGTCGGGGCGCGGGCGTCCCGCCCGCATGTATGAAATGACAAGGGCGTCCGCGTCCCGGCACCGCCGAGGTGCTTGGGGAGCGCGGGCGCCCTCGCCGGCCTTGCCGGTTACTGCTTGGGCTGCTGCTGCTGCTGCTGCTGCATCCGCCGGCCCATGCCGGGGCCGAACTCGTCCTGGGTCAGCTTGCCGTCCTTGTTGACGTCATGCTGCTGGAACAGCTGGGCGTGGAAGGTCGTCCATTCGCCGTCGGTGATCACGCCGTCCTTGTCGGTGTCGGCCAGCATGGGGCCGCGTCCGCCGCCCGGGCCGCCCATCATCATGCCCATGGGGCCGCCGCCCATCATGCCCTGCGGGCCCATTCCCTGGGGACCCTGTCCCTGCTGGGCCACGGCCACGCCGGCGGCCAGCGCCAGAACCGCGCTCGCGGCGATCAGGGTCTTGGTAATGCGGTTCATGATGTCCTCCTGCTCAGGGGTGTCCGTGTTTGATGACATCAGTAAACACCCGCACCGTAACGGGCCGATGTCATCAACCGCAGGAGTTGGTAACGCTTTGTATCAGCACCAAGGCTCTCTTTTGCCCCCGTCATAGGGGCGGGCCAGGCCGGCGCGGATCAGGGCGGTGGACAGGTCTTCGCCGGCGCGGGTTTCGATCCGGCCCAGGACCCGGCCGGCAAATTTGCCATAGGTAACCCCGCGCAGACTGACCACATCGCCCTCGGTCAGCCGGGCCGTCAGGAACTGGGTGGCCTTCTCGGCCAGCGCCCGCTCAGCCTCGCAGCGCGAGCGGCGCTCGGGCGTGTCCACGCCGTCCAGCCGCACACTGGTCTCGATGTCCTGGCCCAGCCAGATGCGGGCCCGCACCACCACGGTGTCGCCGTCCACCACCCGCAGCACCCGGGCCGGCACCGGTCCGGGCAACACCTCCTCGGCGCTGCCGGCAGGCCCGGCAACGGTGGCCAGCACTGTGCCGGCAAGCGATAGGCGAACAAGTTTCATCGGCGGCAGCCACAACCATACCTTGTCATAAGCGAGCATATAACGGGCCGGATCGGCCATGCAACTGGCATTTGTTCTTGGAATGTTCGTGGATCATGGGTTGTGGGGCCTATCTGAGGCAATAGGCCGGTTGTGCCGCCGGCCGAAGGCCATAGGCGCCAAAGAGGGCGAACGGCGGCTGTTGCATCTCGGCAACAGGCGTCGCTTTCTCGCATCGGCCTGCTTGCCCCCTTCTTGCGCATTCCTGCAACATTGCCTCTAATAACGGCATGCCGCGCATCCGGCAGTGTCGTAAAAAAGGAAAAGAGCCCAAATGAAGAAGATTCTGATCGCCACTACCGCCCTGGCCGCCTTCGGCGCCATGGCTTCCGGCGCCCAGGCCGCTCAGCCCCTGAAGGTCGGCGTGTCCGGCTTCATGGAGCAGTGGATCGGTTATGCCGACAACGACAACTTCCGTACCGGCCGTCCGGCCACCGCCGCCACCGGCGCTGCCGGCACCGAGCGTAATGAAGTGGATGTGCAGTCGGACACCGAAGTGCATTTCACCGGCTCGACCAAGCTGGACAACGGCCTGACCGTCGGCGTGACCGTCGAGTTCGCTGGCAACGGCACCGACCGCGTGGACGAGCAGTTCCTGACCGTGTCCGGCTCTTTCGGCCAGATCAAGCTGGGCCAGGAAGACAATGTGGGCGCCCTGATCCACAATGCCTCCCCGGACGTGGGTATCGGCCTGCAGGACGGCGACGTGTCCAAGTGGATCTCCCCGGCCAACGTGATCGGTGGCGCCATGTCCACCTTCGCTGGTGACGACACTGACGCCGAAAAGATCGTCTATGTCTCGCCCTCCTTCATGGGCCTGGCCTTCGGCGCTTCCTACACCCCGGATATCCGCTCCGCTGGTGACACCACCATCGCCGCTGCCGGCCAGGACCTGTGGGTTGCCGGCTTCGCCTACGCCAACGAGTTCTCGGGCGTGAAGGTGTCGGCCGACGTGGGCGCCGGCTGGGCCAACGGTATCGACCAGGCTGCTGCCGCCAACACCGGCTTCACCGTGTACCAGGGCGGTCTGAACGTCTCGTACGCCGGCTTCACCGTCGGTGGTTCGTACATGAACCGCAAGTATGAGAACACCCGCCTGGCCGCCACTGCCTTCGCCGATGCCGGCGACGGCTATGCCTGGGACGCCGGCGTGTCCTACGCCACCGGCCCGTACGCTGTGTCGCTGTCCTACTTCCAGTCCTCCTACGAGGGCGCCGTGGGTGCCAACAACGGCAACGAGGACGAGATCCAGTCCTGGATGCTGTCGGGCAAGTACACCATGGGCCCGGGCATCGACGCCCGTGCGTCGCTGTTCACCGCCGAGTACGACGACGAGGCTGGCGCTGCCACCCCCGCCAACTCGAACGAAGGCTGGGGCCTGGTTACCGGCATGACCGTGACCTTCTAATCCAAGGTCGCAGAAATGCGGGAAAGGGCGGCTTCGGCCGCCCTTTTCTTTTTTGTGCATTCGAGTGACAGCTGGGTGTTCCGGCCTCGACGACCCCCGGGGGGGCAGGCTCCCTTCGCACGGGACGTCGGGCACAAAAAAACAGCGGCGGGTCGCCCCGCCGCTGTCCTTTTGATCCCGAAGGAACCAGGCCTTACTTGGCGCGGTTCATGCGGTTCTCGATCAGGTCGTCCACCACGGTGGGATCGGCCAGGGTCGAGGTGTCGCCCAGCGCGCCGTACTCGTTCTCGGCGATCTTGCGCAGGATGCGGCGCATGATCTTGCCCGAACGGGTCTTGGGCAGGCCCGGGGACCACTGGATCAGGTCGGGGGTGGCGATGGGGCCGATTTCCTTGCGGACCCAGTTCACCAGCTCCTTACGCAGGTCCTCGGTGGGCTCCACGCCGGCCACCAGGGTCACATAGGCGTAGATGCCCTGGCCCTTGATGTCGTGTGGATAGCCCACCACCGCGGCCTCGGCCACCTTCTCGTGGGCCACCAGGGCGGACTCCACTTCGGCGGTGCCCATGCGGTGGCCGGACACGTTGATCACGTCGTCCACGCGGCCGG
>CAYOKN010000161.1:0-7493 GCA_964404545.1 uncultured Rhodospirillaceae bacterium | reverse complement strand
CCGGAACCGCCGCCAGGATCAACAATGACGCCACCAGGCCGGCGGACCCGGCCCTCTTCAGCCTCGTTCCCATCATGCCCAGTCCACTCCTTGCCCGGATCACATCCGCCTAGGCCCCTCTGGCCATGGTCCTAGGCCCCTCACAGACTTTGAGATGAGCCAGACATGACCGGCTTACGACCGCGCAGAGTGGGTAAAGCAGGCACCCAACGGGGCAGAGATTGTCAGAGCCCCGCCGCGCTCCTACACTTGTGGACATCATTCTGTCCGCCTGCGGAGAATTTCCCGATGCGCTTGAAAAAGACCCTGATCCTGACTGGCGTCGCCACCGTGGCCCTGGCGGCCGCCCTGCCCGCCGCCGCCCAGCAGAAGCCCTTGAAACTGGGCGCCCTGGTGCCGCTCACCGGGTCGCTGCAGTCCTATGGCGAAACCTCGCTGAAGGGCATCCAACTGGCCGCCGAGGAGATCAACAAGGCCGGCGGCGTGCTGGGCCAGCCCATGGAAGTGGTGGTGGGCGACGACCAGACCAGCCCGCAAGTGGCCGTCGACGCCGCCCAGAAGCTGGTCTCGGTGAATGGCGTGTCGGCCATCGCCGGCGCCCTGGCCTCGGGCCCCACCATCGCCGTGGCCAAGAGCGTCACCAGCGCCAACGGAATCCCGCAGATTTCGGGGTCATCCACCTCGCCCGAGATCACCGGCCTGGCCGACAAGGACATGCTGTTCCGCACCACCCCCTCCGATGCCTTCCAGGGCGTCGCCCTGGCCGAGGTGGTCAAGGCGAAGGGCTACAAGTCGGTGGCGGTGGTCTTTGTGAACAATGACTATGGCCAGGGCCTGAACGAGGCCTTCAAGCAGTCCTTCGAGAAGATGGGCGGCAAGGTCAGCCAGTCGGTGGCCTTCGAGGAAAAGCAGCCCTCGTTCCGGGGCGAACTGCAGCGCGCCGCCCAGGGCAAGCCCGAGGCCATGGTGCTGATCGCCTATCCCGCCAGCGGAACCCAGGTGGTGAAGCAGGCGCTGGAGGGCGGCTTCTTCCAGAAGTTCGCCTTCTCGGACGGCGTGAAGAGCCCCGAGATGATCAAGCAGATCGGCGCCAAATATCTGGAGGGTGCGGTGGGCACCGCTCCGCAGGCGCCGTCGGGCACGGAAGTGGAAGCCTTCAAGAAGGCCTATGAGGCCAAATATGGCGAGCTGCCGCCCAAGCCCTATATCGACAACTTCTACGACGCCACCTATCTGTTCGCCCTGGCCGCCGAGAAGGCCAAGAGCACCGATCCCAAGGCCATCCAGGCGGCCCTGCGCGACGTCACCAACGCCCCTGGCGAGAAGGTGGGCCCCGGTGAGTTCGCCAAGGCCCGCGACCTGATCAAGGCCGGCAAGGATGTGGACTATGTGGGCGCCTCGGGCACCCTGGAGTTCGACGCCGCCGGCGACGTGGGCGGCTCCTTCGCCGAATGGGTGATCGAAGGCGGCGAGATCAAGACCAAGCGGGTGTTCGAGCCCAAGCTGTAGCAGTCGGACGGGAATGGCCGGGCACGCCCAGGCCATTCCCTCCTTGCGCTACCGCCGCTTCCCGCGCTCGGGCAGCAAGCCCTCGGGGCGGGTCAGCAGCACCACCTGCAGCAGCACGCCGATCAGCAAGAGGCGCACGGCGCTGGCCTGGGTCACATATTCGGCCGGCAGCATATTGGTCAGCATCTCGGTGGCCGACCACAGGAACCAAATACCGAAGGCACCCAGCAGGGCACCCCGGTTATTACCCGAGCCGCCGGCAATCAGCATCACCCACACCACGAAGGTGGCGAACACCGGCTCGAAGGCGTCGGGGCTGATGAAGCCGACGAAATGGGCATAGAGGGCGCCGCCCAGGCCCATGATCACGCTGCCCAGGACGAAGGACTGCAGGCGGAAGCGGAAGGCGTCCTTGCCCATGGCGGCTGCGGCCGCCTCGTTCTCGCGGATGGCGCGCTGGACTCGCCCCCAGGGCGAGCGATGCGCCACCTGGACGGCGGCATAGCTCAGCGCCAGGAAGGCCAGCACCAGTCCCAGATAGCTCAGATTGCCCTCACCCAGCGGGCGTTCGATGCCGGGGATGCCGCGCGCGCCGTTGCCCAGCCACATCTCGTTCTTGAACACCAGCCGGACGATCTCGGCAATGCCGATGGTGGCGATGGCCAGATAGTCGGTGCGCAGCCGCAAGGTCACCAGGCCGATCAGCAGGGCCAGCAGGCCCGCCGCCACCATGGCGCCGACCACGCCGGCCAGGAACGGCAGCCCGAACCCGCCCAGATGATTGGGGCTGTCCGGGGTGGTCAGGATGGCGGTGGCATAGGCGCCCACGGCAAAGAACCCGGCCACGCCGAAATTGAACAGGCCGGTGAAGCCCCATTGCACATTCAGGCCCAGGGTCAGCACCGCATAGATGCCGGCCAGCACCAGGAAGAAGACGGCATAGTCGATCATCGGCGGCCTCCCAAGAGCCCGGTGGGTCGGACGATCAGCATCATCACCATGATCACGAAGGCCACGGCGGGCTTGTAGGACGGCTCGATGAACGCGGTGGACAGCTCGGTCACGATGCCCATCACCATGCCGCCCAGCACCGCGCCATAGGGCTTGCCGATGCCGCCCAGGATGGCGGCGGCGAACACCGGCAGCAGCATGTTCCAGCCCATCAAGGGCGACAGCCGCGTGTCCATGGCCAGGAAAATGCCGGCGGCGGCGGCCAGCGAGCCGCCCATCACCCAGGTCCACAGGATGACCCGCTCGGCGTCGATGCCGGTGACGCGGGCCAGGTCCACATTATCGGCCAGGGCGCGCATGGCCTTGCCCATGCGGGTCTTTTGCAGGAACAGGTGCAGGGCCACCACCAGCACCGCCGTGCCGGCCAGGATCACCAGATGGTCGGGCCGGATGGTGATTTCGCCGATGCGGATGGGGAACTGGATGCCTTCCTCGTACACCCGGTCGCCGGGGCCCCAGATCAGGGTGACCACGGCGCGCAGGATCAGCGCCACGCCAAAGGACGAAATCAGCAGGATCACAGGCTGGGTACGGCGCAGCCGGCGATAGATGGTGCGGTCCACCGCCAGCGAGGCCGCAACGGCGAACACCATGCCCACGGGGATGGCCGCCCACAGCGGCAGGCCGGGAATGGCGCTGACCGCCACCAGGGCGCCATAGGCCCCCACGGTCATCACGTCGCCATGGGCGAAATGGGCAAAGCGCAGGATGCCGAACAGCAGTGAAACGCCGATGGCCCCCAGCGACAGCACCGAGCCGGTGATCAGGCCATAGACCAGCAATTGCAGGAAATCGGTCGCGGTCATTCTGTCCTCATCCCCCCAGGAACATCTCGCCGATTTCCGGATTGGCCAGAAGGCCGGCGCCGGTGTCCTCGTAGCGGTTGGCGCCCATGGCCAGCACATAACCGCGATGGGCGATCATCAGCGCCTGGCGGGCATTCTGTTCCACCATCAGAATGCCGATGCCCAGCTTGTTGATGTCGCAAATGCGCTCCATGGTCTGGTCGATGAACAGCGGGCTCAGCCCCGCCGTGGGTTCGTCCAGCAGCAACAGCTTGGGCTCCATCATCAGGGCGCGGCCCATGGCCACCATCTGCCGCTCGCCGCCGGACATGGAGCCGGCCGGCTGGTTGCGCCGCTCGGCCAGGCGCGGGAAAATTTCATAGACCCGCTCCAAGGTCCCCGACCAGTCGTCACTGCGCAGATAGGCACCCATTTCCAGGTTCTCCTCCACGGTCATGGAGGGGAACACGTTCTTTTCCTGGGGCACGAAGCCGATGCCCAGCTTCACCACCTGTTCGGGCTTGCGGTTGGTGATTTCCTGGCCCTGATAGGCCACCCGCCCCTGGCGGATGGTCACCAGCCCGAAGGCGGACTTCATCAAGGTGGACTTGCCGGCGCCATTGGGGCCGATGATCACCACGATCTCACCCGGCTCGACGGTCAGGCTGGCGCCCTTCAGGATGTCGGCGGCGCCATAGCCGCCATACAGGTCTTCCATCACAAGGAGGCTCATGCCGACGGCCCTCCGCCCAGATAGGCCTCGCGCACCTCGGCATTGGCGCGCACTTCGTCCATGGTGCCGTTGGCCAGCACCGAACCATGAGCCATGACCACCACCGGGTGGCACAGCTTGGCGATCAGATCCATGTCATGCTCGATCACGCAGAAGGTATAGCCACGCTCCTGGTTCAGCCGCAGGATGGCATCGGCCAGCTTGCCCAGCAGGGTGCGGTTGACGCCGGCGCCGGGCTCGTCCAGCAGGACCACCTTGGCGTCGGTCATCATGGTGCGGCCCAGTTCCAGAAGCTTTTTCTGGCCGCCTGACAGATTGCCGGCGAGTTCGTCGGCCACATGGCTGATCTGCAGGAAATCCAGCACCTCGTCTGCCTTCCGCCGCACCTCGGCCTCCTGGGCCCGCACCCGGCCAGGCGCCAACCAGGCCAGGGACAGCCGCTCGCCGGCTTGGCCGGGCGGCACCACCATCAGGTTCTCACGCACCGTCATGCGCGAAAATTCGTGGGGAATCTGGAAGGTCCGCACCAGGCCGGCATGGAACAGCCGATGCGGCGGCCAGCCGGTCACGTCGCGCCCCTGCAACAGGATGCGGCCGGAGGTGGGCCGGAAGGCGCCGGCGATCATGTTGAACAGCGTGGTCTTGCCAGCACCGTTCGGACCGATCAGGCCAGTGATGGAGCCGGCGGGAATCTCAAAGCTGCAGTGATCCACCGCCCGCAAGCCGCCGAATGACTTGCTGACATCGTCGATCACGATCATGGCGTCGGGCACATTGACCGGAGCCGCACTGGGAACCATGTTCTACACACCCCTATGGCGAAAGGCATAGAGCCGCGCTTTATTGCCCGTCTGGACGGACCAATGCAAGCACTTAGGTAACAGTCTTTCACGAAAACGGGAAAGGCTGTATCCCTTAACCCCCTCATTTCCGGCATAACACCATTGGTGGGCCCCATGACCTCGCAGATCCGCGTGCGCGGCGCGCGTGAGCACAATCTGAAAAACCTGGATGTGGACATTCCGCGCGACAAGCTGGTGGTGATCACCGGCCTGTCCGGATCGGGCAAGTCGTCGCTGGCCTTTGACACCATCTATGCCGAGGGACAGCGGCGCTATGTGGAGTCGCTGTCGGCCTATGCCCGCCAGTTCCTGGAACTGATGCAAAAGCCCGATGTGGACCTGATCGAAGGCCTGTCGCCGGCCATTTCCATCGAGCAGAAGACCACCTCGAAGAACCCCCGCTCCACCGTGGGCACGGTCACCGAGATTTATGACTATATGCGCCTGCTGTTCGCGCGGGTGGGCGTGCCCCATTCGCCGGCCACTGGCCTGCCCATCGAAAGCCAGACGGTCAGCCAGATGGTGGACCGCATTCTGGAAATGCCCGAAGGCACCCGCCTCTATCTGCTGGCCCCGGTGGTGCGCGGCCGCAAGGGCGAATACCGCAAGGAACTGGACGAGCTGCGCAAGAAGGGCTTCCAGCGCGTCAAGGTGGACGGCCAGCTCTATGAGATCGATGATGTGCCGGCCCTGAACAAGAAGCTGAAACACGACATCGAAGTGGTGGTGGACCGTGTTGTGGTGAAGGACGGCATCCAGAGCCGCCTGGCCGACTCGGTGGAGACCGCGCTGGAACTGTCGGACGGGCTGCTGATCGCCGAGGAGGCCGGCGACGAGGCCAGGCGCACGACCTTCTCGGCCAAGTTCGCCTGCCCAGTGTCCGGCTTCACCATCACCGAGATCGAACCCCGGCTGTTCTCGTTCAACAATCCCTTCGGCGCCTGCCCCGCCTGCGATGGCCTGGGCGTGACCATGCATTTCGACCCGGCGCTGGTGATCCCGGACGATAGCCTGACCCTGCTGGGCGGCGCCATCGCTCCCTGGTCGGGCAGCACCAGCAGCTTCTACCAGAATGCCCTGGAGGGGCTGGCCAAGCATTTCGACTTCAAGCTCTCGACCCCCTGGCGCGACCTGCCCGAGGTGGTCAAGGGCAAGATCCTCTATGGGTCCGGCGGCGAGCTGATCCGCATCCGTTATGACGACGGCTTCCGCTCCTGGACAACGGAGAAGCCCTTCGAGGGCGTCATTCCGAACATGGAACGACGCTACCGCGAGACCGATTCCGAATGGGTGCGCGAGGAGTTCGGCCGTTATCAGCTGAACACTCCCTGCGAGGCCTGCGGCGGCCACCGCCTGAAGGCCGAGACGCTGGCGGTCAAGATCCGCGGCTTCCATATCGGCCAGGTGACGGAAATGTCCATCGCCGAAGCCAAGGCCTGGTTCGGCGACCTGAACGAGCATCTGCGGCCCAAGGACCGCGAGATCGCCTACCGCATCCTGCGCGAGATCAACGAGCGTCTGGGCTTTCTCAATGACGTGGGCCTGGACTATCTGACCCTGTCGCGCGGCTCGGGCACCCTGTCGGGCGGCGAAAGCCAGCGCATCCGCCTGGCAAGCCAAATCGGCTCGGGCCTGACCGGCGTGCTCTATGTGCTGGACGAGCCGTCCATCGGCCTGCACCAGCGCGACAATGACCGGCTGCTGGCCACCCTGCGCCGGCTGCGCGACATCGGCAATACGGTGGTGGTTGTCGAACATGACGAGGACGCCATCCGTTCGGCCGACCATCTGATCGACATGGGCCCTGGGGCCGGCATCCATGGCGGCGAAATCATCGCCCAGGGCACCCCGGACGAGGTCATGGCCAACCCGAAAAGCCTGACTGGCCAATACCTTACCGGCCATCGCTTCATCGACGTGCCAGCCGATCGGCGCACCGGCAGTGGCCGAACCCTGTCGTTGATCGGGGCACGGGGCAACAATCTACAGAATGTGACGGTGGACATTCCGCTGGGCACGTTCACCTGCGTCACCGGCGTCTCGGGCGGCGGCAAGTCCACCCTGGTGCTGGAAACCCTTTACAAGGCCCTGGCCCGACGGCTGAACAACAGCCGCGAACACCCCGCCCCCTTCGACAGGATCGAGGGCGTGGAGTTCCTGGACAAGATCGTGGACATCGACCAGTCGCCCATCGGCCGCACCCCGCGCTCGAACCCCGCCACCTACACGGGCGCCTTCACCCCCATCCGCGACTGGTTCACCAACCTGCCGGAAGCCCAGGCGCGCGGCTACAAGGCCGGGCGCCTCTCGTTCCGCGGCCAGGGCGGCCGCCGCTGCCCTGCCTGCCGTGTTGGGGACCGCAGGGATCGCTGTCGGAGCACTGGCGGCCCTCATGGCTGTCAACTCTCAGGGGTGGGAGAACTGGAAGAACGAAGCAGTCAGCGACTCGAAGTCAGTGGCTGCCGAGGCGAGCAAGACGGCAGAGATACTGGCAGATCGCCTTTCCGACGCGCAACTGAAGAAGGCGGCTTTGGACCTGAAGCGTCGGTTCGATGAAATCTCCAGCAGTGGGCGCGCGGTCAACAACATCGAGTTCGGAACGCGGCTTGCGCG
>CAYOKN010000160.1:0-7518 GCA_964404545.1 uncultured Rhodospirillaceae bacterium | reverse complement strand
GGGCGGCGGCCTCGGCGGGCGAGGTGGTGGGCGCCGCGGTCGGAACGGACGGCTTGCGCGGGCGCGGAGTCGGAGTGGCCGGAACGTCGTTCATGGAATTCCCCGGATGCTAGTGGACCGAACGGAAGTCGAGCGCCGGCCGAACGCCGGCCACAGCAAACTATACCGGAGCGAGTTGGCAAAACCGTGAATTTTTTGCGGTTGCGAAGGCTGGCCCGACCTTTGGACGAGGCCTCTGGCCTGTTGCGCTTCGGTTGACTGGTCTGTCCAATCGGGGATACTGTACCGATCGTTCGGGGTGTTCGGCAGGGATGGGCAGATGCCACCGAGGCTTTATTCGGATCAGCAGATCCTGGAAAATCTGCGCGAGACCTTTCGCGCCCATGGGTATGAGGGCGCGTCACTATCGCGCATTTCCGCCGCGACGGGATTGGGCAAGGCCAGCCTTTACCATCATTTCCCGGGCGGCAAGGACGCCATGGTTCAGGCGGTGTTGGCCACCATTCGCGATTTTTTCGAGCAGGCGGTGTTCACCCCGCTGTGTTCCTCGGCCCCGCCCAAGGTGCGCATGCAGCGCATGGCCCAGAAACTGGACGAGTATTACGACAATGGCCGCAAGAACTGCCTGCCGCAGCTCCTGGCCCTGGGGGCCGAGCGCAGCCTGTTCGGGGATGCGGTGCGGGGCTATTTCGAGCGGTGGATCGAGGTGATGACCGAGGTCCTGCGCGATGCCGGCCTGTCCCGCGAAATCTCGGCCCGCCGCGCCCGCGAAGGCGTGGCCCGCATCCACGGCGCCATCACTCTGGCTCGAGGCCTGGACGACCCCGCGGTGTTCCGCCTGATCCTGGAGGAAATGCCGGATTCGCTGCTACTGGGCGGCGATCGGCAGAACATCTGGACCCCTGGAAAGCTGGGGCGTTAAGGGAAGGTGCGGGCGAGGGCGCGCGCGCTCCCTTTGGCAGGACGGCGGTGCATTGGAGCGCGGACGCCCTCGTCCGCTGCGGGCGGGACGCCCGCGCTCCCAGAGGAAAGCACCCGGAGCTTCAGCGGAAGTGAGCCAAGGGCGCGGACGCGCCCGCCCGGCGCTTGAGGGACACTAACAAAAAGACAAAACACCAAAAAAAGAGCCGTTCGCGGGGGGATGCGAACGGCTCTTCAAGGGAGTCTAAGAGAGGGAGGCTGACCTATCGCGTCAGGTCAACATCAGTTATTACCCTATCGCGCTCCATGCGCGATTGCAAACCATTCTTATCCTCATTAAAATTAAGGGCATAATCATCCGAGGGATATGGCTGTTTGCAGCAGGCTTTCCACCGGCTCTCGGGGCAGGTCGCGGGTGATGAAGACCAGGCGGGTGCGGCGGTCGGCATCGGGCCAGGCGGGCAGGGGCGCCGGCGGGTGGAACAGGTGCTGCACGCCATGGATGGCCAGCGGCTTGTCCTCGCCCCGGGCGTTTACGATGCCCTTCACCCGCAACAGGCTTTCGCCCTTGGTGGCGATCATCATTTCCAGGGCGGTGACGAAGCCTTCCCACGGCACCGGCTGGTCAAAGGTGACCACGAAGCTGGCGATGCGGTCGTCATGGCGGTGGTGGTCGTGATGGTGATGATGATGATGGTGGCCGTGGCTGCAATGGTCGCCACACTCATGGCCGTGATGGTGCCGGGGGCCGGCGGCGCGGTAGGCTTCCTCGGCCAGCCAGCGGTCCACATCGGGGGCCTTGCCCTTGGCGGTGAACAGGCCGCAATCCAGGATCTCGACCGGGTTCAATTGGCCGTGGTCGGCCAGCAGCTGGGGTGCCGCCGGGTTCAGGGCAAAGAGGCGGTCCTGCAGGGCATGCAGGGCGGCAGGATCGGCCAGGTCGGCCTTGGTCAGCACCAGCCGGTCGGCCACGGCGGCCTGCTTCACACTTTCGGGCTGGCTGTCCAGGGTGGCGTCGCCGTTCACCGCGTCCACGGTGGTCACGATGCCGTCCAGGCGATAGCGGGCGCCGATCATGGGATCGGACATCAGGGTATGGATGATGGGGGCCGGATCGGCCAAGCCGGTTGTCTCGATCACCATGCGGCGGAATTCGGGAATCTCGCCCTTGACCCGCTTCAGGAACAGCTCGCGCATGGCGGTGACCAGATCGCCGCGCACGGTGCAGCAGACGCAGCCGGAATTCAGCAGGACGATGTCTTCCTGCACCGGGCGCACCAGCAGATGGTCCAGCCCCACCAAGCCGAATTCATTGATCAGGACGGCGGTGTCGGACAGGTCCGGATGCTGCAGCAGGGCATTCAGCAGGGTGGTCTTGCCGCTGCCCAGGAAGCCGGTCAGCACCGTGACGGGGATGGCGGCGGCCGCTTCGGCCTGGAGATCGCGGCTCATTTGCCGTACAGGTCCTCCGGGGATTTCAGGACGGGCGCCACTTCGGCGGCGCCCTCGGGGCGGATGGCGGTGTAGAAGCAGGTGCGGCGGCCGGTGTGGCAGGCCACGCCCGCCTGGTCCACCAGCAGCAGGACGGTGTCGCCATCGCAGTCGATGCGGAAGTCCTTCAGCATCTGCACCTCGCCCGAGGTCTCGCCCTTGCGCCACAGCTTGCCGCGCGAGCGCGACCAGTAGCAGACCCGTCCGGTCTTCAGGGTTTCGGCCACGGCCTCTGCATTCATCCAGGCCATCATCAGCACCTCGCCGGTATCGTGCTGCTGGGCGATGGCGGGCACCAGGCCGTCGGCATTGAAGCTGATCCGCTGCAGGGCGGGGGCGGGGTCGGTCATGAAAAAGGCTCCTGAAGGCTGGGGGCGAGAGGATCGAACCTCCCGCCCGCTCCTGTCAACCGCTTGCGGCTATTGCGCCAGGCAGCCGGTCAGGCCGGCGGCCAGCCCGCGCAAGGTGGCTTCATAGTCGCTGCCGCCGATGGGGTCCAGGGTGCCTACGCGGGCGCCGGTGCCTTCCACCAGGGTGGCCACCAGTTTGGGGCTGAACTGCGGCTCGCGGAACACGCAGGCTACCTGCTTGGCCTTGATCCGCTGACGCAGATCGCCGACGCGCTTGGCCCCAGGCGCATGGTCGGGGTCCACCGCCACCGAACCCGCCGGGGTCAGGCCATAGCGGGCCTCGAAATATTGATAGCCGTCATGGAATACCAGGAACGGCTTGGCCTTGACCGGCTCCAGGGACTTCACCAGTTCGGCGTCCAGGGCGTCCAGCCGGGCCGCCAGGGCTTCGGCATTGGCCTGGTAGGCGGCGGCATTGGCCGGGTCGGCCTGGCCCAGATCGGTGGCCATGCGCCGGGCGATAGCCTTTCCGTTCATGGGGTCCAGCCAAAGATGGGAGTCCAGGGCCTGACGCTTGTCCTCATGCTCATGCCCATGGCCATGCCCGTGCCCATGGCCATCCTCGTCCTCGTCCCAGATGCCGCCTTTGCGGGCGGGCAGGGTGCGCACGCTGTCCAACTCCTGCACGGCCACGGCGGTGGCCTTGCCCGCCAAGGTCTTCAGCGGCTTGGCCAGGAAGCCTTCCAGCCCGGGGCCGACCCAATAGACCAGCTTGGCCTGCTGCAGCGCCTTGGCGTCGGACGGCTTCAGGGAATAGGTGTGCGGCGAAGCGCCGGGCTTGACGATCAGGGTAGGCTCGCCCACACCTTTCATCACCGCAGCGGCCAGGGCATGCAGCGGTGCGATGCTGGTGGCCACCGCCGGGGGCTGGGCCGAGGCCATGGCAGGAGCGGCGGTCAGAAAGGCGGCGGCAAGGATGGCGGAACGCATGAAGGACCCCTTGGCGATGGCGTTGTGGGTGTTATATTATAACGTATCCTCTTTTGGGCAAGCCGCATGACCGACCTTTTTCCGCCGCCTCATCATGACCACGGCGCCTGTGTCGCCGGGGCGCTGGCCGCCGCCGAGGACTGCTGCGCCCGCCAGGGTGCCCGGCTGACGCCCTTGCGCCGCCGGGTGCTCGAGTTGGTCTGGGAGGGGCATGGGCCGGTGGGCGCCTATGCTCTGCTGGACATCCTGAAGGCCGAGGGGCTGGCCACGGCGGCCCCCACCGTCTATCGGGCCCTGGACTTCTTGTTGGACCAGGGGCTTGTGCACCGGATCGAGCGGCTGAATGCCTTCGTGGGCTGCCCCCATCCCGATGGCGGTCATGGGGGCCAGTTCCTGATCTGCACCCAATGCGGCCTGGTGGCCGAGATCAATGCCGCCGCCATCAGCCAGGCCATTGCCGACCAGGCCAGCCGGCTGGGCTTTTCCGTCACCGGCCAGACCATCGAGGTAGAGGGGCTGTGCCCGTCCTGTGCCGGGAAGGGAAAGGCATGACAGCGCCGCTGATCGAAGTTTCCGGCTTGTCGGTGGCCTTTGGCGGCCAGACCGTGCTGCAGGAGGTGGACCTGGTGGTGGAGCCCGGCCGGGTGGTGACGCTGGTCGGCCCCAATGGCGCGGGCAAGTCCACCTTGCTGCGCGCCGCCCTGGGGCTGGTGCGGCCGCAGGCGGGCAGCGTGCGCCGCCGTCCCGGCCTGACCATCGCCTATGTGCCGCAGAAGCTGAACGTCGAGCCCACCTTGCCGTTGACCGTGCGCCGGTTCCTGGCCCTGGCGGTGCCGGGCCGGCCCGCAGAGCAGGCCTTGTTGAGCGCGCTCGAGCGCACCGGCGCCGCGCCGTTGCTGGAGCGGCCGCTGCAAGGGCTGTCGGGGGGCGAGAAGCAACGGGTGCTGCTGGCCCGCGCCATCCTGCGCGGTGCCGACCTGCTGGTGCTGGACGAGCCGGTGGCGGGCGTCGATGTGGCCGGGCAGGCCGAGCTTTACGGCCAGATCGCCGCCTTGCGCGACCAGACCGGCTGCGCGGTGCTGATGGTGTCCCATGATCTGCATCTGGTCATGGCCGCCACCGACCAGGTGGTGTGCCTGAACCGCCATGTCTGCTGCGCCGGGCCGCCCAACACGGTGCGGGCCAATCCGGCCTGGCGCCGGCTGTTCGGCGATGTGGTCCCGGGCCTGGCGGTCTATACCCATCACCATGACCATCACCACCATGCCGACGGTTCCGTCTGCGGCGGCGATTTCTGCAGCCATGCCGCCCAGAAGCGCGCGGCGGGCGGAGGGGCGGTTCCCCATGGATGATTTCCTGATGCGCGCCCTGGCCGCCGGCCTGGGTGTGGCGCTGGTGGCGGGGCCGCTGGGCTGCTTCGTGGTCTGGCGCCGCATGGCCTATTTCGGCGACACCCTGGCCCATTCGGCACTGCTGGGTGTGGCTCTGGGCGTGGTGCTGGGCCTTCAGCCGCTCTTCGGCATCGCCGTGGTCTGTCTGATGGTGGCGGCCATGCTGGCCGGGCTGGGCAGCGATCGGCGCATGTCCACCGACACCCTGCTGGGCATCGTCTCGCACGGCGCCCTGTCCATCGGCCTGGTGGCCAGCGCCTTCCTTGAATCCATGCGTCTGGACCTGATGGCTTATCTGTTCGGCGACATTCTGGCGGTGGGCCCCTTGGACCTCGCCTGGATCTGGGGGGGCGGCCTGCTGGTGCTGGCGGTGCTGGTCTGGCTGTGGCGGCCGCTGCTGCTGATGGTGGTGGACCCGGATATGGCGGCGGTGGAGGGCGTGCCGGTGGCGCGCCTGCGCCTGGCATTGATGCTGCTGCTGGCCCTGGTGGTGGCGGTGGCCATGAAGATCGTGGGCATCCTGTTGATCACCGCCTTGTTGATCATTCCCGCGGCGGCGGCCCGGCGGCTGTCGGCCAGCCCGGAGTCCATGGCGGTGCAGGCGGCGCTGCTGGGGGCGCTGGCGGTGCTAGGCGGCATTGCCGCCTCGGCCCGCTGGGACACGCCCACGGGGCCCAGCATGGTGGTGACGGCGGTGCTGCTGTTCGGGATCAGTCTGGCGGTCAGGCCGCTTCTGGCGCTGACCCAGCCGGAGGGGCGCCGCTAGGGCTGTGGTCCGGCTCGAAGTCGAACAGGGCCGGGGCGTTTTCCATCAGGGTCTTGAGCAGGCGGTGGGCGCGGTCGGCATCCTCGACCGTGGCGTCGTCCAGCATGGCCTCATAGCGGGGGCGCAGGAGCTGGGTCTTGGCGTCATGCACCACGCGCACGGAGTCCAGGAATACCTCCTTGGCGCCAATGGGCAGGCCGGCGCCCTGGCGCAGCCGGTCATCCCACACCTTGAGCAGCTTCAGGTTGGTGCGGATCACCTGCCGCAGCATGGGCACCTGGAGCTTGCGGAAGTTCTCTTCCAACTCGCGGTATTCGTCTTGCTTGGTGCTGCGATGCGAGGCCAGGCTTTCCAGCGCTTCCTCGGCCACATAGGCCAGCAGCTGGAACTCTTCCGCCCGCTGGGTGAATTCCTCATAGACCTTGCGGAACATGGAATATTGCTGCGGCCGGTAATAGCCGAACTGCTGCGCCATGCGGGCGAGGGATTCCAGTTCCACCAACCGTTCCGCCAGCGAATCGATATAGCGGCGCGCGTCGTCGCGGATCTTGTCGGCGGACTGGGCGCCCCAACTGCTGGCGATGATGTACTCGTCCATGGCGACTTTCCAGACTACGGACGCACACTTTAGCAGAAAGGCAGGAGCCCTGTAATGGGGGAAGTCGATGCAACTTTATTCATATTTCCGATGAATTAAAGCGATCGAACCCTTGCGCCAGATCCTGTTTCAAGTCTTCCACATCCTCGAGTCCCACATGCAGGCGGATGGTGGGGCCGGCCGGTTCCCAGTGGGTGGCGGTGCGGGTCACATGGCCGGTGGTGGGGATCGCCAGACTTTCGAATCCGCCCCAGCTGTAGCCCAGGGCGAAATGGCGGTAGCCGTCCAGCATGGCGTTCACCGCGGCCTTCGAGCCGGGTTTCAACTCCACCCCCAGCAGGCCGCAGGCGCCCCGGAAGTCGCGCTTCCACAATCCATGGCCGGGATCGCTGGGCAGCGGCGGATACAGCACCCGGGCGACCTCGGGCCGCTGTTCCAGCCAGCGGGCGATCTCCAGCGCCGCCGCCTCGTGCTGCTTCAGGCGGGCCGACAGGGTGCGCAGGCCGCGCAGGCCCAGATAGCATTCCTGGGCGCCGGCGGAATAGCCAAAGGCCGCCACGGCGGTCTTGATACGCAGCCACAGGTCTTCGGTGCGGCAGGTGATGGTGCCCAGCATGGCATCGGAATGGCCCACGATATATTTCGTCGCGGCCTGAATCGAAACATCAAGGCCGTGCTCGAAAGGCTTGAAAAACAACGGAGTTCCCCAGGTGTTGTCGATCGCCGTCAGGATGCCGTGGCGGGCGCAGGCGGCGGTGATGGCGGGGATGTCCTGGACTTCAAAGGTCAGTGAGCCGGGGCTTTCGGTAAAGACCAGCCGGGTGTTGGGCTTGAACAGCTTCTCGATGCCGGCGCCCACCAGCGGGTCGTAATAGGTGGTCTCGATGCCGAACTTGGCCAGCACGCTGTCGCAGAATTTGCGGGTGGGGAAATAGGTGGTGTCCACCATCAAAAGATGGTCGCCGGCCTGCAGCAGGCCCACCAGGGTGCCGCAGATGGCGGCCAGGCCCG
>CAYOKN010000159.1:0-7553 GCA_964404545.1 uncultured Rhodospirillaceae bacterium | reverse complement strand
GCCAAGCTGCCGATCAAGACCAAGTTCATCCAGCGTCTGGCCGGGGAGTCGTGATCATGGCGCTCGCTACCGATCTGCGCACCAAGACCGAGGACCAGCTCAAGGATCGTCTCCTGGAGCTCAAGAAGGAGCAGTTCAATCTGCGCTTCCAGAAGGCCTCGGGTCAGCTCGAGAATACCGCCCGCGTGCGGCAGGTGCGTCGCGAGATCGCGACCATCAAGACCGTGCTGGGCGAAAAGCGCTCTGCGTCGTAAGAGGAGTTAAGAACTATGCCCAAGCGCATCCTGCAGGGTGTGGTGGTCTCCGACGCCATGGACAAGACCGTGGTCGTCCGCGTCGAGCGCCGCGTGATGCACCCTGTGTATAAGAAGTTCATCCGGCGTTCGAAGAAGTACGCCGCGCATGACGAACTGAACGCCTGCAAGGTCGGCGATTTCGTGCGCATCGAAGAATGCCGCCCGATTTCCAAGTCGAAGACCTGGCGTGTGATCACCGAGGCGCCGGCGGCCTAATCGCCGCCGGAACCTTGGATTTAACAATAAAGGATTGATGCCATGATCCAGATGCAAACCAACCTGGACGTTGCCGACAATTCGGGGGCCCGCCGGGTGCAGTGCATCAAGGTGCTCGGTGGCTCGCACCGCACCGTTGCCAACGTGGGCGACGTGATCGTCGTCTCCATCAAGGAGGCGATTCCGCGTGGCCGCGTGAAGAAGGGCGACGTGCACCGTGCCGTCATCGTTCGCACCGCCAAGGAGATCCGTCGTCCCGACGGCTCTTCCATCCGCTTCGACCGCAATGCTGCCGTGCTGATCAACAAGCAGGGCGAGCCCATCGGCACCCGTATCTTCGGGCCGGTGACCCGCGAGCTGCGCGCGAAGAAGTACATGAAGATCATTTCGCTGGCTCCCGAGGTGCTGTAATGGCCGCGAAGGTTAAGAAGGGCGACACCGTTCAGGTGATCGCCGGCAAGGACAAGGGCAAGCGCGGTGAAGTGATCCGCGTCATCCCCACCGAAAACCGTGTCGTCGTGCAGGGTGTGAACCTGGTGAAGAAGCACCAGAAGCCCTCCCAGGCCACCCCCCAGGGTGGCATCGTGGAAGAGCCCGCCGCTCTGCATGCGTCCAACGTGATGCTGATCGACCCCAAGAGCGACAAGCCGACTCGCGTCGGCTTCAAGGATGCGGATGGCAAGAAGGTCCGCGTCGCCCGTCGCTCCGGCGAAGTGATCGAGTGAGGGGGACTGACCGATGACTGCCCGTTTGCGTGAACATTACGAAAAGGTCGTCCGCCCGACCCTGCAGGAAAAGTTCCAGTATGAGAACGTCATGCAGGTGCCGAAGCTGGAAAAGATCGTCATCAACATGGGTGTGGGCGAAGCCGCCCAGGACTCCAAGAAGATCGAATCGGCCCTCGCCGACCTGACCGCCATCACCGGCCAGAAGCCGGTGACCACCAAAGCCACCAAGTCGATCGCGGCGTTCAAGCTGCGCGAAGGCCAGGTGGTGGGCTGCAAGGTCACCCTGCGCAAGGACCGCATGTACGAGTTCCTGGATCGCCTGGTGAACATCGCCCTGCCGCGCGTCCGCGACTTCCGCGGCGTGCCGCCGAAGTCCTTCGACGGCCGCGGTAACTACGCCATGGGTCTCAAGGAACAGCTCGTGTTCCCCGAGATCAACTATGACCGCGTCGATACCATCCGCGGCATGGACATCGTGTTCGTGACGACGGCGAAGTCCGATGAGGAGTGCAAAGAACTCCTTAAGGCCTTCGATCTGCCGTTCGCCAGCTAAGGAGACCATCAATGGCCAAGACCAGTGCCGTTGAGCGCAACAAGAAGCGCGTGCGTATGGCGGCTCAGTTCGCCAACCGCCGCGCCAAGCTGAAGGCCTTCATCAAGGACCCTAACAAGTCCCCCGAAGAGCGCTTCGAGGCCGCCCTCAAGCTGGCCCAGCTGCCCCGCAACTCGTCGGCGACCCGTATTCGCCTGCGTTGCGAGGTGACCGGCCGCCCGCGGGGCAACTACCGCAAGTTCAAGCTGTGCCGCGTCACCCTCCGCGATCTGGCCAACAATGGTCGGATCCCGGGCATGGTGAAGTCGAGCTGGTAAGGAGACGCGACCAATGTCGATGACTGATCCCCTTGGGGATATGCTGACCCGCATCCGCAACGGCCAGCGGGCCCGCAAGACCGTGGTCCTTTCCCCGGCTTCGAACCTGCGCGCCAATGTGCTGGAAGTTCTGAAGCGCGAGGGTTACATCCGCGGCTATTCCCTGAAGCAGGTGCGTGCCGGCGTGAACGAACTCGAAATCGAGCTGAAGTATCACGAGGGCCTGCCCGTCATTAAGGAGATCTCCCGTGTCTCCAAGCCGGGCCGCCGTGTGTATTCGAAGATCAAGGACCTGCCGAAGGTGGCGTCTGGACTGGGCATTTCCGTCCTTTCCACTCCCCGTGGCGTGATGTCCGACGCGGAGGCCCGCGCTGCCAATGTCGGCGGCGAAGTCCTCTGCCACGTGTTCTAAGGAGGGACGCATGAGCCGAGTCGGTAAGTACCCGGTCGAAGTGCCGTCGGGTGTCACCGTCACCATCTCCGGCCGTGACATCTCGGTGAAGGGCAAGCTGGGCGTGTCCCAGATGTCGTTCTCCGAGGATGTGGACGTCACCCTGGAGGGCAACCTGGTGTGGGTGAAGCCCGTCGAGGAGACCAAGCAGGCCCGCATGTTGTGGGGCACCACCCGTGCCCTGATCAACAACATGGTCAAGGGTGTGAACGACGGTTTCACCAAGAACCTCGAGATCAACGGCGTGGGTTACCGCGCCGCTGTTCAGGGCAAGACCCTGCAGCTGTCGCTTGGTTTCTCGCATGATGTGAACTATCCGATCCCGGATGACGTGACCATCAAGTGCGAGAAGCCCACCAGCATCTCGATCACCGGCAAGGACGCCCAGCGCGTCGGCCAGATTGCGGCGGAAATCCGGGCGTACCGCGGTCCCGAGCCCTATAAGGGCAAGGGCGTCAAGTACGACACCGAGACCATCCTCCGCAAGGAAGGCAAGAAGAAGTAAGGGCCGACGCCATGATGACGCCGAAGGAACTTTTCGATCGCCGGAAGGCGCGTACCCGTATCGCTCTGCGCAAGAAGAGCAACGGCCGCCCGCGCCTGTCGGTTTTCCGTTCGTCGAAGAACATCTATGCCCAGATCATCGACGACACCAAGGGCATCACGCTGGTTGCCGCCTCGACCCTGGAAAAGGAAGTCCGGGACGGCCTGAAGACCGGCGCCGACGTGGACGCTGCCGCCAAGGTGGGCAAGCTGCTGGCCGAACGTGCCAAGCAGGCTGGCATCACCGAGGTCGTGTTCGACCGCGGCGGTTACATCTATCATGGTCGGGTGAAAGCCCTGGCCGAGGGCGCCCGCGAGGGCGGCCTGTCGTTCTAAGGGAAGAGAGATATGGCACGTACTCCCAACTCCGAACGCGGGGGCCGCAACCAGGGCGAGGGCCAGGAGCGCCAGCGCCGCGGCCGCCAGCAGGACCAGAACGCCGCTCCCCGCGCCGCCGAGCGCGAGGATAACGAGTTCGTCGACAAGCTGGTCCATATCAACCGCGTCGCCAAGGTGGTGAAGGGTGGCCGTCGGTTCGCCTTCGCCGCCCTGGTGGTGGTCGGTGACTCCAAGGGCCGCGTGGGCTACGGCTCGGGCAAGGCCCGTGAAGTTCCCGAGGCGATCCGCAAGGCCACCGAGCAGGCCAAGCGCAACATGATCCGCATCGCCCTGCGTGAGGGCCGCACCCTGCATCACGATGTCGTCGGTCACTACGGTGCCGGCCGCGTGGTGCTGCGTGCCGCTCCCGCCGGTACCGGCATCATCGCCGGCGGCCCGATGCGCGCCGTGTTCGAAACCGTGGGTGTGCAGGACGTGGTGGCCAAGTGCATTGGCACCTCGAACCCGCACAACATGATCAAGGCCACTTTCGACGCTCTGGAAAACGTCGCCAGCCCCCGTGCTGTCGCCGCCAAGCGTGGCAAGAAGGTGGGCGAGATCGTGGCCCGCCGTGACGGTCAGGCCGCTGCGGCCGCTGCCAAGGAGTAATCCACCATGGCGAACAAGACCCTCAAGGTGACCCAGGTCCATTCCCCCATCGGCCGCACCGCCGACCAGCGTGCGACCCTGATCGGGCTGGGCCTGAACAAGATGAACAAGACCCGCGAGCTCGAAGACACCCCGGCCGTGCGAGGCATGATCAACAAGATCAAGCACCTCGTCCGCGTCGAGGGCGAGTAAGCACAAGGGCCTTTACGGCGCGGCGCGGGGGATGCATCCTCCGCACCGCGCCGGAAGTCTTTCGAGATTTGGGCGTGCTGGAGCAGCCCGCCCGACAGAAGGATGTTTTGAGATGAAGCTTAACGAGATTCGCGACAACGACGGCGCCCGCAAGGGCAAGATGCGCGTCGGCCGCGGCATCGGTTCCGGCAAGGGCAAGACCTCGGGCCGTGGCGTCAAGGGTCAGGGCTCGCGCACTGGCGTGTCGCTGCATGGTTTCGAAGGCGGCCAGATGCCCATCTACCGCCGCCTGCCGAAGCGCGGTTTCAACAACATCTTCGCCAAGGAATGGGCGGAGGTGAATGTGGGCCTGGTGCAGTCGGCCATCGATGCCGGCCGTATCAACGCCGCCGAGAAGATCACCGCCGAGACCCTGATCGCGGCCGGCCTGATCTCGAAGGCCCTGGACGGCGTGCGCCTCCTGGGCAAGGGCGAGTTGAAGGCCAAGGTGACCATCGAGGTTGCCGGCGCCACCAAGGGCGCCATCGCCGCGGTCGAGAAGGCCGGCGGCCAGGTGATCGTCACCGAGCAGAAGGACGAGGCCGCGGCTTAATGCCGCGGCCTTCGCGCCTTTACCCCCTCTGAAGTTCCCCTAGACGACCGGAGACAGCATGGCTTCCGCTGCCGAGCAGCTCGCCGCCAATCTCAACTTCGGCGCCTTTGCCAAGGCGACCGAACTGAAGAAGAGAATTTGGTTCACCCTGGCGGCGTTGATCGTCTATCGCCTGGGTACCTGGATCCCGGTCCCCGGCATCGATTCGCAGGTTTTGGCCGATGTGTTCCGGCAGACCGCCCAGGGCGGCGTGCTGGGCATGTTCGACATGCTGGCGGGTGGCGCGCTTTCGCGTATGACCATCTTCGCCCTCAACATCATGCCCTATATCTCTGCCTCCATTATCATGCAGCTGATGACGACGGTTGTGCCGTCTCTGGAAGCGCTGAAGAAGGAAGGCGAGTCGGGCCGCAAGAAGATCAACCAGTACACCCGCTATGGCACCGTGTTCATTGCCGCGGTGCAGGCCTACGGCATCGCCGCCGGCCTCGAGGCCATGGTCGCCGGCAAGGGCGGGCTGCAGGTTGATCCCATGCTGTTCAAGCTGACCGCGGTCATCACCCTGACCGGCGGCACCATGTTCCTGATGTGGCTGGGCGAGCAGATCACCGCCCGCGGCATCGGCAACGGCATCTCGCTGATCATCTTCGCCGGCATCGTCGCCGAGCTGCCCCGCGCGCTGGCTTCGACCTTCGAGCTGGGCCGCACTGGCGCCCTGGCCGCCGGCTGGATCGTGCTGATCATGGTGATGGCGGTGGTGGTGATCTTCGCCATCGTGTTCTTCGAGCGCGCCCAGCGCCGCATCCTGGTGCAGTATCCCAAGCGCCAGGTGGGCAATAAGGTGTTCGGCGGCGAGTCCACCCACCTGCCGCTGAAGATCAACACCGCCGGCGTGATCCCGCCCATCTTCGCCTCGTCGCTGCTGCTGATGCCCACCACCGTGGCGCAGTTCTCGGCCGGCACGGGTCCTGAGTGGGTGACCATGATCACCACCTATCTGGGCCATGGGCGTCCGCTCTATATGGTCCTCTATGTGGCGCTGATTGTGTTCTTCGCCTTCTTCTACACCGCCGTGGTGTTCAACCCGGTCGAGACCGCGGACAATCTGAAGAAGAATGGCGGCTTCGTGCCTGGCATCCGGCCCGGCAAGAACACGGCGGACTATCTGGACTATGTGCTGACCCGCCTGACCGTTGTGGGCGCCATCTATCTTTCGGTGCTGTCCATCCTGCCCGAAATCCTTATTTCGCAGCTGTCCGTCCCGTTCTATTTTGGCGGCACCTCTCTGCTGATCGTGGTAACCGTGACGATGGACACTGTGACGCAAATCCAGTCCCATCTGCTGGCCCACCAGTACGAGGGTCTGATCAAGAAAGCCAAGTTGAAAGGGAGGCGCGGTTAGTTATGCACCTGATTCTGTTGGGGCCGCCGGGCGGCGGCAAGGGAACCCAGGCCAAGCGTCTGCAGGACAAGTACGGCCTGGTGCAGCTGTCCACCGGTGACATGCTGCGCGCCGCCGTGGCCGCGGGGTCCGAGATGGGCAAGAAGGCCAAGGCCGTCATGGATGCTGGTCAGCTGGTGTCCGACGAGATCGTCATCGGCATCATCGACGAGCGCCTGAACCAGGCCGACGCCCGCAAGGGCTTCATCCTGGACGGCTTCCCGCGCACCGTGCCCCAGGCCGAGGCGCTGGACCGGCTGCTGGCCGAGAAGGGCATGAAGATCGACGCCGCCATCGAGGTGCGCGTGCCGGACGAGCTGATCGTGGATCGCATCACCGGCCGCTATACCTGCTCGAAGTGCGGCGCCGGCTATCATGACCGGCATCAGAAGCCCAAGACCGAGGGCGTTTGTGACGTCTGCGGCGGCACCGAATTCACCCGCCGCGCCGATGACAACGCCGAGACCGTGCAGAAGCGACTGGACGCCTATCACGCCCAGACCGCGCCCATCCTGCCTTTCTACGAGGCCAAGGCGGTGCTGCATGTGGTGGACGGAACACTGCCCATCGAGGTGGTGACCGTCGAGTTGGAAAAGATTCTGGAAGGTGCCCCGGTCGCCTGACGTTTGCAGGTTGACTCTGGGAGGGGAAACCCTATAATCGCGCACCTTCGGATTTCCCGGCCCCGGGATCGGGGCCGGGCTGGTTTTTGCATTTTGTTTTGAGGAGTAACCAGCCTTGGCGCGTATCGCTGGCGTTAACATCCCGACCAATAAGCGAGTGCTGATCGCGCTGACCTACATCCACGGGATCGGGCCCGCCAAGGCTCGGGAAATCGTCGATAAGGTCGGCATTCCGGACGAGCGTCGTGTGAATCAGTTGACCGACGACGAAGTCCTGAAGATCCGCGAGCTGATCGACCGTGACTACCAGGTGGAAGGCGATCTGCGCCGCCAGGTGGCCATGAACATCAAGCGTCTGATGGACCTGGGCTGCTATCGCGGCCTCCGTCACCGCCGTGGCCTGCCGGTCCGCGGTCAGCGCACCCACACCAATGCCCGTACCCGCAAGGGTCCGGCCAAGCCGATCGCCGGTAAGAAGAAGGCTGGTAAGTAATGGCCAAGGCTGCTGTCGCCCGCCCGCGTCGTCGCGAGCGTAAGAACATCACCTCCGGTGTTGCCCATGTGAACTCCACGTTCAACAACACCATGATCCCCATCACCGACGCCCAGGGGAA
>CAYOKN010000158.1:0-7572 GCA_964404545.1 uncultured Rhodospirillaceae bacterium | reverse complement strand
GCAGAACTTCCGGGTGGGGAAATAGGTGGTGTCCACCATCAGCAGATGGTCGCCCGCCTGCAACAGGCCCACCAGGGTGCCGCAGATGGCGGCCAGCCCCGACGAGGTGGCGATGCAGCGATGCCCGCCTTCCAGCGCATTCACCGCCTCTTCCAGGGCGAACTGGGTGGGGGTGCCGAAGCGGCCGTAGCGCAGCCCCTCGAAGGGGCGCTTGCCGCTTTCCTCCATGGCCTGGACCGAGGGAAAGGTGACGGTGGAGACGTGATAGACCGGCGGATTGACGGCCCCCTGCTGCTGGTCGGGGTGGCGGCCGGCGTGGACGATCAGGCTGTCCTGTTTCATTCAATTTCCCTGGGACGGCATGGCGGGCCGACAGTCTAGACCAGCCCGGCCATGCTGCCCAGAGCGCTTCGTGCCGCTATTGGCGGCGCTCCTCTTCGGCTTCGCCCTCCATGGCTTCGCCGGTCTGCTGCATGTCGCGGCCCATGCCCTCGAAGGTGTTGCAGGCCGATAGGGTCAGGGCGGCCAGGATGGCCAAGGCGGCGGCGGTCAGGCTCTTGTCGGGAATGAATTTGCCCATGAAAAGCGTCTCCGTGATGGTGATTATTCGTCTTGTATCTCTTCTTCCACTGACTGGCTGGCCGACTGCAGGTCCTCGCCCATGCCTTCAACGGTGTTGCAGGCACTGAGCGACAGGGCCGCGAGCAGGAGCAGCAAGGAACTGCCCGCCAGGGTCATCCGGCCAAGCGCCGGGGACCGGCCCGGGTGGGAACAGGTTTGGGGCTTGCGCATGGAATGCCCTCCGTCATGCGAGTCTGCCCACAGGTGGGCCGGACCCTCGACGGAGGCAAGGCGCCTAAAGGAGGGAGGGGCCGGCCCCGATGGCGAGGCCGGCCGCGCTTTCTGGGTGGCCGAAGGTCAGGCCGAGGCGGCGCCGGTCTCCACCGGCAGGTCCTCGCGGTCGCCCCATTCGGCCCAGGAGCCGTCATAGACGGCCACATCTTGGGCGCCGATCAGATGCAGCGCCAGGGCGGTATAGCAGGCGGTGATGCCCGTGCCGCAGGAGACCACCAGCGGCTTGGACGGGTCGATGCCGGCGGCGGCGGCCTTGGCCTTGATCTGCTCGGCCGGCAGCATGCACAGGGTCTCGGGGTCCTGCAGGGCGGCCCAGGGCAGGTTGCGGGCGCCGGGGATGTGGCCCAGCCGCTTGGCCGGACGCGGCTCGGGGTCGGTGCCGTCAAATCGGCCGGGGCCGCGGGCATCCACCAGCTGTTCGCGGCGGCTATCCAGCAGGGCCTTCACCTGGTCGGCATTGCGCACCAGGGTATTGTTGAAGCGGGCCAGGAAATGGCGCTCGCGCGGCATGGGCGGCAGGTCCTCGGTGGGCCGGCCCTCGCGCAGCCATTTCTGCAGGCCGCCGTCCAGCACCGCCACTTCCTTGTGGCCCATGGCGCGGAACATCCACCACACCCGGGCCGCAGCCATGGCGCCGCCGGCCTGGTCATAGATCACCACCTTCAGGCCGTTGCCCAGCCCCAGCTTCTTGACCCGGCTGGCGAACTTCACCGGATCGGGCAGCATGTGGGGCAGGGGCGAGGTCGTGTCGGCGATTTCATCCACGTCGAAGAACACGGCCCCGGGAATGTGATGGGACTCGTATTCGCGGCGGGGGTCGCGGTCGGAGCCGGGCAGGAACCAGCTCGCATCCACCACCCGCACGTCCGGTGCGCTCAAGTGGTCAGCCAGCCACTCGGTGCTCACCAGGGCGTCGGGATTGGCATAGGTCATCGGTCTTTCCCTCTCGTGGGTCTATGTCCAATCCCGGCCCCTCCGGGCGGCGTTACAGCCAGTCAGGCACCGGCAGGGCGCGTTCCTTCAGGAAGGCGGGATTGAACAGTTTGCTCTGATACCGGGTACCATGATCGCACAGAACCGTCACCACCACATGGCCCGGCCCCAACTTCTGGGCTACCTTGACGGCGGCCATCACATTGATGCCAGACGATCCGCCCAGGACCAACCCTTCCTGTTTCACCATGCCGAAGATCATGGGCAGGGCTTCCTCATCGGTCACCCGCACCCAGTCGTCGATGGGGGCGCCCTCCAGGTTCCTGGTGATGCGGCCTTGGCCGATGCCCTCGGTGATGCTGGTGCCTTCGGCTTTCAGCTCTCCCTTGGCATAGTGGTTGAACAGGGCCGAGCCCATGGGATCGGCCAGCACGATGCGGACATCCGGGTTCTTTTCCTTCAGCGCCAAGCCGGTGCCGGCCAAGGTTCCGCCGGTGCCCACGGCGCAGGTGAAGGCATCCACGCGGCCATCGGTCTGCGCCCAGATCTCCTGGCCGGTGGTGGCGTAGTGGCCCAGCCGGTTGGCCACATTGTCGAACTGGTTGGCCCAGATCACGCCATTGGGCTCGGTGGCCGCCAGTTCCTGGGCCAGGCGCTCGGAAAAGCGCACATAGTTCATGGGGTCGGCATAGGGCACCGCGGGCACCAGGCGCAGGTCGGCGCCGATCAGGCGCAGCATGTCCTTCTTTTCCTGGCTCTGGGTCTCGGGCATCACGATCACCGTGCGATAGCCCAGGGCATTGCCCACCAGGGTCAGGCCGATGCCGGTATTGCCGGCGGTGCCTTCGACGATCACGCCGCCGGGGCGCAAGAGGCCGCGCTGCTCGGCGTCGCGGATGATGGCCAGCGCCGCGCGATCCTTGACCGAGCCGCCGGGGTTCAGGAATTCGGCCTTGCCATAGATGTCGCAGCCGGTCAACGCCGAGGCGGCGTGCAGGCGGATCAGGGGCGTGTTGCCGATGGTGTCCAGAAAACCGTCCCGCAGGTCGGCCATGTTATTTCTCCGTATATAGCGGATCAGATGTGTTATTTCCGGACAAAATACCAGCGCGTTGGCATTTCAGCAATTGCTAAAGCCAGCGGGTGCGTAATTCCTGGCGGTGCAGCTGCAGCCACTGCAGGGCGATGATGGCGGCGGCATTGTTGATCCGCCCGTTGGCCACCATGGCGAAAGCCTTCTCGGCCGGCACGGTCAGGGCGCGGATGTCTTCATGCTCGTGGGCCAATCCGTGATTGCCGCCGATGCTGTCCGCGTCCACCCGGGCGCAATACAGCCAGACCGATTCGGACGTGCCGCCGGGCGAGGCGAGGTAGCGGGTGATATAGACCATGTCGCGCACCTGAGCGCCGGCCTCTTCCTGCATCTCGCGCAGGGCCACCTGCTCGGGCGTTTCGCCGGGGTCCACGATGCCGGCCACAACCTCTAGTAGCCATGGATTCTCCCAGCCGGCGGCCAGGGCGCCGATGCGGAACTGTTCGATCAGCACCACCCGGTCGCTGACCGGATCATAGGGAAGCACCACCACTGCATGGCCGCGCTCGAAAAGTTCGCGGGTAAAAACCGGAGTTCGCCCGCCGTCGAAGGTGCGGTGGGACACATGATAGCGGTCGATGCGGAAATATCCCTGAAACGCGGTTTCAAGCTTTTCCACGGTGACGTCGTTCTTGTCCACGCCGAGCCCTTTCTTCAATCAGGTTTTGGCCATGTAAGCAGGCGCTCTGGCGGCTGGCAAGGGACCCTCCAAAAGTATGGATAACGCAGCAACAGAGGTTTCATTTGCGCAAAAAAGCATGATAAGGTTCCTGCGTCCTGGTCCGGGGGGGGTAGGACGGATCCCGAATGACTCGGGAATGTCTAATAAAAGTTGTCCGGGACAGGTCTCGTAATCGAGGGAGGAGACTAGATGCTTTCGTCCGCGGCGTCCGGCAATTCCAGCGCCTTTGTGTGGTCCGACAAGATGAGCGTCGGCGTGCCGGAGATTGATGGCGATCACCAGGTGCTGATCGAACTGATCGGCCAAATTGAAGGCGCCATGGGCGCCAAGGAATCCGAGAATGTGATCGGCACGGTGCTGAACGCCCTGGCTGACTACACCGAATATCATTTCGCCCGCGAAGAGGCCATGCAGAAGGCCGTGGGCTATCCCGCCTTCGACGACCACAAGCAGGTCCACGAGGCCCTGAAGGGCCAGGTCATGGATTACCTCAGTCGGTACGCCGAGGACGCAAATTCGGTGAACATCACCGACCTGTCGGCCTTCCTGAAGAAGTGGCTCGTCGAGCACATCATGAAGGAAGACTTCGGCTACAAGCCCTATTGCGAAAACAACCCCAAGGCCAGCGAGGCCGCTGCGTCGGTGGGTCTCGAGTTCTTCATGGAAGACCTCGACGACTGACGCGCGCCAGCCAAGAGAAGCAAAGGGGGAGAGGCCATGAAAATTGAAGAATTGAAGGTCCTGGTCGTTGACGACAACGGCAACATGCGCCGGCTGATCAACACCATCCTTCGCAGCGTTGGCATCCGCAATCTCATGGAAGCCGGCAGCGGCCCCGAGGCGCTGACCATCCTCAGCACCTGGGTGCCGGACCTGGTCCTGGTGGACTATGTGATGGACGGCATGACCGGTGTGGACTTCACCAAGTCCGTGCGCACCAATTTTGACAAGAACGGCAAGCGCCTGCCGATCATCGTCATCACCGGCTATTCCGAGCTGTGGCGTTTGAACGAGGCCAAAAAGGCCGGTGCCAACGACTTCATCGTGAAGCCGTTCACCACCAAGGCCCTGATCCAGCGCATCACCCGGACCATCACCTACAACATGACCCTTGAGGAAATGGAGCAGGCCGCTCGGGACAAGCGCAAGGCCGAAGAAGCCAGCGCCTGACCGGACCTTCCGCCGGAACGATCAAAGGAAACGCCCCGTTGGCTTCGACGGGGCGTTTTCTTTTGCGCGGCAAGAGCCATCTAGACGCCAAGGAGGTTCCATGACCAACATCCGCAGCGACAAGGTCACCTTTCCCGGCGCCCATGGCGTGGATCTGGCGGCACGGCTGGACTTGCCGGTGACCGGCGCCCCCCATGCCTTCGCCCTGTTCGCCCATTGCTTCACCTGCTCAAAGGACATGCATGCGGCCACCCGCATTTCCCGGGCCCTTGCCGCCCTGGGCATCGCCGTGCTGCGCTTCGACTTCACCGGGCTGGGCCGGTCCGAGGGTGAATTCGCCAACACCAATTTCTCCGGCAATGTGGACGACCTGGTGGCGGCGGCCGGGTGGCTGCGCGGCACTCACCAGGCGCCGGCCTTGCTGGTGGGGCACAGCCTGGGTGGGGCGGCGGCCCTGGCGGTGGCGGCCCTGCTGCCCGAGGTGCAGGCGGTTGCCACCATCAATGCGCCGTGCGATCCGGCCCACCTGCTGCAGACCTTGCCCACTGCCGACCAGCCCGGCGTGGCGCGGCTTGGCGGGCGGGATTTCACCATCACCCGCCAGTTCATCGAGGATTTGAACGAGCAAACCTTGCTGAAGACCGTGCATGGCCTGAAAAAGGCCCTGCTGATCTTCCATGCGCCGCGTGACGAGGTGGTCGGCCTGAAGGCCGCCGAGAGGCTGTATGACGCCGCCATGCATCCCAAGAGCTTCGTGTCTCTGGACGACGCAGACCATTTGCTGTCCGACCGGGCCGATGCCGCCTATGTGGCCGAGGTTCTGGCGGCCTGGGCATCGCGCTATCTGGGCGGCCGGCCTCGCTCGCACCTGGCGCGCGAGCCCATGCCCCATGGCAGCGTGCTGGCAGAGGAATCCCACGAGGGCCGCTTCACCCTGGCGCTGCAGGCTGGGCAGCATCTGGTCACCGCCGACGAGCCGGTGGATCTGGGCGGCAATGACCTGGGACCCAGCCCTTATGAATTGCTGTCCTCGGCCCTGGCCGCCTGCACCGCCATGACCATCCGCATGTATGCCGAGCGCAAGGGGTTGCCGCTGCGTCATGTGGCGGTCAGGGTCACCCACGAAAAGGTCCATGCCGAGGATGTCTCGGCCCAGGGCAAAATCGACCGTTTCGCGCGGGAGATCGAACTGGAGGGCGACCTGGACATGGACCAGGAGGCGCGGCTGGTGGAGATCGCCGACCGTTGCCCGGTACACCGTACCTTGCATTCCGAGATCCTGGTGACCACTCGCCTCAAGGACTAGCGGCGGCGGTCAGCAGGTGGGCCAGCCGGTCCGCCTCGGGCAGGCCGGGGCGGGCCTGAAGGCCGTACTGCATGACCGGCAAGGCGGGCAGGGGGCGCACCGGCGCCAGCCCGGGTTCCAGGAATCGGGCAGTCCGGCAGGTCACACCCAGCCCCGCCTTCAGGGCGGCTTTCAGGCCGGTCAAACTGGGGCTCTCATACACGATCTCCCAGGCGAGCCCAGCCTGGGCCAGGGCGGCCAGGGCGGCATCGCGGAAGCCGCATGGCGCCTCCAGCAGCACCAACGGCAGCGGCGTGTCCAGAGCGAAGCCGGGGGTGCCGATCCACAGCATGGGCTCGGGCGGCAGCAGCCGCTGCGCCAGGCGGTCGTCCGGCTGCGCCGCCAGCACCAGGTCCAGCACGCCCCGGTCCAACTCCTGCAGCAGATCGCGGCTGCGCCCCACGCTGACCGAAAGCCGCAGCCCCGGCATCTCCTGCCGCAGAGCTCCCAGCGCCTGGGTCAGCGGTTTCTCGGCGAAATCCTGCACCAACCCCAGCCGCAGCGGCGCCAGGGCGGGCAGGCCGGCCACCGCCCGCACTGCCTCGGCATTCAGCGCCAGCAGGCGGCGGGCATGGCCCAGCAGCGTCTGGCCGGCCTCGGTCAGTACCATGCGTCGGCCATCGCGCCGGAACAGCGCCTGGCCCAGCAGGTCTTCCAGCCGGGCCACCTGCAGGCTGACGGCAGCCTGGCTGCGCCCCACCTGTTCGGCGGCGCGGGCGAAGCTGCCGCCATCGGCGATGGCGCAAAAGCTGGCCAGCAGGTCCAGGGGCAGCAAGGGCGTCATTGATTAGTCCAGCTTATGAAAGCATTAGAAGTATAAACTGAAATTAATAAAGCGGCCAGCCTAGGCTTGGGCATCATTCCGACTGACGGAGGTTCTCATGCCTTTCATCCTGATCCGCCACTCCGGCCCGCACTTGCCTGACGACCGGGCCCAAGCCCTGGTCCGCGCCGCCCGCGACCTTGTGGCGCGCAGCCTGGGAAAGCGGCCCGAGGTGACGTCGGTTCTGCTGCAGCCGATGGGCGCTGGGGCCTGGCTGGTGGGTGACGGCCTGCCGGCGCGGGCGGCACAGTTGGAGGTGACGGTGACTGCCGGCACCAATGACGCCGCCCAGAAGGCGCGCTTCGTGGCCGAGGGGCTCGACCTGCTCCAGGCCGCCCTTGGCCCCTTGCCCGAGGCCACCTATGTGCTGGTGCACGAGGTGGAAGCGGGCGGCTGGGGCTATGGCGGCCGCACCCAGGCGGCGCGGCGGGCCTCGCCGTCCGGCGGGGTGGCGGACGGGGCAGGGGCCCCCATCTGACCTCCTATGTTCTTTGACCAATGGTCCGATCTGGTGCGTGTCCTGGTGGTGGGCGGCCTGGCCTATGGCAGTCTGGTGCTGCTGCTGCGCGTGTCGGGCAAGCGCACCTTGTCCAAGATGAATGCCTTCGACCTGGTTGTGACCGTGGCCCTGGGCTCGACCCTGGCCACGGTGCTGCTGTCCAAGGATGTGT
>CAYOKN010000157.1:0-7702 GCA_964404545.1 uncultured Rhodospirillaceae bacterium | reverse complement strand
GCGACCGCGTCCGCCTGGGCATCGACGGCCTGGGCGAGCAGATGCAGGAGGTGGTGTAGGAGGGGGAGCGCACCGCCCAAAAAAATGGCCGGGATCGCTCCCGGCCATTTGACTTTAGTGGCGCCGTTCCCAGTCGCTGACCTGGCGGTCGGCCTCGTCGCGCTCGACGCCGTAGGCCTGTTGGATGCGGCCCACCAGCTTGTCGCGGTCGCCTTCCAGGCGGGTCAAGTCGTCGTCGGTGAGTTTGCCCCACTGCTGCTTGGCCGAGCCTTTGAACTCTTTCCAGTTGCCTTTGATCTGGTCCCAGTTCATTGGGTGTCCTCCGGCTGTTGGTCCTGTTCATGGGAACAGTCCACGGTGCCGGAGGTTCCCCGTCGGGCTTACTTGTTCAGGATTTTGGGCACATAGTTGGCGCGCAGGCGGTAGGCGTCCGGCATGCCCTTGCCCAACAGCGGGCGCAGATACATGCGGAAGGCGTCGGTGACGTCGGTGCCGTTGGCGGCGATGAATTCGTCGGGCATCACCTTGGTCTTGCCGGCCACGTCTTCCAGCGGGACCAGCTTGTAGTCCACCGAATAGAAGCCGGTGCGCTGGATGGTGACCGAGCCGCACCTGTCGCCCCACATGGCATACTGCACGGCCTTCTCGCCCACCTCGCGGGCCTCGCGCTGGTCCACGTCGGAGACGCAGCCCACGAAGCTGCGCTGCAGATAGCCCAGGGTGTCGCCGCGCACGCGCTTGATCTTCAGATTGGACTTGATGCTGTCGGTCAACAGGTCGGCCAGGGCGCCGGTGCCCGACAGCTGCACATTGCCGTGGGCATCCTTTTCCACCTGCTTGGCCAGCTTGACCGCCATCAGCTCGCCGGCCTCGTGATGCACGCCCTCGGACAGGGCGATGACGCAGCGGCCGAACTTGTCATAGGTGGTCTTCACGTCGGACAGGAACTTGTCCATCACGAAGGTGCGCTCGGGCATGTAGATCAGGTGCGGGCCGTCGTCGGGGAACTTCTTGCCCAGCGCCGAGGCGGCGGTCAGGAAGCCGGCATGGCGGCCCATCACCACCGCCAGATAGACGCCGGGCAGCGCCCAATTGTCCAGGTTGGCGCCCATCATGGCCTGGGCCACGAAGCGGGCGGCCGAGGGGAAGCCCGGGGTGTGGTCGTTGCAGACCAGATCATTGTCGATGGTCTTGGGCACATGGATGCAGCGCAGGGGATAGCCCGCCTTGCGCGCTTCCTCGGACACGATGCGCACGGTGTCCGACGAATCGTTGCCTCCGATATAGAAGAAGAAGCGGATTTCGTGGGCGCGCAGGACCTTGAAGATTTCCTGGCAGTATTTCAGGTCGGGCTTGTCGCGGGTCGAGCCCAGGGCCGAGGACGGGGTCTCGCCCACCTGCTCCAGATTATGGGTGGTCTCCTGGGTCAGGTCCAGGAACTCCTCGTCCACGATGCCGCGCACGCCGTGGAAGGCGCCATAGACCAGGTCCACATTGCGGAACTTGCGGGACTCCAGGACGGCACCCACCATGGACTGGTTGATGACCGCAGTGGGGCCGCCACCCTGGGCGACCAGAACCTTGCCTTGCAGCATTCCTTCCTACTCCTAAGCGTGGTCTTGTGGGGGCGTGTGGCGGGCCTTTTCCGTCCACCGGCCGTCGATCTGCTGGTAATAGACCAGTTCATGCCCGCCATCGCGCCAGCGCTTCCACTGGTCGCGGGCATGGGCCACGGCCTGGTCGTCATTGCCGTCAAAGAAATTCAGGCAGCGTGTATAGCCTGCCAGCGCCGCCGGTTCCACCCCGTCCAGCAGCACCAGTACCTTGGCCTGGTTGGGGTTTTCCTCGCGGTCGGTCAGCCAGACCGGCTGGCGCTCGGGCGCCGGGTCGTCGCCCGAGCCGTGCGGCAGCCAGGACTCGGGGGCATAGGACCACAGCACGCCGTTGATCTGCTCGACCCGCTGGGCGCCGGCGGCGCGCACCACCGCCTTCAGGCCGCGCCCCAGAACCGTTTCCAGGATCTGGGGCAGGGCCCGGTCGAGGGGCGTGGACTGCAGGTGATAGAAGTTGATCAGCATGGGGATGGGGCAGGGCGGGCGGGGCCCGCCCGTCCCTTACTTCTTTTCGTATTTGGCGGCCACCAGCTGGTCCAGCAGGCGCACGCCGAAGCCGGTGGCGCCCTTGGGGCAGGTGGCGCTGTCGGACTTGGACCAGGTGGTGCCGGCGATGTCGATATGGGCCCAGGGGGTGTCGTTCTGGATGAAGCGCAGCAGGAACTGGGCGGCGGTGATGGAGCCGGCGCCGCGCTCGCCCACATTCTTCATGTCGGCGATGTCGGACTTGATCTGCTTGTCATAGGCATCGCCCATGGGCATGCGCCAGACCTTGTCGCCGGTGGCCTCGCCGGCCTCGGTCACCGCCTTGGCCAGGTCGTCATTGTTCGAGAACAGGCCGGCATACTGGTCGCCCAGCGAGATGATGATGGCGCCGGTCAGGGTGGCCAGGTCCACGATGGCCTGGGGCTTGAAGCGGTCCTGCACATACCACAGGGCATCGCACAGCACCAACCGGCCCTCGGCGTCGGTGTTGATCACCTCGATGGTCTGGCCCGAGGCGCTGGTGACCACGTCACCGGGGCGCTGGGCGGTGCCCGACGGCATGTTCTCGACCATGCCGCAGATGCCCACCACATGGGCCTTTGCCTTGCGCAGGGCCAGGGTCTTCATGGCGCCCAGCACCACGGCGGCGCCGCCCATGTCCCACTTCATGTCTTCCATGCTGGCCGAGGGCTTGATGGAGATGCCGCCGGTGTCGAAGCAGACGCCCTTGCCCACGAAGGCCACCGGGCGCTCGTCCTTGTCCTTGCCGTTCAGGCCGTTCCAGCGCATGACCACCAGCTTGGACTCGCGCTCGGAGCCCTGGCCCACGCCCAGCAGCGCGCCCATGCCCAGCTTGCGCATTTCCTTTTCGCCCAGGACCTCCACCTCGACGCCCAGCTCGGCCAGCTTTTCGGCCTCCTTGGCGAAGCTTTCCGGATAGATCACGTTGGCCGGCTCGGACGCCAGGTCGCGGGTCAGGAACACGCCCTCGGCCACCGCCTCCTGCATCTGGAAGGCGCGCTTGGCCTCGGCATGGTCGTCCAGCAGCAGGGTCAGCTTCTTGAGGGAGGGCTTGTCCTCCTTCTTTTCCTTGGTGCGGTACTTGTCGAAGCGATAGGAGCGCAGCCGGGCACCCAGACCCGCATGGGCGGCGAAGTCCGCCGGCCACAGAGCGGCCCCTTCCACCTGCTCGATCACCAGCGAGGCGGCAGCGTCGCCGGTGCCGGCCAGAGTGGCGGCGACCACGCCGCCGAGCGCCTGGGCGCCCTTGCCGTCCAGCTTGTCGGCCTTGCCCAGGCCCACCAGCAGAATGCGGCTGGCCTCGATGCCGGTGGGGGCCAGGATGGTCAGCGTCTGGTCCTTCTTGCCCTCGAAGCGGCTGGCGGCCATGGCCCGGGTCACGGCACCGCCGGTCTTGTGGTCCAGCTCCTTGCCGAAGGCGGTCAGCACGCGGCCTTCCAGCACGCCCACGGCGATGGCGCCTTCAGAGGGCAGGGCGATCTTGCCAAACGCGATCTTCATTCCGTGTTTCCTCGTCGCTGGGAAATTTCTCTTAGATCCAATGTAGCAAGGATCGGCCGGAAAGGAAGCGGACCTTAGGCAGGGTCGGGCGCCGGCTCCTTGCGCCCGGCCAGCCACAAAATGCCGCCCGGCAGGGCGCACAGGACGTTCAGGATGCCGAACAGCACCGAGGCCACCAGCACGCCGGCGGGCTCCAGGCCAACCAGGCCAAAGGCGGTGACGGCAGCGGCCTCGCGCACGCCCCAGCCCGAGATTGAGATGGGCAGGGTCATCATCAGGATCACCGGCGGCACCAGCACCAGGCAGGCGGGCAGGCTGGCGGGCAGGCCCAGGGCCTGGAACAGCAGCCAGAACACCAGCGCCAGATTGGCCTGGGCCACCAGGCCGGCGCCGGTGCAGGCGGCCAGCGGGCCGGGGCGCAGGAAGATGCGGCGGGTATCGCCCGCCAGATGGCCCAGCCCGCGCACCAGCCGGTTGCCGCGCCAGCCGGGCGGCAGCCGGTCCAGCAGGCAGACCAGCCCGATGCCGGCCAGCCCCAGCGCCAGCAGCAGCGGAAAGATCCAGGCGGCGGGCAGGGGCAGGGTCAGCAGGGGCTGGGACAGCACCACCAGCAGCACCAGGGTGAACAGGGTCAGCACCCGGTCCAGCAGCACGCCATTCACCGCCCCGGCCAGGTCCAGGCCCTGGCGCCGGGTCATCCAGGCGCGCACCGCGTCGCCGCCCACCATGCCGGGCAGCAGGATATTGCAGAAATTGGCCACGAAGGTGATGCGCATTGCCTGCCACAAGGACAGATGCCGGCCCAGATGGCCAAGCACCATGCGCCAGCGCCAGCCCGCCAGCGGATGCGACAGCAACAGGGCCAGGGCGGCCAGCGCCAGCGGCCCGGCCTCGGCCGCCTTGGCGCGCTCCAGCGCCTCGCCCAGGTCCACGCGGACCAGCACCAGGGCGACCAGGGCCAGGGTGATGCCAATCTTGGCGGCAAGCAGAAGCCAGCGTTTCAGGGGCAAGTCCTCCCGGCAGTTGGTTTCCGTTTAACGGAAAGCCCCCGCCGGGAACAGGAAATAGTTGCCCCGTCAGACCGCCGCCAGGGCTTCCGGCCGAGGCGCCACCTTGGGCGCGAGGCGAGGCACCAGCAGGCTGAAGGCCGAGCCCCGGCCCGGATGCGACTTCACCTCGATGCGGTGGTCCAGCAGCTGAACCATGCGCTTGACGATGGCCAGCCCCAGCCCCAGCCCCTTGGCGCGGTCTCGTTCGGGATTTTCCAGCTGGTAGAATTCCTCGAACACCGCCTCGAGCTCGGCGGCGGGGATGCCCTTGCCGCTGTCCACCACCTGAACCACCAACTGGGCGCTCCGGCGGCGGCAGCCCAGCACCACCCCGCCGCTGTCGGTGTATCGGATGGCGTTGACGGTCAGGTTGCGCAGGGCCCGCTGCAGCAGGATAGGGTCGGAATAGGTCCAGGCCGAGGACGGGACCACGGAGAGGCGCAGGCCCTTCTGCGCCGCCGGGCCGGTCATCTCGGCCGAGATCTGGTCCAGCACCTGGGCGATGGGAAAGGCCTTGGGCTGCGGCACCACGATGCCGGCATCCAGGGTGGACATGTCGAGCAGAGAGCGCAGCAGGCCCTCGCCGCCTTCCAGGGCCTCCTGGGCCTTGCTCACGATGCGCTTGTCCTGGGGGTCGGTCAGGCGGACGGCCAGGGTGTCCAGGAACAGGCGGGTGGCCTGCAGCGGCTGGCGCAGGTCGTGCGAGGCGGCGGCCAGGAAGCGCGACTTGGCCTGGTTCGCGCGGTCGGCCTCGGCGGCCTTGCGGCGCACCTCGTTGGTGCGGTCCTGTACCCGCTGCTCCAGCGTCTCGTTGGCGCGGCGCAGCACCTCGCGCACCCGTTCCTCGCGCTGGATGGCCTGAAGCGCCGAGATGGCCAGCGCGGCGATCACGGTCAGGATGGCCAGGCCCAGGGCGCCCGCGCGGTTTACCTGCTGGCGCCAAGTGGCCAGGGCCTGCTTGGTGGGGATACTGACGATCGTGCGCAGCGGCATGCCCACCAGGTCACGGTAGGCATAGATACGGTCCTCGCCGTCCTCGGCAGGGGCCACCAGGGTGCCTTGCAGCTTGGTGGGCAGCAGGCAGACCTCAAGGTCACTCATGTCATGGCCAAGGTCTTCGGTGCGCTGCGGGGCGCGGATCGTATATAGGCCGTCGCGGCGCACGACGGCCACCACCGCCCCCGGGCCCAGGCCCAGGGAGAAATGCAAGGGGGCGAAGGACGCCGCCTCCAGCCCCGCCACCAGGGCGCCCTGGAAGTGTCCTTCGGCATCGCGCAGGGGACGGCTGACGGTGAACACCGTTTTGCCGTCCAGGCGCTCCTTCATCAGTTCGCCCACCACCAGGCTGCCTGCCGGAGCCTGCTGCAGGTCGTCCCAATATCTGCGGCCGCGCGCATTCTGGCCGGCATAGGCCAGGCCGGCAGCGGCGGTGACGAAGGTGCCATCGGCCTCGACAATGATCAGGTTGCCCGATTCAGGAAGGTCTCCGGCCATGGCCCGCAATCGCTCGCGCCCCTCGGGACCGGACAGGGCCTTGATGCCCTCGGTGTGGACCACGGCCTCGAGCTGGTTCAGCACCAGCCGGGTGGCGCCCAGGGTGTGCTGCATGCGCTCTTGCACCAGGAAGGCGGCATCACTGGCCCGCTGGCGGGCGATGGCCATGCTGGACTCGTATTCCTGCCACAGCGCCCCGATCCAGAGCGAACTGACCGCCCCGGCCACGAACAACGCCAGCCAGAGCACCAGGTCGCGCGGACTGCGGGTGAAGCGCCGCATGGAGCCCTGGAAGAAGGGCCTTTTCGACTCGCGCGTCACAAAAAGGCTCCCTCCCCCCTTGTGTTACAGGGGGGAGGATGGACTTATTCATGCGCTAAATCGACTGGCTCAATGGCCTATCCGTGCTCCAGGGGCTATAACCATCGGTTTAGATGGTGCTGCCATTACTTGTCGCCGTTGCGGCCGATCCGTCTCAGGCCCTCGGCGAAGACGCCCGCCAGGGCCTGGCCCTGGGGATCGGGCCGGAAGCACACATGCAAGGTCTTGTCCTCCAGCAGGCGGGGATGGAACTCCACCTGGTCGGCCATTGGGGCCAGGCTCTGGTCGGTGGCCAGCAGATGGGCCATTACATTCCGGTCCACCACCGCCAGGTCCACCCGACCCATGGCCAGCTTCTTCAGGTTGGCGGCATCGTCCTTGGCCTCGTCCACGGTCAGGCGCCCCGCCTTGACCCGGGCGTCGAAGTCATTGGTGTTCACATAGCCCAGCACGGTCCCGATCCTGACGCCCGCCAGGTCGTCCAGGCTTTTCCAGGCCACGGGGTGGGCCTTGCGTTGGGCAAAGCCCAGGGGGCCGCCACCGATGCTGTCCGAGAACAGGCAGGCCGAGGCCAGGGCCTGGGACCGGTATTCCGGGTAATAGCCGGCGAATTGCGGGTCCTGCAGGCCGTTGGCCACTGCGCGGTTGAAGGGGAAGAACTCGGTGACCAGGGTATAGCCCATGGCCTTGAAGGCCTGGCGCACCACCTGTTCCACAACGCCATGGGAGGCGCTGGGGCTGGTATAGGGCGGCCAGTCCAGCGAGGTCAGCCGCACTACCTTCTCCCCGGCCAGGGCGGCAGCCCCCGGCAGCAGCAGGGCGCAAAGAGCGATCAGGGGCAGGAGGCGCAGGCGCATGGTCAACCGGGCATTCAACAGAGGCGGGTCACCATGACATGATGCGTAATGGCCTTGGGTGAAACTTTTCGGATGCTCAGCCGCCGGCTGCTTCCAATTCCTCGGCCACCTCCAGCCAGGCGGCTTCGGCGTCGGATACCGCCTTGTCCACCTCGCCCAACTCGACCTGCAAGGCGGTGACCTTGGCGGGCGGCCCATCATAGAGGGCGGGGTCTGCCAGTTTGGCCTCCAGGTCCGCCTTGCGGGCCATCAGCTTTTCCAGCGCCTTTTCCGCCGCCTGCGCCTTCTTGCGCAGGGGGGCGAGCTGGGCGCGGGTCTCGGCGGCGGCGATCTTCAGGTCGCTCTTCTGCTCAGCCACCTC
>CAYOKN010000156.1:0-7706 GCA_964404545.1 uncultured Rhodospirillaceae bacterium | reverse complement strand
ATCAGCACCGCCGGCACCGAGGCCTCGGGCACCGGCAACATGAAGTTGTCCCTGAACGGCGCCCTGACCATTGGCACCTGGGACGGCGCCAATGTGGAAATCTGCGAGGAGGTGGGCGAGGAACATATGTTCCTGTTCGGCCTGACCGCCCAGGAAGTGGCCAAGCTGCGGCGCGAGGGCTACAACCCCTGGAACGCCTATCACGCCAACGAGGAACTGCGGCAGGCGCTGGACATGATGGGCGGCGGCTATTTCTCGCCCGACCAGCCCGACCGCTTCCGTCCCGTGGTGGACAGCCTGACCCTGGGCGGCGACTTCTACCTGCTGACCGCCGATTATCCGGCCTATATCGCGGCCCACGAGCGGGTGGACGAGCTTTATCGCAACCAGACCGAATGGACCCGCAAATCCATCCTGAACGTGGCCCGCATGGGCAAGTTCTCGTCGGACCGCACGGTGCTGGAATATGCCCGCGAAATCTGGAATGTGAAGCCCATCGCCCGCAAGACCGGGCGGTGAGCCGCAGGGGGGGCTCCAAGGCGGTCCCCTAGGAACAAAACCGTCGTTGGTCCCATCGCGATTTTAGGGATATTATCGCGAGGGATCAGGACGGGGACAATGCAGCTACTGTTCGAAATCACGCGGGCTGCGCTTCTTCTAGGTCTGTTCGCCTATCTTTGGCGGCTGGGCCGCGAGCGGTTTGCGGCGCGGCAGGAAGGCTGGCGAGCCATCGTCGGCGGCTTCGGCATGCTGTATGTGGGCTCGGTGCTCGACATCATCGATGGCGTGCTGGCTCCGGAAATCCCGCCGGAATGGGCGGTGGTGGCGGAACTGCCCGCCATGGCCGGCTATCTGGCCGGCGTGATCATGCTGATGGTGGGCATCCTGAACTGGATGCCGGTGGTGCGCCGCCTGTCCGCCGAGGCCGAGGGCGCCGGCAAGGTGCGCTCGCGCCTGGCCGACACCGAGCAGCGCCTGGCCACCATCACCGACAACCTGCCGGGCGTGATCTATCGGCGCGTGGTGCATCTGGACGGCAGCGTGACCTTGCCCTATGTGGGCGGCGGCGTGCGCGACATCCTGGGCTGCGACGCGGCCGACATCATGCGCGACCCGGCCAAGCTGATCGACTGCATCGACCCGACCTCGCGCGATCTGTTCCTGGGCAAGGGCCGGGCCGACGCCCTGGCGCCCATGACCGCCGAGTTGAAGATCAATGCCCATGACGGCCGTGCCCGCTGGGTGCGCTGCTCGTTCCGTCCGCATATCGCCCTGGATGGTGCCGTGGTGTGGGACGGCCTGCTGCTGGACATCACCAACCGCAAGCAGGCCACCGAGCGCGCCGCCCGGGCCGAGGCCCAGCTGCTGGACGCGCTGGAGGCCATCGCCGACGGCTTTGCCCTGTTCGACCGTGAGGACCGGCTGGTGCTGTGCAACAGCCGCTATCGCCAGATGCATGGCGAATGGGGTGCCATGATCCAGGTGGGCGAGACCTTCGCCGACATGCTGAGCGCCACCGCCGCCGCCGGCTGCTATCCCGACGCCGAGGGGCGCGAGGAGGCCTTCGTGGCCGAGCGCCTGGCCACCCACCGCTGCCAGATCCAGCCCCTGGTGCAGCGCCTGGCCGCCGGGCGCTGGCTGAAGATCACCGAGCGGCCCACCCGCGACGGCGGCGTGGTCTGCGTGGTCACCGACATCACCGAGGCCCGCCAGAACGAACGCGAACTGGCGGAAAGCCATGCCCGCCTGCAGGCCATGGTGGACCATATGGCCGACGCGGTGACCCTGTTCGACGCCGACCTCAAGCTGCTGATCGCCAACCGCCGCTTTGGCGAGATGTTCCAGCTGCCGGCGGCGCTGCTGCGCCCGGGCACCGACTTTGCCGACCATGTGCGCTATTTCGCATCACGCGGGGAATATGGCCTGTGCGACGCCGAGGAACTGGCCCGCCAGCGCGTGGCCTATGTGCGCCAGTTCCGCCCGCATATGACCGAGCGGGTGCGGCCCGATGGCCGGGTCATGGAGATCCACTCGAACCCGCTGCCGGGCGGCGGCATGGTGACCACCTACACGGACATCACCGGCCACAAGACCGCCGAGCAGCTGCTGCGCGAAGCCAAGGAGCAGGCCGAATTGGCCACCCGCGCCAAGTCGGACTTCCTGGCCAATATGTCGCACGAGCTGCGCACGCCGCTGAACGCCATCATCGGCTTTTCGGACGTGGTGAAGTCGGAAATCTTCGGCCCTGTGGGCAATCCGCGCTACCAGGACTATATGGAGTCCATCAACCAGTCGGGCCGTCACCTGTTGTCGCTGATCAACGACATCCTGGACCTGTCCAAGGTGGAGGCCGGCAAGCTGGACCTGTCCGAGGAAATCCTGGATGTGGGCGAGGAGATCGGCACCAGCGTGCGCATGATCTCGGAACGGGCCATGCAGAAGGGCATCCTGATCCATCTGGACATCGAGCCCCGGCTGCCCCGCCTGGCCGCCGACAGCCGCCGGGTGCGGCAGATCCTGCTGAACCTCTTGTCCAATGCGGTGAAGTTCACCCCGGACGGCGGCACCGTCACCGCCCGCGCCTTCCTGGGCCCCGATTCGGGCATGGTTCTGGAAATCAGCGACACCGGCATCGGCATCGCGCCCGAGGACATTCCGCGCGCCCTGGAAAGCTTTGGCCAAGCGCGCTCGGACCTGTCGCGGGCCGAGGAAGGCACCGGCCTGGGCCTGCCCCTGTCCAAACGTCTGGCCGAACTGCAGGGCGGTCGGCTGGAGTTGCGCAGCCAGCTGGGCGTGGGCACCGACGTCAGTGTGTGGTTCCCGCCGGACCGGGTGCGGCCGGAGCAGCAGGGGCCGGAGCAGCAGCCGGCGCCTTCGCCGCGCCCGAAGGCTTTGGCGGACTAGCCTTCCGCTTCTTGGCCAGGGCTTCGGCCTTGGCGATCTGCGTCTTGCTCATGCGCTCGGACAGGGCCTTCAACACCAGATCGGGCTGGAACGCCGGGTCATGGCTCTGAAGCACCTGCGGATCGCCGGCCTTGGCCTGCTTGTACCAGGCATAGGCCTCCACCAGATTCACCGGCATGCCCCAGCCCGTCTCGTGGGCCGAGCCCAGCATATAGGCGGCCGCCGGATGGCCCATGGCCGCGCCCTTTGTCAACCAGGGCAGGGCCTGCTTGGGGTCGCGCTCGACGCCGCGTCCGCGCAGGATCATCCGGCCCACGGCGGTGGCGCCGTCAGCCGAGCCCGCCTCGGCCGCCTTCTTGTAAGTGGACAGCGCCAGGGCCAGATCGCGGGTGCCGCCCAGCCCGGTCTCATACAGCATGGCCAGGGCATAGAGCGCGTCCGCATGGCCCGCCTCGGCCGCCTTGGCATACCATTCCTGGGCCTTGGCCGGGTTCTTGGTCACGCCCAGGCCGTACTGGTGCAGATAGCCCAGGCCATATTGCGCCTCGCTGTCGCCGGCGGCGGCGGCACCCTCCCATTGTTTCAGGGCGCCCGCATAGTCGCCGGCGCGGAAAGCCTCCACCGGCTGCGCGGCGGCGGGGCGAGCCGCCAGGGCCGGCGCCAGGGCGGCCAGAACGGCCAGGGGCAGCATCAGGCGGCGCATATGTCCTCTCTCCCTCAAAGGTTTCGGTCGGATCGGCCCGGTTGGACCGTCCGTTCCGCTCAATCCTATCCAAATGTGGTAGGAATCTCACAAAAAGTGTCCTGAATCCGGTTGCCTTGAAGATTTTTTATAAGCAATATCGGTTCAGCCGATGGTTAGCCCACCAAAGGCTAGCTCAATGGAAATTGGGCTGGCCGCCAAAATAAAGGGCCTAGCCGGAAACTCTTAAGGGGAGGGACCATGAAGAAGCGACTGGCGATCCTTGCGACCGCCGCCCTCATCGGGCTGGCCACTGCCGCTCCCGCTTCCGCTCTTCAATGCGTCCCTTATGCCCGTCAAGCGTCTGGAATAGATTTGCGCGGTGACGCCTGGACCTGGTGGGACGGCGCCAGCGGCCAATATGACCGTGGACAAGCTCCGCGCACCGGCGCCGTGATGGTGTTCAAGCGCCATGGCTCCATGCGCCATGGCCATGTGGCCGTGGTCAGCCGGGTGGTGACCAGCCGCGAAGTGCTGGTGGACCACGCCAATTGGGCGCCTTATCGCGGCTCCGGGCGCGGCAAGATCACCACTCAGGTGCGGGTGGTGGACACCTCGCCCAAGAACGATTGGACCCAGGTTCGCGTCTGGAACAACACCGTCGACGACCTGGGCAGCAAGACCTACCCCACCTACGGGTTCATCTATTCCCGCTCGACCTCGCGTATGGCTCAGGCCTCCATGCCGGCCTCGGCGCCGCGCGCCCTGGACCAGGTGGTCAGCGATGGCCGCGGCCATGCGGTCGAGGATGTGGCGGTCCAGCCCGCCCCCCAATCCACCCCGATCAAGCCCGAGCCGATCAAGACCGCCGAGGTGAAGCCGGCCGAGACCAAGCCCGAAGCCAAGCCTGAGCAGGTCGCTGCCGTTCCCGCCCCCAAGGCCGAGGAGCCCAAGGCCGAGCCGGCCAAGGTTGAAACCGCCAAGGCCGAGCCCGCCAAACTGGAAACCGGCAAGGCCGACGTGAAGGCCGAGAGCAAGCCGGTGCAGGTGGCCGCCGTCACCCCCCGCAAGCCCGCCAAGGCGCAGAAGGACCCGGCCAAGGCCGACGCCCATCCGTCGGCCGCGCCCAAGGCCGAGGCCCACAAGGCCGAGGAAGTCTGGGAAGGCGACGAAGCCGCCGCCCTGCGGGCCGGCGCCGGGCGTTACAGCTTCCGCTAGGATCTCCTTCCTCAAGTCTTGCAAAACGGCCCTTCGGGGTCGTTTTTCTTTTCCGCACCCTGGAACAGCAGGCTTGCGCTCTTTCGCGTTTGCGGTATGGTGGGGGAAACGGGTAGGGGAAAACCTATCCTTCCGGGAGGCAGGCAGGACAGACATGGTGACGCAAACCATCAAGCCCATCGAACTGGTGATCGGCGAGAAGAACCCGCTGCTGCAGAGCAGTCTGGTCAAGCTGTTCTCGGGCGATGACCGGTTTTCCTTGCTGGCGGTGGCCGCCGATGGCGAACGCTTCCTGGAGGCGTGCGAACGGCTGAGCTTCGATGTGGGCGTGATCGGCTGGGAAATGCCCTATCTGGATGGGCGGGGCGTGCTGCAGGCCCTGCGCGGGCGCGAGAATGCGCCGCGCATCATCGTCTATACCGGCTCGAACAACCCGGATGTGCCGCGCCAGGCCATGGCCCTGGGCGCCGCCGGCTTCTGCTCCAAGAACGAGCCGCCCAGCCAGCTGATCGACACCATCCTGTCGGTGGCGGCGGGCCGCATGGTGTTCCCCTTCATCGACGTGGCTCGGCTGGCCACCGATCCCTTCGCCGGCCTGACCCCGCGCGAGCGTGAATTGCTGTCGGCCCTGGCCGGCGGCCTGACCAACCAGCAGATGGCGGCGCAGCTGAACATCTCGCTGAACACCGTCAAATTCCACCTGAAGAACCTCTATGACAAGCTGGGCGTCTCCAACCGCGCCCAGGCCGTGGCCTTCTATCTGAAGGGCCGCGACGGGCGGTAGGGGGTGTTTCTGCCCTCTCGCGCAAGCGGGCGAGGGCATGCAGGATTGACTCTCTCCTTGCGATTCAGGTCCGCTCGGCTCTATCTAGGGGCCCATGAGCGCCTGTGACGATCTGGCCGGGTCCTGTCAGGACATCGCCGCCCCCCTGTTTGCCTATGCCCTGCGCACGGTGACCGAAGCTGCCGCGCGAGCGGCCTATGACTGGATCGGTCGGGGCGACAAGGGCGAGGGTGACCGCGCCGCCATGCAGGCCATGCGCGCCGGGCTGAACCGCCTGCCCATCGACGCCGAGGTGATCGTGGGCGAGGGCGAGAAGGACGAGGTCCGCTTTCTCTACACCGGCGAACGCCTGGGCGAACGCTGCCACGAAATGAAATTCGATGCCGCCGTGGACCCGGTGGAGGGCACCAGCTATCTGGCGCGCGGCATGACCAATGCGCTGGCCTGCGTGGCCCTGGCGCCCCGGGGCACCATGATGCGGCCCGGCCCCGCTTTCTATATGGAAAAATTTGTCGGCCCGCCCGAACTGCGTGGCCAGATCGACCCCTCGGCGCCGGTCGAGGAGCGGTTGGCGGTGCTGGCCCGGGTGCTGGGCAAGCCGGTCAAGGACTTGACCATCTATGTGCTGGAAAAGCCCCGGCACCGTGACCTGGTGGCCCGCCTGCACAAGGCCGGCGCCCGGGTGGCGCTGTATCCGGCGGGCGATGTGGCCGGCGCTATCATGGCCGCCATCCCCGAGTCGGGCATCGACGCCCTGATGGGCACCGGCGGCACGCCCGAGGGGCTTTTGGCCGCCTGCGCCATCCGCGCCCTGGGCGGCACCATGATGGCCCGCATCGACCCGCAACTGACCACCGAGCGGGCGGCGGTCGAGGCCCTGGGGCTGGACACCAGCCGCTGGCTGGCGGTCGAGGAGATGGTGACCTCGGACCAGGTCTATTTCTGCGCCACCGGCATCACCACCGGGCTGCTGCTGGACGGGGTCGAGCGGTCGGGCCGCTGCGAGAAGACCCACACCCTGATGGTCACCGGCGCCCGCGGCGAGCGCGAGTTCCTGACCACCCACCATCGCCGGGACGATGTGTGACCATGCGTCTGTCGCGTCATGCCCGCCGTCCCATCATCCTTGGCATCGTCGGCGACTCGGCGGCGGGCAAGACCACCCTGTCCGCCGGTATCGCTCAGATCCTGGGCCAGGACCGGGTGGTGACCATCTGCACCGACGATTATCACCGCTACAGCCGCGCCGAGCGCGCGCGGCTGTCGGTGTCGGCCTTGGACCCCCGGGCCAATTTCATGGACATCCTGGAGCAGCATATCCGCCTGCTGCGTGACGGCCAGCCGATCCTGAAGCCGGTCTATGACCATGCCACCGGCAGTCTGGCCCCGCCGGAATATATCGAACCCCGGGAATTCATCATCCTGGAGGGATTGCTGGGCTATGCCACCCGGGGCATGCGCGATTGTTATGACGTCAAGGTCTATCTGGAGCCCGAGGAAAGCCTGCGGGTGAAGTGGAAGGTGGCCCGCGACGTCTCCAAGCGCAGCTATAAGCTGGTGGAGGTGATGCAGGCGCTGGAACTGCGCAAGCATGACAGCCTGAACTTCATCAAGCCCCAGCGCACCTTTGCCGACATCGTTGTGCGGTTCTACCCGCCCGAGGACAATGCCGCCGAGACCGGCTCCAAGCTGAATGTGCGCCATACCCTGCGGCCCACTCTGCCGCATCCCGACCTGTCGCCGGTGCTGGATGCGGGCGCGCAAACCGGGTTCCGCCTGGAACTTTCGCGGGATGTGGACGGCAAACCTGTCGACATGCTTGAAATTTCCGGCGATCTGGACGACAAGCGCGCAAAAGCCATCGAGGAGTTGTTGTGGAGCCTGATCCCGGAAGCGGGCTATCTTCGCTCCAATCTCGGCCAGTTCACCGATGAGCAGAACCAGCAGGGCACCAGCCATCCGCTGGCTCTGTCCCAGCTTCTGATCACTTATCACCTGGTCAAGGCGGCCCTTGGCCATTATGCGATCTGAAAAGGAAACCTTGCCGTTATGACTGCCCAGTCCGCCGTTTCGAGCGTCAGCCACAAGGACATGGCCAACGCGATCCGCTTCCTGTCC
>CAYOKN010000155.1:0-7723 GCA_964404545.1 uncultured Rhodospirillaceae bacterium | reverse complement strand
GGTGGAGGCGGGCAAGGTGGTGGTGGCCACCAACCTGCCGATCCTGGATCGGGGCGGCTTCTTCGCCAAAGCCTTCCCCACCCGCCACTTGGCCGTTGCCGCCCGGGTGCCGCCGCAGACGGCACCCGGGGGGCTGTTTCTGGGCATCGACCAGCCGGGTATTTCGCTGCGCAGCCACCAGGACGAACAGGGCGATGTGCTGATCGCCGTGGGCAGCGGCTTCAAGACCGGCCATGCGGACACTATGGGCAAGTTGAACGAGCTCGAGGATTTCCTGCGCGCCCATTACGGCATCGACACGCCAGATTGGGTTTGGGGCAATCAGGATTATTACGCCGCCGACCGGGTGCCCTATGTGGGGGCGCTGACCCCGCTGACCAAGACCCTGTTCACCGCCACCGGCTTTGGCGGCTGGGGCATGACCGGCGGCACCGTGGCGGCGCTGCTGCTGACCGACCTGATCCTGCTGGGCCACACCCCCTGGCAGTCCCTGTACGACTCCCAGCGCCTCAATCCCCAGGGGGCCGGCAAACGGTTCGTGCAGGAAAATGTGCATGTGGCCAAGGAATGGATCACCCAGCGCCTGGGCGGCCGTCCGCGTCCCGGCTCGCCCGAGGCGCTGCAGGCGGGCGAGGGGCTGGTGACCGAGGTGGAGGGCGAGAAGGTGGCCTTCAGCCGTGACTCCGAGGGCAATCTGCTGAAACACTCGGCTGTCTGCACCCATATGGGCTGCGTGGTGCGCTGGAACGGCCTGGAACAAAGCTGGGACTGCCCCTGCCACGGCTCGCGCTTCGACGCCCAGGGCAAGATCCTGAACGGCCCGGCCACCAATCCGTTGAAGCCGAAATAGAAGGGGCTAAATCAGGTGCCAGCGCCGCTCCAGGAAGCGCAGGGAGCGCACCAGGACCCAGGTGATGAGCAGATAGATCACGCCGGCGGCCACGAAGATGTCCACGGGCAGATAGGTCCGGGCGATCACCGTGCGGGCCATGCCGGTCAGGTCCAGCACGGTGATGGTGCTGGCCAGGGCCGAGCCCTTCAGCATGAAGATCACTTCATTGCCATAGGCGGGCAGGGCGATGCGGGCGGCGCGGGGCAGGATGATGCGGCGATAGGTCAGCACCCGCCCCATGCCCAGGGCGCGGGCCGCCTCCACCTCGCCGGCGGGCACGGCGGCGATGGCGCCGCGCAGGATCTCGGCGATATAGGCGGTGGTGTGCAGGGTCATGGTGATGACCGCGCACCAATAGGGGTCGCGCAGGATCGGCCACAACAGCTCGGACTGGCGCACCGCCTCGAACTGGGCCAGGCCGTAATAGACCAGGAACAGCTGCACCAGCAGCGGCGTGCCCCGGAAGAAGAAGATGTAGCCATAGGGCAGCGCCTTCAGCCACAGCCGATGGCTGGACCGGGCCAGGCCCATGGGCAGCGCCAGCGCCAGGCCGAGGAGGCCCGAGACCACCACCAGCTGCACCGTGACCAGCGCGCCGTCCAGCAGCTTGGGCAGGTTGGCCCAGATCACCTCGAAATTCATGGGCTGGCCCTCCGCACGCCGCGATTGGCCGAGCGTTCCAGCAGATGCAGCCCGCCCATGGCCACCAGCGTCAGGGCCAGATAGATGCAGGCGGCGGCCAGATAGAAGGTGAAGGGCTGCTTGGTCACCGACACCGCGATGGAGGACTGGCGCATGATGTCCTCATAGCCCACCACGCTGATCAGGGCGGTGTCCTTCATCAGGATCATGAACAGATTGCCCAGGCCCGGCAGCGCCACCCGCCACAGCTGCGGCAGGGTGATGCGGCGGAAGATGTGAAAGCGCGACAGGCCCAGGGCCAGGCCGGCTTCCTGCTGGCCCTTGGGCACGGTCAGCAGGGCGCCGCGAAAGACCTCGGTGGCATAGGCGCCGAAGGTCAGGCCCAGCGCCACCACGCCGGCGGCAAAGGCGCCCACCTCGATATAATCCTCGTGTCCCCACAGCGAGGCCACGGCCATCAAGAGCTGCGAGGCGCCGAAATAGATGGTCAACACCACCAGCAGCTCGGGCATGCCGCGCACCACGGTGGTATAGGCCCCGCCGATCCACTGCAGCGGGCGATAGCGGCTGGTCTTGGCCGAGGCGCCGGCCAGCCCCAGCACCAGCCCAAGCGCCAGCGCCGCCAGCGCCAGCCGGACGGTGTTGACGGTGCCGGCCAGGAGCTGGTCGCCGAAACCCTGCAGATCGATCATGCGTTGTCCGTCGGAAAGGGGCCGCGCGCCGCCGCTCGATAGATCGTCATGCCCGGACTTGATCCGGGCATCCAGGGGCACGGCGGCGTGGATGGCCGGGCCAAGCCCGGCCATGACGAAAGGAACGGCAGGCCCTTAGTAGATGCTGAAGGGGAAGTACTTGTCGTTGATCTTCTTGTAGGTGCCGTCGGCCACGATTTCCTTCAGGGCGGCGTTCAGGCGCTCCTTCAGCTTGGCATCGCCCTTGCGCACGGCGATGCCGATCTTGTCGTCCTCGAACACCGGCTCGCCCTTGAACTCATAGTCCTTGCCGGCATCCGACTTCAGCCATTCCCAGGACACGTACTTGTCGGCCATCACGCCGTCCAGGCGGCCGGCGGCCAGGTCCAGATAGGCATTCTCCTGGGTGTCGTACAGCTTGATCTCGACCACGTCCTTCAGGGTCTTCTCCAGCCATTCGCCGGCGATGGTGGCGCGCTGGGCCCCGATCACCTTGCCCTTCAGGCCGGCCTTCGAGCTGTCGAACTTGCCGCCCTTCTTGGCGATGAATTGCAGCTTGTTGGAGTAATAGGGGTCGGTGAAATCCACTGCCTGCTTGCGCTCGTCGGTGATGGACATGCTGGCGGCGATGAAGTCGAACTTGCGGGCATTCAGGGCGGGGATGATGCCGTCCCAGTCCTGCGTCACCACGGTGCAGTCCGCCTTCATCTTGGCGCACAGGGCCTGGGCGATGTCCACGTCGAAGCCGCCGACCTTGCCGTCCTTGTCGATCAGGTTGAAGGGCGGGTAGGCGCCCTCGGTGCCGATGCGCAGCTTGTCGGCGGCGGTGGCCGATCCGGTGGCCACCAGGGTGGCCAGGGTGGCGGCGGCGAACAGCTTAATGGCCTTCATTCTCGCACTCTCCCATCAAAGAATATCAATGTCAGTCGGTATGGCTTGCCATGAACTGCCTGCAGCGGGGCGACGTGGGGGCGTCGAACACCTGGTCGGGCGGTCCTTCCTCCTCCACCCGGCCTTCATGCAGGAACACCACGCGGCTGGACACCTGCCGCGCAAACCGCATTTCGTGGGTGACCAGCAGCATGGTGCGGCCTTCCTCGGCCAGCCCGCGGATCACGCCCAGCACCTCGGCCACCATCTCGGGGTCGAGCGCGCTGGTGGGCTCGTCGAACAGCACCACCTGGGGCTCCATGGCCAGGGTGCGCGCGATGGCCGCGCGTTGCTGCTGGCCGCCCGACAGCATGGCCGGGAACTGGTGCCGCTTGTCGGCGATGCCCACCTTGGCCAGCAGCGCCTCGGCCCGCTCGATGGCGTCCTTGCGGGTCAGGCCCAGCACATGCACCGGCGCCTCGATCACATTCTCGAGGATGGTCATGTGCGGCCACAGATTGAATTGCTGGAACACGAAGCCCACCCGGCTGCGCAGGCGGGTGATCTGGCGGCTGTTGGCGGGCTGCAAGGTGCCCTCGCGCCCGCGCTTCAGCGCCAGCTCCTCGCCGGCCACGGTAATGCTGCCCTCGTTGGGCCATTCCAGCAGGTTGACGCAGCGCAGGAAGGTGGATTTGCCCGAGCCCGAACTGCCCAGGATCGAGATCACATCGCCATCGCGGGCGCGCACCGTGACGCCTTTCAACACTTCCAGCGCCCCGAACCGCTTGTGGATGTCCACCGCCTCGAGGGCGAACTCGGGCTGGGAAAGGGCGGCAGCGGCAGGGGAGGCGGGCATTCGGCTGGTGGTACCTTTTGTTACGCCACAGCGACAGTATTTTTGCAGCACCGCGAAATCAAGTTAAACCGCGCTCTCTTCGGGGGGCGGGTTCTGCTATAACCCCGGCATCATGACCGCCGCAATCCTGCATGCCGTCCTCCTGGCCTTCGGCCTGATCCTGCCCCTGGGGCCCCAGAACGCCTTCCTGCTGGCCCAGGGCGCCCACCACCCCACGGTACGCCGCGCCGTCCCCGCCCTGGTGGCCGCCGGCCTGTGCGACACGCTGCTGATCCTGCTGGCGGTGGGCGGGGTGTCGCTGGTGGTGATGCAGATCAGTTGGCTGAAAACCGCCCTGGTGGTGGTGGGCGTGGCGTTCCTGACCGTGGTGGGCTGGCTGTCCTGGCGCGCCGGCAACACCGATGAACGCATCACCGGCGACTCCCAGGCCCTGGCCTGGAGCACCCGCAAGCAGGTGCTGTTCACCGTCTCGGTGTCATTGGGCAATCCCCACGCCATCCTGGACACGGTGGGCGTGATCGGCACCAGCAGCCTGGCCTATGCCGGCGACGAAAAAACCGCCTTCGCCGTGACCTGCGTGGCGGTCTCCTGGGCCTATTTCCTCACCCTGGTCCTGGCCGGCCGGGCCCTGGCCCACGCCGGCATCCCCAAACGCCTGCTGAACCGCGCCAGCGCCGTGGTCATGTGGGTGAGTGCGGGCTATCTGGTGGTCAGCGTGGTCTAGAGGATTGTGCGGGCGAGACGCCCGCGCTCCCAGCACTGGAGCGCGGGCGTCCCGCCCGCATATCACCTAGAAAATCGCCCGAACCGACCCTGCGTTCTCGCGGGTCACCAGGGTGCTGGTGGCGATGGTTTCGCGGGGAATCGGCTTGCCGTGCAAGAGGTCCGAGGCCAGGTGGGCGGCGTAGTCGGCCAGGGTGGGGTAGGTGAAGCTTGCGGTCTGTTCGCCGGCCAGAAGGGCGGCGCGGGCCTCGCCGATATAGTCGATGCCCACCTGGGGCACCATGCGCGGGTCGATGCCGTGCTTGCGCAGCGCCATGCGGGCCCCCGACAGCATGCTGTCGGAGTGACTGAAGATGGCGTCGAACGGGGTCTTGGCCGCCAGCACCTCCTCCATGGCCTTGATGGCGTCGGGGCGCAGGAAGTTGGCGGTCTTGCGTTCAGCCAGGGTGATGCCGGGGAAGTCGGCGATGCCGCGCTGGAAGCCCTGGTCGCGCTGCACGGTGGTGGTCACCGTGGGCACTCCTTGCAGTACCAGCACGCGGCCCTTGCCGCCCAGCTGGCGGGCCAGGAACTGGCCGGCGCGCTGGCCGATGCCGGCGTCGTCATGGCCCACGAAGGCGGTGTAACGCTCGCCCAACACCCGGCGGGTCAGCAGCAGCACCGGAATACCCTGGTCCATGACGCGGGCGATGGCCGGGGTCATGGCGCGGCCGTCGCGCGGGCTGGTGACCAGCAGCCGTACCTTCTGTCGCGCCAGGTCCTCGATGTCCCTGACCTGTTGGGCGGTGTCGCCGCGGGCGTTGGTGACCAGCAGTTCCACCCCGGGCAGGGCGCGCAGGGCGTCCTGGAACTGCCGCACCTGGGCCACGCGCCAGTCATTGCTCAGGGTGTCCTGGGCAAAGCCCACCAGGATCGGATGATTGGCCCGCGCCGGCCGCTGTCCCGCCAGCAGGGCGATGCCGGCCGCCAGGCTTCCCAGCAGCAGCCCGCGCCGGCTGGGCGTCATCAGGCCACCCCGCCGGTGAACAGCGGCTCGCCCTTGGGGGCGGTGGCGGCCAGCCGCTCCAGGGTGCCTTGCACCTGGTCCAGGGGCTGGGGCCGGCTGAACAGAAAGCCCTGGGCCAGGTCGCAGGCCTGGTGGGCCAGGAAGTCCATCTGCTCGGGTGTCTCCACGCCCTCGGCGATCACTTCCAGGCCCAGGCTGTGGGCCATGGCGATGATGGCTTCCACCAGGGCGTTGCGCTCGCGCTCGGTGGGCACGCCGGCCAGGAAGGAGCGGTCAATCTTCAAGGTGTGGAACTTGTAGCGTGACAGATAGGACAGCGACGAATAGCCGGTACCGAAATCATCCAGCGACAACCGCACGCCCAGGTCCAGCAGGCGGCTCAGCACCTTGCGGGCGGTGTCGCTGTCGTCCATCAGCAGGCTTTCGGTCAGTTCCACCTCGAGGCTGGGCGGCGGCAGGCCGCTCTCGTCCAGGGCGCTGCGGACCAGCGCCGGCACGTCGTCCAGTTGGAACTGCTTGGGGCTGACATTCACCGCCACCCGCAGATCGGCGAAGCCGGCGGCCTGCAGCCGTGCCGCTTCGCGGCAGGCCGCCTGCAGCACCCATTCGCCGATGGGCAGGATCAGGCCGGTTTGCTCGGCCAGGGGGATGAAGCGGTCGGGCGGGATCAGGCCCAGTTCGGGATTGTGCCAGCGGCTCAAGGCCTCCACCGCCACCGGGGTGCGCCCCCCCACATCCAGGATCGGCTGCAGATGCAGCACCATCTCGTCGCGCTCGACCGCCTTGCGCAGGCGCATCTCCAGGTCCATGCGGGCCTGGGTGTTCTGGTTCATCTCGGCCGAGAAGAAGCGGTAGGCATCGCGGCCATCGGTCTTGGCCCGACGCAGGGCCGAGTCGGCGTTGCGCAGCATCTCGCCGGCCTCCAGCCCGTCCTGGGGCGCCACGGTCACGCCCATGGACAGGGTGACGAAGATCTCGGGGCCCAACTGGGTGAAGGGGGTGCGCAGCGCCTCGCGCACCGAACTGGCCACCCGGCCGGCATCATCGGCGTTCATGCCGGGCATCAGGATGGCGAACTCGTCGTCGCCCATGCGGGCCATGGTACCGGGCTCGGGCACCAGTTTCTTCAGCCGCATGGCAACCTGGCGCAGCAGCACGTCACCGGAGTCGCGGCCGAAGGTTTCGTTGATGTCCTTGAAATTGTCGATGTCCGCCAGGATCAGCGCCACCGGGCTGTCGTCCACATCGCAGCGGCGCAAGGATTCCGCCAGACGGTCCACCAGCAGCGCCCGGTTCGGCATCTGGGTGATCTGGTCGTAATAGGACTGGCGGTAAAGCTTGGCCTCATAGTCCTTGCGCTGGGTGATGTCCTCCTGGATCGCCATGAAGCCGGTGATGGTGCCGGCTTGGTCCTTGACCGGCGCGATCAGCGAATAGACCCAGTAGAGGCGGCCGTCCTTGGCCCGGTTCAGGAACTCGCCGCGCCATTCGCGGCCGGTGGTGATGGCCGCCCACAGCCGGGTATAGTCCTCGGGCTGGGTATGGCCCGATTTCAGGAAGCGCGGGCTGCGGCCGATCACCTCGTCCTCGCTATAGCCCGACAGCTCCAGGAATTTGGGGTTCACATAGTCGATGCGGCCCTGCGGGTCGGTGACCAGCACCGCCGAGGGGTTCTGGTCCACCGCCTGGTACAGCCGCTGCAGGGCGGCCTCGCGGTCGGCGATGGCGTCCACCATCTCGTTGAAGCTGGCGGCCAGGTGGCCCAGCTCGTCGCGGGGGTTGAAGCCCTCGATCTTCTTGACCTCGCCCGCCGATAGGGCGCGCACGCCGTTCACCAGGGTGTCGATGGGCACCAGCACCAGGCGCTGCAGCAGCCACAGCCCGCCGGGCACGATGACCACGCCCAGCACCACCAGCACCGCCAGCATGGCCTGGTCGAAAGCGGCCAGCTCGGCGGCCAGGCCGGCCTTGGGGCGGCCGATCAGGAACAGCGCCTGCTGGCCGTCGATCATGGGGATGCGGGCGGCGGCCAGGAAATGGTC
>CAYOKN010000154.1:7436-7726 GCA_964404545.1 uncultured Rhodospirillaceae bacterium | reverse complement strand
TGAACGCCGACAAGTCCAACGCCATCCTGATCTGCCACGCCCTGACCGGCGACCACTATGTGGCCGACCCGCATCCGGTGACCGGCAAGCCCGGCTGGTGGGTGGATCTGGTGGGGCCGGGCAAGATCCTGGATACGGACCGCTATTTCCTGATCTGCTCGAACGTGATCGGCGGCTGCATGGGCTCGACCGGGCCCAAGGACGTCAATCCGGCCACCGGCAAGCCCTGGGGCCTGGATTTCCCGGTGATCACCATCGGCGACATGGTGAATGCCCAGGGCATGCTGCTG
>CAYOKN010000154.1:0-7305 GCA_964404545.1 uncultured Rhodospirillaceae bacterium | reverse complement strand
CATCGCCTTCCACGAAGTGGGGCGCCAGGCCATCATCGCCGACCCCGACTGGTGCGGCGGCAACTACCTGCTGGAAGGCAAGAAGCCCCATCGCGGCCTGGCGGTGGCGCGCATGGCCGCGCACATCACCTATCTGTCGGAACAGGCGCTGCACCGCAAGTTCGGCCGCAACCTGCAGAACCGCAGCAATATCTCCTATGGCTTCGACGCCGACTTCCAGGTGGAAAGCTATCTGCGCCACCAGGGCTCGACCTTCGTCGAGCGATTCGACGCCAACAGCTATCTCTACATCACCCGGGCCATGGACTATTTCGACCTGGCCGCCGAGCATGACGGCGTGCTGGCCCATGCCTTCCGGGGCACCAGCACCCGGTTCTGCGTCATTTCCTTCACCAGCGACTGGCTGTTCCCCACGCCGGAAAGCCGGGCGGTGGTGCATGCCTTGAATTCCGTGGCCGCCAACGTCTCGTTCGTCGAGGTGGACAGCGACCAGGGCCACGACGCCTTCCGGCTGGACGAGCCGGAGTTCCATGCGGTGCTGTCCGGTTTCCTGGACGGCGCGGCGGAACATCGCGGCCTGCCCCGGAGATAAGATCCATGGTCGCCCTGCCGCCCTCGGCCAATGGCCGCACGCCCCCTTCGATCCGTGTCGATCTGCAATTGGTGGCCGACATGATCGAGCCCGGCAGCCGCGTCCTGGATGTGGGTTGCGGCGAGGGCGCGCTGCTGGAATATCTTTGGCATTTCAAGCAGGTGGACGGTCGCGGCATCGAGCTGTCCATGGCCGGCGTGCGCGCCGCCGTGGCTGCCGGCCTGTCGGTGATCCAGGGCGACGCCGACACCGACCTGAAGGACTATCCCGCCGACGCCTTTGATTATGTGGTGCTGTCGCAGACCCTGCAGGCCACCTGGGACCCCCGCCATGTGATCGAGGAAATGCTGCGCATCGGCAGGCATGCGGTGGTGTCCTTTCCCAATTTCGGCCATTGGCGCATGCGCCTGGGGCTGCTGTTCCGCGGCCGCATGCCGGTGACCGAGCATCTGCCCCATCAGTGGTACAACACCCCCAACATCCACCTCTGCACCATCAAGGACTTCTTCCAGCTCTGTGCGGAACTGGGTGTGACCATCGAACGCTGCGTCCCCCTGGATGCCGCCGGCCGCGCCCTGCCCTGGAAGAGCACCGGCGCCCTGGCCATGGCCAACCTGATGGGCGAGCAGGCGGTGTTTTTGATCCGGAAATAGGGGTTTTGGGCCCCTCAAACCCTGGGCGCCGCCTCCGGCGGCTTGGCTTACCTCCGCTAAGGCTCCGGGGGCCTCTCTCCTGGGAGCGCGGGCATCCCGCCCGCTATTAACCCACCACCTCCAAGGCCAGCAGCAGCGGCAGGCGGTCCTGGGCGAAGGCCAGGGCCAGGTGGGTCAGTTCGGCTTCTCCCTCGGTATCGGGAATGGGCGTGCCCGAGCGCAGCAGGGTGCGGCCCTGGGCGCGCAGGCTGGTCCAGGCCTGGCGGCCCCAGACGATGGGGTCGGGGCTTTGGCGGCGGGCGGCCAGGAACAGCAGTTCGGTAAAGTCCACCCACAGCCCGGTGCCCAGCACCGGCGAAGGCAGGGCGCCGATGGGACGGCCCTCGACGGCCATGTCCAGCAGCCTGTCGGTCAGCGCCCGGCAGGACTGGGTGGCGGCGCGGGCGGCCGAGGGCTCGGGCGTCACCGCCACGAAATTGGTCCCCACCCAGGCCATCAGTGCTTCCAGGATCAGGTCCAGCGGCAGGCCGGTCAGGCCTTCCAGCTCGGTCAGCGGCTTGGGCCGGTGAGCTTCGGCGGCCAGGGCCTGCAGCAGCGGGTCGGCCACGGTGGCCGGCACCACCAGTTCGGCGGCATGGCCCCGGATGCGGCGCGGCACCTGGGCCGGGCGGCGCATCAGGCCGAAGCGGGTGGCCGCCAGCCGTTCGGCCCGCGCCGCCCCCTCCAGCCGGCGGGCGCCGCGCACATAAAGGTCCCGGCGGAACAGCCGGCTGGTCAGATAATCCCACAGCATCTCGCGCACCATGGGGGCGCCGGCCTCGGCCAACATGGCCTGGCCGTCGGCGCAAAGATGGGGCTCGACCAGGCTCTCGAAGGGATTGGCCGAGGTGACATAGTCCAGCCCCGCCGCCGCCAACTGGCCCGCCGCCTCGGACACATACATGGGGGTCCAGTCGGCGTTGAAATATTCATGGGCCAGATAGGCCACGTCCTGGTCGCTCAGTCCCTCCAGGTGGCGGGCGGCCAGGGGATTCTCGACCGGAAACACGGCACCGGCGGCGAACAGCCGGCGGGCGAAGGCCAGCGAGTCGGTGATACGCTGGCGCAAGGGCGCCGATTGCTGCGCCACCAGCTTGGCATGGGTCACCAGCAACTGCCGCAGCGGCAGCATGGAGGCCATGCCGGGCAGGCAGTTGTAGCTGACGAAGGCCACGCCGCCGGGCTTCAGATGGCGGTTCAGGAAGCTGGTGATCAGCGTCCGGTTTTCAGCCGAGACCCAGCTCCACACCCCATGCAGCGCCACATAGTCGAACTGCGGCAGGTCGGTGCGCTTCAGATAGGCGGCGAAGCTGTCGGCGGACAGTTGGGCGCTGCTGCCGGCCGCATTGGCCAGCGCCTGGGCCGAGGCAGCCTGTACCGGGTTGAAGTCGGTGCCCCACCAGCGGGTGCCCGGCTGGGCGGCGGCGTGAATGTTCAGGGTGATGCCCTGGCCATAGCCCAGCTCGCACAGGGCCGCGCCCTGGGGCGCGGGCGCGTCGATGCCCGCCAGGGCCAGGGCAAAGGCCTGGGTGCGCGGATTCAGCTCGCGGTGGAAGCCATAGATGTAGTCGAGTTCGGAGACATAGCCCTGGCCCCGATTGGGCGCATTCAAACCTCTTCCCCCCGAACTGCCCCTCCCCTGAATTGTCACATCTCAGCACGAAATGTAACATTTGGAATATATGTCTTAGGTAAGGGCGCGGCGGTCAGAACTGTTTCAGCAGGCGCCGCAGATAGTCCCGTTCCTCCTCGGGGCGTTGCGGCTGGCCTGCGCGGCGGCGCAACTCCTCCATCACCTCGCGGCTTTTCTGGACGGCCGAACGGTCGGGGATCTTCACGCTTTCGTCGTCCATCATGGGGCTGGGCATGCGCCGGCCCAGCGGGTCGCGGCCCGCGCCCTGGGGCATGCCGCGCATCAGGCCGATGCCCCCCATCTGCTGGGCCAGCTGTTCGCCGGCCTGCTGCAGGCCTTGGCGCAGCTGGGTCAGGGCCTCGCCCTGCCAGTCCACCGCGTTGGTGGCTTCACCATTGCCTAGCCGGCGGCCGGCCTCGCGCATGGCCTGCTCGGCCTCGCCCAGGCTGTCCGGGATTTCGCCCATGGCTTCGCCGATCTGGCGCATGGTCTCGCCCAGTTGGCGCCGCAGGGCTTCCTGCGCCGCCTCCAGGGCCTGGGTCTCGGTCGGGGCGGTCTGCCCCCGCTGGTCGGCCTGGAAGGTCTTGTCCATCAGCTGCTGCTGTTTCTGGGCCAGCTCGCCCAGCTTGCCCATGGCCTCCATGGCCTGTTGGTTGGGCGGGCTCATTTGCGGCATGCCCTGCATGCCCTGCATCATGTCGCGCATCTGGCTCAACATCTGTTGCGCCGCCTCGCGCGAGCCCATCTGGGCCAAGTCGCGCATCTGCTCCAGCATCTGCTGCAATTCGTCGCTGGTGACGATCTCGGCATTGGGCGGCAGCGCCTGGGGCGGCATGTCGGGGGCGCGCTCGGCCAGGGCCTGCAGATAGTCCTGCATGGCCCGCTGCAGCTGTTCCATCAGCTGGTCCAGCTCGGCTTGGCTGGCGCCGTCGGCCAGGGCCTGTTCCAGCGCCTCGGCGGCCTGCTCCAGCGCCCGTTCGGCATCGGGCAGGCGGCCCTCCTCGATGCGCAGGGCGGTCTGCCACAGCAGGTCCAGCACCGTGTCCAGGCCGTTTGCATCATAAAGCAGGCGCCAGCCCGCCACCCGCATGGCCAGGAAAGCCACCTGGTCATTGCCATAGCTGTCGGGCGTCCAGGACAGGACGTCCAGCCCTTCCAGCACCGGCATGCGGGCGCCGTCGGGATCGGCGGCCAGCTGACGCCGCATTTCGGCCAGGGCGCGGGCCACCGGGTGGGTGAAGTCGCGCTCGGGCAGTACCAGGTCCAGGCTTGGTCCGGCGCTCTGCTGGCCCAGGGAATCTTCGGCCATCGGGCGCAGGGTCACGGGCAGGCCGGCCCAGCGATGGCCGGTCAGGTCATGCCAGCTGGTCTGGTCCAGGCTGCGCGAGGCCTTGCCGGCGGGCACGGGCAGCGATACCCGGCTGGGCTCCTCGTCCGGCCTGCCCACCCGGCTCATCTCGACCCAGGCGCGTACGATGCCGTAATCGTCGGTTCCCTTGACCGCCAGACCCAGGCGGCCGCGCTGGTCCTGGTCGGGATGGCCGGCCAGCTCGATGCTGGGAGCCGCGTCCTTCAGCACCTGCAGCGGCCAGCGCGCCACCACGTCACCGTCCAGGCGCAAGGTCAGCCGGCTGCCTTCGGTCAGCACCGCCTCGATGCGGCGGCTGGCCTCGCCCAACTCGGCCAGGGGCACCGGCTCGCCGTCATCGATGGCCAGGCTGGCGCTGCCCTCGCCGCCCTGCACCAGGGCCAGCAGCCGGCTGCCGGCGGGCACGGTCACCGGAGTGTCGCCCCCCGGCGCCTTCAACAGCTGCGGCGGTTCGCCGGTATAGTCGGGGGGGGTGATCCAGGCCTGGGCCATCAGGGCGGTCGCGGCTTCGGGCTGCCATCGGGGCGCCAGGGCCCGGTCCAGCCGCTCGCCCAGATCGCCCCAGCCCACGAACAGCCCCATGGCCAGCAGCAGCAGCGGTATAGAGCGCAGCCCCCAGGGATCGCGGCGGGTCATGCGCGGGGCCGGCAGGGCCACCCGCAGCCGTCCGGCCAGGGCGGCCATACGGGCGCGGTGCGCCTCCCAAAGGGCCAGGGTGAAGGGATCGGCGGGGCCGGAGGCCAGATGGTCGTCCAGGGCCGCCAGCGGCCTGTGCTCCAGGCTGCTGTCCCGCTCGACCCGGCGGCGGGCTTCCTCGTCGCTGGCAATACGCACCGGGCGCAGCCGCCAGACTGCCAGGGCCAGGGACAGGGCGATGCCGCCATAGACCAGCAGGCCATGAAGTCCGCCGGCCAGCAGCGGCAGCACATCCATCCAGGCCAGTCCCAGCAGCCCGCCCAGGATGCCCAGGCTGGGCCACAGGGCGGGCCAGGCCCGTTCCCACAGCAAGGCGAGACGGGCCAGGGTCAGGCTCCGCCCCAGCGGGTCCTTGCCCGCCACTGGGTCGGTCACGGGTCGCCGGGGAGGGTGATGGGCCACGTCCTGCCTTGTGCCAGGGTCAGTCGAGCCAGCCCGGAGCCTGTTCCAGGGCCAGCATGTCCTCATATGTGGGGCGCTTGCGCACCACCGCAAACTCCCGCCCGTTCACCAGCACTTCCGGGATCAGCAGGCGCGAGTTGTAGGTGCCGGCCATGGCCGCGCCATAGGCCCCGGCGGTGCCGAAGGCCACCAGGTCGCCGTCGTTCATGGGCGGCAGGGGGCGCTGCTTGGCGAAGGTGTCGCCGCTCTCGCAGATGGGGCCGACCACGTCCATGGGGCGGGTGTTGGCGCCCTGGGCCGGCTCGGCCACCGGCAGGATGGCGTGATAGGCGTCATAGAGGCTGGGCCGCATCAGGTCATTCATGGCCGCGTCCACGATCAGGAAGCTGCGGGTCGCACCTTCCTTGACGCGCACCACCCTGGACACCAGCAGGCCGGCATTGCCCACCAGCACGCGGCCCGGCTCCAGGATCAAATGACAGCCCAGGCCGCCCACGGTCTCGTGGATCACCTGGCCATAGGCGGCGGGCAGGGGCGGGCTTTCCTCGTCATAGGGCACGCCCAGGCCGCCGCCCAGGTCGATGCGCTCAAGCAGGATGCCCTCAGCGCGCAGCATCAGCACCAGGTCCCGGATGCGGATGAAGGCTTGGCGGAACGGCTCCAGCTCGGTCAGCTGCGAGCCGATATGGCAGGCCACGCCCTTGATGGCGATGCCGGGCAGGCGGGCGGCTTTCTGATAGACCCCGATGGCCTGGGTCCATTCGATGCCGAACTTGTTTTCCTTCTTGCCCGTGGTGATCTTGGCATGGGTGCCGGCATCCACATCGGGATTGACCCGCACCGCGATAGGCGCCTTGACCCCCTTGGCCTGGGCGATGCGGTCCAGAAGCTCCAGCTCCTCGACGCTTTCCACATTGATTTCGAAGATGCCTTGGTCCAGGGCGAATTCCAGCTCGGCGGCGGTCTTGCCCACGCCCGAGAACACGATCTTCGAAGCCGGCACGCCGGCGGCCAGGGCGCGGCGCATCTCGCCCTCGGACACCACGTCGGCCCCCGCGCCCAGCTTGGCGAAGGTGCGGATCACCGCCAGGTTGGGATTCGACTTCACCGCAAAGCACAAGGTGGCCGGCAGGTCACCCAAGGCGTCCTTCAGCACATGATAGTGCCGGGTCAGGGTGGCGGTGGAATAGCAATAGAACGGGGTGCCCACCGCCTCGGCGATGTCGGCCAGCGGCACGTTCTCGGCATGCAGGCGGCCGCCCTTGTACTCGAAATGATGCATGATCAGCGGTACTCGATCTCGCGGAAAACGTCGATCTCACGGTCGGGCGCGCCCTGCGGATAGGTGCGCGGGAACTCGGCGCCCTCGGGCTTGATGGGCGCGCCCTTGCGGCCGCAGGCCTCCAGGCTGACGGCAGCGGCCAGCAGCAGGGCGACGGTCAGCAGTCGGCGGCTCATGGTCCCCTCCCTCATCCCAGATAGCGCTTGCGCGCCTCGGCGGCGGCGGCGCGCACATTGTCGGGCGCGGTGCCGCCAAAGCTGGTGCGGCTCTTGACCGAATTCTCGACCCCCAGGCGCTCATAGACCGCCTGGGTGATGCGCGGCTCCACGCCCTGCATCTCGGCCAGGGACAGGTCCTCCAGCTCGCAGGCCTTGTCCTCGGCCAGCTTGACGATGCGGCCGGTGATGTGGTGGGCCTGGCGGAACGGGATGTTCAGGGCCTGCACCAGCCAGTCGGCCAGGTCGGTGGCGGTGGCATAGCCGGCGCCGGCGGCCTTCTTGACCACGGCCTCGTTGACCGTCAGGTCGCGGATCATGCCGGTCATGGCGGAAATGGTCAGCTCCATGGTGTCGGCGGCCTCGAACACCGGCTCCTTGTCGTCCTGCATGTCCTTGGAATAGGCCAGCGGCAGGCCCTTCA
>CAYOKN010000153.1:3397-7792 GCA_964404545.1 uncultured Rhodospirillaceae bacterium | reverse complement strand
TGGCCACCCGCTCGGGCGGCGGCGCCCGCGCGCTGTTGGGCCCCGATGCCGCCAAGGGCCTGGAAAAGGCCGGCCGCGCCGACCTGCTGCGGCGCCTGGACGACGACATGCGCGAACTGGGCGGCGGACCGGGCCAGAGCCCCTCGCCCGACTGGCGCGCCTTCACCCTGCCGCTGCTGAACGGCCAGGTGGTGGAGCCCGTCAAGATCATCGTCCGCCGCCCCCAGGACGAGGACGCCGAGTCCGCAAGCGGCAAGGCGAGCGGCGGCGAACGCTTCCTGGTGGACCTGACCCTGACCAATCTGGGCCGCATCCAGCTGGACGGGCTGGTCACCCGGACCGCCAAGCGGTTCGACCTGGTGATCCGCACCGAACAGGCCCTGCCCCAGGACATGCGCCTGGACATCGCCGAGCTGTTCAGCCGCCAGCTGGACGGCCTGGGCCTGAGCGGCTCGGCCAGCTTCCGTTCCGGCGAATCGTTCATCGAGGCGCCCATGCCGGCTGGCGCCGGCATGGTTGTTTGACGCAGCCCCGCCCGCGCCGGGCGCTGCCTTCGGCTATTTGAACCGGAACGGGCTCGCGCCGGTGCGGCGATTCTCCACCACGATGGGACGGACCTGGGGTGGGGTCAGGGTGACCAGGATGGGCTGGCGGTTGCGGCGCTGGTCGGCCAGGTGCCGGCCCATGCGCAGGGCCAGGGCCACCAAGGTCAACGTGGGATTGGCGTGGCTGCTGGTGGGAAAGACCGAGCCCGAGCAGATCAGCAGGTTGGGCACGCCAAACACCCGGCCATGACCATCCACCACGCCGCCCGAGGCGTCCTCGGCCATGCGGGTGGTGCCCAGATGGTGGCCGCCGGTGGCGGCATAGCCCCTGCGGATAAGGTCCTCGTCGATCTCCAGGTCCGCCACGCCCGCGGTTTCCAGGCGGGCCTGGATCAGGCGGTAGCTCTCGACCACGCTGTCCAGGTCGGCCGGCGTGATGCGCCAGTCCACCTGCAGCCGGCGGCGGCCATGCTCGTCCCGCGCCAGCGCCAGGCCAACCCGGCTGTCGGGATTGGGAGCCTGCTCGGCGAAGTAATCCAGGTCATAGAGGCGCGACTCGGCGGGATTGACGATGGTGGGGCGCTTGCGCTCGGGCCGGCGGTCGGCCCGCCACTGGCGCATGAAGCGCAAAAAGGCGGGCGCGTCCCGGACCAGATTGCGCAGATGCCCCATCCAGAAGCGGGCGTCCTGCAGGCGGTCGTCCTGGCCGGGGCCCAGGCTGGCCAGCTTGCGGGCATATTCGGGGCGCAACAGGATGCCCGACAGGAAAAAGGCCGACAGCACCGCACTGCGATGGCTGGGGTCGGCCATGGTGGGCGGCTCGACCCGGGCGATGAAGTTCATCAGGCCGCGCCGGCGCTGTTCCTCCTCGGTGATCCAGAAGCGGCGGCGGCAATACACCCCCTCGGCGTCGCGCTCATAGTCCCAGACCATGGAGGGCGTGCCGGGCCGCAGCCGCAGCCGCGCGCCCTTGCCCTCCACATGGCATTGATAGAAGCGGCCCACCAGCCCGCGCCCATTGCCCACGCCATGGGGCTGCACATCGTCCGAGGCGAGCAGCAGGCGGGTGGTCTCGAGCCCGCCGGCAGCCAGCACATAATCCTCGGCCCGCACCTGGAACCCTCGGCCTGGCAGACTGGCGCAGTCCAGATGCAGCACCGCCGTGCCCTCGGGGTTCAGTTGCACCTGCAGGCAGGTGGCATGCAGCACCACCAGCACATTGGCCGCCTCCTGCAGGTCGGCGGCAAAGCGCCGGCCCAGATTGGTGGGGTGCGAGAACCGTTCCAGCATGCTGGTGCGCACCAGCGGATCGTCGAAGCCGGGGATCATTTCGGCGGGCCGGCCCGGCAAGGCGCTGCCCACCTCGAAGCGGAAGTCGCCCGCATCCAGAAGCCGGGTGGCCTGGGGATAGAACGGCTCCAGCTCGGCGCGGCGGAAGGGCCAGCCGCTATGCGGCACATGGGGGCGCGGCTCAAAATCGATGGCGTCGAAGGGCACGCAGCGCCCACCCCACAGGGCGGTGGAGCCGCCCAGGCAACGGGCGCGGTAGAGGGTCAGGGGCGGATGCCGGCGGGCGTCATTGAGGTCGCCTTGGTTGCGCGCATCCTCGCCCGCCACCGGATCGAGCCCGCCGCTGTCCAGCAGCGCCACCGCCACCCCCTGCATGGCCAGGGTCCGCGCCAGGGCGATGCCGGCGGCCCCGGCGCCCACGATGCAGACCCCGGTGGCCAACTGGTGGCCCGGCGGCAAGGTGCGTGCGTCCACGATCATGGCGTACTCTCCGAAACTTTCCAGACCGCCCGAAATTGGGGTTCCGCCGGCCGGCAGGCATCCCGCCGGAGGGGGAGCACGCCGGGCGCAAAGCGGTAAGGCTTTACGCGTTTGGAGAAGTTCTGTTACATGACGTGACATCTTCGAGGTTTACGGCAAAGGGATCAGCCATGACCGGCCGGCGCGTCATTTCCGCCCTTCTGGGGGCCTGTCTGGGCAGTTTCGCCCTGGCAACCCCGGCCTTTGCCTCCGAGCCCGCCCCGGGCCAGGACAATCCCAAGACCAGCGGCCCGCTGGTGGCCCATCTGGCCAGCTATCGCAGCAAGGCCCAGGCCGAGCAGGCCTGGCTGAAGCTGGCGGACAACTATTCCAGCATCCTGTATTTCCAGCCGCTGGTGTATCAGATCAGCCTGGATAAGAAGGGCGAGTATTGGCGCGTCACCGCCGAGGGCGACGAGGCGCTGGTGCGCTCGCTCTGCCGCTCCATGCAGGCGCAAAAGCTCTATTGCCTGCTGATGGACCGTGAAGGCACCTTCCTGCACGGAAAGCCCTGACCCCGGAACTGACCCATGCACCGGTTGCTGCGGGCCCTCGTCCTGGCCCTGGTGGTGCTCCTGCTGCTGGCGCCGGCCGCCACCCTGCTGGCTTGGCGGCTGCTGCCGCCGCCGGTGACGCCCCTGATGCTGATCCGTCTGGCCGAGGGCGAGGGGTTGGCCAAGGACTGGCAGCCCCTGTCCCGCATCAGTCCGCATCTGGCCCGTGCCGTGATCGCCTCCGAGGACGGGTTGTTCTGCCGCCATTGGGGCTTCGACTGGGGTGCCATCGAAAATGCCGCCGACCGCTATATGTCGGGGCGCGGGCGCCTGTTGGGCGCCTCGACCATCTCCATGCAGACCGCCAAGAACCTGTATCTGTGGCCGGGGCGGGACTTCCTGCGCAAGGGGCTGGAAGCCTGGCTGACGGTCTGGGTCGAGGCGCTGCTGCCCAAGCAGCGGATCATGGCGCTGTATCTGAACATCATCGAGTGGGGCCCGGGCATCTATGGCGCCGAGGCCGCCGCCCGCCACCATTTCAACAAGAGCGCCGCCGCCCTGACCCGCGACGAAGCGGCGCGGCTGGCCGCCATCCTGCCCAATCCGCGCCTGTACCAGCCGCGCTCGGCCTATGCCGCACGGCGGGCCGGCACCATCCTGGCCCGCATGGCGGCGGCGGATACCCGTTGTCTCTGAATTTCGCCCCTTGCCGGGCGCCCGTTTCATGCCCCCGCGAGGCGGCCTATGACCGCCGCTCGGCATGGCAATTTTCCCGCAACTCGCATATATATCGGCCATGACTGACACCACCCGAACCCCCGCCCGCCGCCCCCGTCCCGTGGTCCTGTGCATCCTGGACGGCTGGGGCTACCGTCCCGAGACCGAGGACAACGCCATCGCCCAGGCCGCGACCCCCAACTGGGACCGCCTGTGGGCCGAGACGCCGCGCGCCTTCATCGAGACCAGCGGCCTGGATGTGGGCCTGCCCACCGGCCAGATGGGCAATTCGGAAGTGGGACATATGAACCTGGGCGCCGGCCGGGTGGTGATGCAGGACCTGCCGCGCATCGACACCGCCGTGGCCGACGGCTCGCTGGCCAACAACCCGAATCTGGTCGAGCTGATGGCCAGGGTGAAGGCCGGCACCGGCGTGCTGCATCTGATGGGCCTGCTGAGCCCCGGCGGCGTGCACAGCCACCAGGACCACATGGCCGCCCTGGCCCGCATCGCCTCGGACGCCGGGCTGTCGGTCAAGGTGCATGCCTTCCTGGACGGCCGCGACACCCCGCCCTCGTCCGCCGCCGAGTTCATGGAGCGGTTCCTGGCCGACGTGGCCGGCCATGACGTGAGCGTGGCCACCGTAACGGGCCGCTATTACGCCATGGACCGCGACAAGCGCTGGGACCGGGTGCAGCTGGCCTATGACGCCATGGTGCTGGGCCAGGGCGAGGCCGCGCCGGACGCGCTGGCCGCCATCCGCGCCTCCTACGCCGCCGGCAAGACCGACGAATTCGTGCTGCCCGCCGTGGTGGGCGGCTTTGCCGGCA
>CAYOKN010000153.1:0-3383 GCA_964404545.1 uncultured Rhodospirillaceae bacterium | reverse complement strand
TGGCCAATTTCCGGGCGGACCGCGCGCGGGAGATCCTGACCGCGCTGGTGGACCCGGGCTTCGACGGCTTTGCCCGCGCCCGCCAGGCCAGGTTCTCGGCCCAGGGCGGCATGGTGGAATATTCCACTGCCCTGAACCCCTTCCTGCCGGCCCTGTTCCCCGCCGAGAACCTGACCAAGATCCTGGGCCAGGTGATCTGCGAACACGATCTGACCCAGCTGCGCATCGCCGAGACCGAGAAATACGCCCACGTCACGTTCTTCTTCAACGGCGGGCGCGAGGAAATCTATCCCGGCGAAGACCGCATCCTGGTGCCCAGCCCCAAAGTGGCCACCTATGACCTGCAGCCCGAGATGTCGGCGCCCGAGGTGACCGACAAGCTGGTGGAGGCGGTCGGGTCGGGCAAATACGACCTGATCGTGGTCAATTACGCCAATGGCGACATGGTGGGCCACACGGGCATCCTGGAGGCGGCCAAGACCGCCGCCGCCACCGTGGATGCCTGCCTGGGCCGGCTGGAGCAGGCGGTGTTGGCCGCCGGCGGCTGCATGCTGGTCACCGCCGACCACGGCAATGCCGAGATGATGCGCGACCCCGAAACCAACCAGCCGCACACCGCCCATACGGTGGGCAAGGTGCCGCTGTTGCTGGTGGGCTGCCACGGCCTGGGGGTGAAGGACGGCCGGCTGGCCGACATCGCCCCCACCATCCTGGAGATCATGGGGCTGGAGCAGCCGGCCGAGATGACCGGGCACTCGCTTCTGGACGGTCGCGGCAGCGACCAAGCCGCCCGCCGTGCCTCGGCCTGACCGCGCCGCCACGCCCCTGACCCTGGTGCTGGCGGCGGCGCTGACCGCCGCCATCCCCGCTTGGGCGGCCGATCCGCCGCCCGACAAGCGGTTGAAGGAGCTTGAGACCCAGCTGGAAAAGCAGCGGGCCGAGCATGAACAGATCAAGCAGCGCGCCGAGAACCTGGGCAAGGAGCTGGCGCAGATCAAGACCGACATGGTGGCGGCGGCCCGGTCGGCCCAGGAGCACGAGGACACCCTGTCCGACCTGGAAGAGCAGCTGTCCGACCTGAAGGATGTGGAGGGCGAAAAGGCCCGCGAGCTGGAACGCCGGCGCGAGCAGATGACCGGCGTGCTGACCGCCCTGCAGCGGCTGGCCTGGCGCCCGTCCGAGGCGCTGATGGCGCAACCCTCCTCGCCCGCCGATACGGTGCGCTCGGCCATCCTGCTGCGCGCCGTGGTGCCGCGCATCGAGGAAAGCGCCAGCGAGCTGCGCCAGGAGCTGGACGCCCTGACCGCGCTGCGCAAGGACATCGGCAAGCAACGCCAGATGATGGCCAGCACCACCGCCAAGCTAGAGGGCGAGCATCGCCGCCTGCGCGGCCTGTTCCAGCGCAAGGCGCAGCTGCAGGCCCGCACCGAGGAAGAGCGCGCCAGTACGGAAAAGCGCCTGGGCCAGATGGCCGCCGAGGCCGAGGACCTGCGCGACCTCCTGGCCCGGCTCGAGGAGGAGCGCAAGCGCCGGCTGGCCGAGGAGGCCGAGCGGCGCAAGAAACAGGAGGCCGAGCGCGCCGCCCGGCTGGCCCAGAAGAAACAGGAAAAGGCCGAACAGCGCGAGGCCGAGATGGCCGGCTTCACCCCGCCGCCCGCCGGCGGCCGGCCGTTCAGCCAGGCCCAGGGCGAGATGCCCTTCCCCGCCCGCGGCCGTCTGGCCATGCGGTTTGGGCAAACCAATGAGGCATCCCTGCCCTCCAAGGGTATTACCATCGAAACTCGTAGTGGCGCTCAAGTAATTGCGCCCTATGATGGCCAGGTGGCATTTGCCGGCATCTTCCGGGGATATGGCCAACTCTTGATCATCGAGCACGGCGAGGGCTATCATACGCTGCTCGCTGGCATGGCTCGTATTGACGCGTCGGTTGGGCAAAAAGTTGCCGCCGGCGAACCGGTCGGCACCATGGCGGAAGCCGCTGGAGACTCCAACTCCGGCAAACCGGCCCTCTACGTGGAGCTGCGCCGCAACGGCCAGCCCATCAACCCGCTGCCCTGGCTGACGGCACGCAAGACAAAGGTTAATGGATGAACGCCAAGTTTCTTCTGACCGCGAGCGCCCTGACTGTGCTCGTGGCCGTGGGCGCGCCCGCCCAAGCCGCCGAGAAATCCAACGCCGACACCTACCGCCTGCTGAATCTGTTCGGTGACGTGTTCGAGCGGGTGCGCAGCGAATATGTGGAGCCGGTGGGCGACGAAGAACTGATCGAAGCGGCGCTGAACGGCATGCTGACCTCGCTGGACCCCCATTCCAGCTATCTGAACGCCAAGAACTTCCGCGACATGCAGGTTCAGACCCGCGGCGAGTTCGGCGGCCTGGGCATCGAGGTCACCATGGAAAACGGCTGGGTCAAGGTGGTCTCGCCCATCGACGAAACCCCGGCCTTCCGCGCCGGCCTGCAGCCCGGCGACTTCATCACCCACCTGGATGGCGAGCCGGTGATGGGCCTGACCCTGAACGAGGCCGTGGACCGCATGCGCGGCCCGCCGAAGTCGGACATCAAGCTGACCATCCGCCGCGAGGCGGTGCCGCCGTTCGACGTCACCCTGACCCGCGACGTCATCAAGATCCAGACGGTGAAGTCCAAGGTCATCGACAATATCGGCTATGTGCGCATCACCCAGTTCGCCGAGACCACCGAGCCGAACCTGAAGAAGGCCATGGCCGAGATCAAGAAGCAGTCGGGCAAGAACCTGGCCGGCGTGGTTCTGGACCTGCGCAACAATCCAGGCGGCCTGCTGGACCAGGCGGTGTCGGTGTCCGACGACTTCCTGGACAAGGGCGAGATCGTCTCGACCCGCTCGCGCCGGGCCGAGGACACCCAACGGTTCAATGCCCGCCAGGGCGACCTGGCCGACGGCCTGCCCATGGTGGTGCTGATCAATGACGGCTCGGCCTCGGCCTCCGAGATCGTGGCCGGCGCCCTGCAGGACCACCGCCGCGCCATCGTGCTGGGCACCAAGAGCTTCGGCAAGGGCTCGGTGCAGACCGTGATCCCGGTGCCGGGCCATGGCGCCATGCGCCTGACCACCGCGCGCTACTACACCCCCTCGGGCCGCTCGATCCAGGCCGTGGGCATCGAGCCGGACATCAAGGTGCCGCTGGCCCGCATCGAGGCCCTGAGCGCCGGCGAGCGCCGCTCCGAGGCGTCCTTGCGCGGCGCCCTGACCAACGGCATGACCCCGCCCGAGGCCGGCGAGAAGCCGCACAGCGACCCGGCCAAGCCGGCCAGCCCGACCCCGCTGCCGCCCGGCGCCAGCGCCGCGCCGCCCCCCGGCGAAGGCCAGGAGCCCGTCAAGCTGGGCGAGCCGGCATCGGACTAC
>CAYOKN010000152.1:0-7802 GCA_964404545.1 uncultured Rhodospirillaceae bacterium | reverse complement strand
CACACCCGGGGCACCTGGGTGAACAACCTGATGTACAATGTGCATCTGCTGACCGGAAAGATCAGCCAGCCGGGTTGCGGCCCGTTCTCGCTGACCGGCCAGCCCTCGGCCTGCGGCACCGCCCGCGAGGTGGGCACCTTTGCCCACCGCCTGCCCGCCGACATGGTGGTGACCAACCCCGAGCACCGCGCCAAGACTGAAAAGCTGTGGCAGCTGCCCGAAGGTACCCTGCCCGACAAGATCGGCTTCCACGCCGTGCTGCAGCACCGGATGCTGAAGGACGGCAAGCTGAACGCCTATTGGGTCATGTGCACCAACAACATGCAGGCGGCCCCCAACATCAACGAGGAGTCCTATCCGGGCTATCGGAACCCCGAGAACTTCATCGTGGTGTCGGACCCTTATCCCACCGTCACCGCCCTGTCCGCCGACTTGATCCTGCCCACCGCCATGTGGATGGAGAAGGAAGGCGCCTATGGCAATGCCGAGCGGCGCACCCAGTTCTGGCGCCAGCAGGTGAATGCCCCCGGCGAGGCCCGCTCGGACCTGTGGCAGCTGGTGGAATTCTCGAAGCGGTTCAAGGTCGAGGAAGTCTGGCCCGAGGAGCTGATCGCCAAGGCGCCGCAGTTCCGCGGCAAGACCCTCTATGACGTGCTTTATGCCAACGGCGCGGTGAACAAGTTCCCGCTGTCGGACTGCCAGCCCGGCTTCGAGAACTCCGAGTCCCAGCAGTTCGGCTTCTATCTGCAAAAGGGCCTGTTCGAGGAATATGCCGCCTTTGGCCGGGGCAAGGCCCATGACCTGGCCGACTTCGACCTGTACCACAAGGCCCGTGGCCTGCGCTGGCCGGTGGTGGACGGCAAGGAGACCCTGTGGCGCTTCCGCGAGGGTTACGACCCCTATGTGAAGGCCGGCGAGGGCGTGAAGTTCTACGGCAACAAGGATGGCCGCGCGAACATCTTCGCATTGCCCTACGAGCCGGCGGTGGAAGAGCCCGATGCCGAATACGATCTGTGGCTCTGCACCGGCCGGGTGCTGGAACATTGGCATTCCGGCTCCATGACCCGCCGCGTGCCCGAGTTGCACAAGGCGGTGCCCAACGCCGTGCTCTACATGCATCCCGACGACGCCAAGGCCCGTGGGCTGCGGCGCGGCCAGGAATGCAAGGTGACCACCCGCCGGGGAACCGTGGTGACCCGGGTGGAGACCGCCGGCCGCAACAAGCCGCCGAAGGGTCTGGTGTTCTTCCCGTGGTTCGACGAAAGCCAGCTGGTCAACAAGCTGGTGCTCGACGCCACCTGCCCGATCTCGAAGGAGACGGACTTCAAGAAGAACGCCTGCAAGGTCGAGAAGGCGTAAGGGCAGGAGGCCGCCATGGGCACCAGGCAGAACGACAGCGTGGGGTCGCCGGACCGTCGGGAGTTCTTCTCCCGCACCGTCCGGGCCGCCTGCGGCCTGGGCCTGCTGGCGGCCGGCCTGGGGGCGGTGGCCCGGCCCCGGCCCGTGCGGGCCTCGGCCGAGCTGCGGCCGCCGGGAGCCCTGGCCGAGGAGGACTTCCTGTCCGCCTGCGTCCGTTGCGGCCTGTGCGTGCGCGATTGCCCCTACGACACCCTGAAGCTGGCCGAGTTGGGCGACGGCCCCGAGGTGGGCACGCCCTTCTTCCGGGGGCGTGAGGTGCCGTGCGAGATGTGCCCGGACATTCCCTGCGTGGCTGCCTGTCCGACGGGAGCCCTGGACAAGGGGCTGAGCGACATCAACCAGGCCAGGATGGGCGTGGCGGTGCTGGTGGGACACGAGACCTGCCTGAACTATCTGGGCCTGCGCTGCGATGTCTGCTACCGCGTCTGCCCGCTGCTGGGCCAGGCCATCACCCTGGACCAGCAGCACAACAGCCGCACCGGCCACCACGCCATGTTCATCCCGGTGGTGCATTCCGACAAATGCACCGGCTGCGGCAAGTGCGAGAAGTCCTGCGTGCTGGAGGAGGCGGCCATCAAGGTGCTGCCGACGCCGCTGGCCGTTGGGGCCCTGGGCCAGCATTACCGCCTGGGCTGGGAGGAAAAGCGCAAGGCCGGGGAAAGCCTGATCAAGGACACCATCGACCTGCCCGATCGCGGGATCGACGAGGTCAAGCCGCTGAAAGGGTTCCAGCCATGAGGAGCCTGCTCGCCCGTAACAAATGGCTGCTGGCCCGGCGGGCCTCGCAGGCCGGGTTCCTGGCCCTGTTCCTGTCCGGGCCGCTGCTGGGGGTCTGGATCACCAAGGGCACCCTGGCCTCCAGCCTGACCCTCGATCTGTTGCCACTGACCGAGCCGCTGGTGGCCGTGCAAAGCCTGCTGGCCGGCCATTGGCTGGAGACCAGCGCCCTGGTGGGCGCCGGCCTGCTGCTGGCCGCCTGGCTGCTGCTGGGCCGGGTCTTCTGTTCCTGGGTCTGCCCCATCAATCTGGTGGCCGACGCTGCCCATTGGCTGCGCCGCCGATTGGGTATCAAGGACACCCTGCCGCTGTCCCGCGGTACGCGCTATTGGGTGCTGGGCGGGGTGCTGCTGACCGCCCTGGCCAGCGGCACCATCGCCTGGGAATTCGTCAATCCGGTCACCCTGGTCCATCGCGGGCTGGTGTTCGGAACCCTGTTCACCGCCGGGTTGGGCCTGGCCGCGCTGGCGGCCGTGGCTCTGTTCGAACTGGCCGTCGAGCACGGCTGGTGCGGCCGGCTCTGCCCCATGGGGGCGTTCTATGCCCTGACCGGCGTCAAGGCACTGCCCCGTGTCTCGGCCGAGAACCGCGACCAGTGCGATGACTGCCTGGACTGCTTCAAGGTCTGCCCCGAACCCCACGTGATCAGTCCCGCCTTGCGCGGCGCCAAGCGTGGTCTGGGGCCCATGATCCTGAACCCCGAATGCACAACCTGCGGCCGCTGCATTGATGTGTGCGACCGCCATGTCTTCGCCTTCCGTGCGCGCACCAGCGCCGAGGCCAGCCAACCGAAAGCAGAGGGAGACTCGCTGTGATCACCAAACTCAAAGCCGGCTTTGCCGCCATCGCTCTGGCCGGCGCCCTGGCCGCCACGGCGGCCATGGCCGGCGACCTGCAAACCCTGCGCGGCACGGGCGTGACCGAGATGGACCAGGCTCCCGCCATCCATTCCGTGGACGAATCGGGCAATGTGGCCCGCGCCTACCGGCAACAGCCGCCGCTGGTGCCGCACAAGATCGACAAATATCAGGTGGACCTGAAGGCCAACCAGTGCCTGCGCTGCCATGAATGGCCCTATTCGGACCAGATGAAGGCGCCCAAGGCTTCCGAGACCCATTATGTGGACCGCAACGGCGTGCGCACCGACAAGGTCAGCGCCGGCCGCTGGTTCTGCACCCAGTGTCATGTTCCCCAGGCTGATGCCAAGCCGCTGGTGGACAACACCTTCCAAGCCGCCGAGTGAGGCCCGCCATGAACGCCTTCAAACGCCTCTGGTCCCGGTTCTGGGGCCCGGCCGGCAAGATCTCGCTCGGCGTGCTGCTGGCCGGCGGCTTCGTGCTGGGCATCGCCTTCTGGGGCGGGTTCCACTGGGCCCTGGAAGCCACCAACAACCAGACCTTCTGCATCTCCTGCCACGAGATGCGCGACAATGTGTATGCCGAGTACCGGGGCAGCGTGCACGAGGCCAATGCCTCGGGCGTGCGTGCCACCTGCCCGGATTGCCATGTGCCCCGCGAATGGGGCCCCAAGATGGTCCGCAAGATCCAGGCTTCGAAGGAGGTCTGGGGCAAGATCACCGGCTATATCGACACCCGCGAGAAGTTCGAGGAACACCGCCTGTCCATGGCCGTGAACGAATGGACCCGGATGAAGAAGAACGACAGCCAGGAATGCCGCAACTGCCATAGCCTGCCGGCGATGGACATCACCAAGCAGTCCCCGCGCGCCCGGCCGCTGCATCTGGACGCCGAAGCCAAGGGTCAGACCTGCATCGACTGCCACAAGGGCATCGCCCACGAACTGCCCCAAGGCGCCTTCGAGGCCGAGAAGACGCTGAACGAGCTGTTCCCGGTCAAGGCCAAGGGCTGAGCCTCCGCGGGTCAGTCTCTCCGCTCTGCTGCCCGCACCACCTGACCGCCCCCTCCGTGGGGGCGGTCTTTTTGTTCGGCGCCGTCAGCGCGGCAGGAGGCCGTTGCTGCGGGCGGTGTTCACCGCCTGGGTGCGGTTGTGGGCGCCCAGCGAGCGCAGCACGGCGGCGACATGCAGCTTCACCGTGCCTTCGGTCAGGCCCAGCCGATAGGCGATTTCCTTGTTGGCGCAGCCCTCGGCCATCAATTCCAGCACCTGTTTCTGCCGGTCGGTGATGGGCAGGAGCGCGCGCTTCTCGGCCCCCGGCTGGGGCGCATGGCCCAGGGCCGACAGCGGCACATAGGTGCCGCCCGACAGGATCAGCCGCAGGGCGGCGGTGAACACATGGGGCTGCTCGGTCTTGGGGATGAAGCCGTTGACGCCCAGTGAAATGGCTTCATGCACGGTGGCGGGGGCGTCGTCGCCGCTCAGGATCACCATGCGGGTGGCCGGCCAATGGCCGCGCAGCTGCCCCAGGGCGTCACGCCAATGGGGGCCGGGCATGGTCAGGTCCAGGATGGACAGGTCGGCGGGCGGCTCGTGCGGGGCGCGGTCCAGCAACTCGTCGAAGCTGGCGGTTTCCAGGAACTCGGCCTCGGGCACCAGTTCAGCCAATTGCAGCTTCAAGCCGCCCCGGAACAGGGCATGATCGTCGGCGATCATGATCCGCATCTTTGACAAGTCCCCTCCAAATCCCCAGCCGGAGACTAGCATCGGGGGGCGGGGGTGTCCACGCGAAGAGATATCTCTGAAGGCATATATACCCAGGCGGCGCAAGCACTTGCGGTCCCCGGCGAGCGGCGCCGGGCCTATTCCTAAGGAGAAGATTGTCTGTCGTCCGGGGTTGGCGAATACTCCAAACCACGTCGCCGGTAACGCCTCTGGATAGGGGGGGCCAGGTGGACGGGCGGTCCCCGGACGGGGCCGTCTCAACCAAATCTGATGGGGTACATCCATGCGTAAGATCTCTGCCGTTATCGCCGTTGCTTCCATGTTCGTCGCCGGTGCCGCTTTCGCCCAGTCCTCGGGCGGCGTGAAGGTCCAGCAGAGCTCCAACCCGAACGGCGTGCAGATCCAGGGCAACACCAACATCAACGCCAACGCCCAGAACGTGAACACCACTGCCATCGGTCAGGGCAACACCGCTGACGCCGCCATCGGCGCCGTCCGCGGCGGCACCCAGATCCAGGGCAACACCAACATCAATGTGAACGCCAAGAACGTGAACACCACCGCCATCGGTCAGGGCAACACCGCCAAGACCTCGATCGGCGCCATCGGCAAGTAACGATCGCGTTCGGAAAGGGGGGCGTGCCGGTCTCCGGCGCGCCCCTTTTTTCTTGGGCGGCTCTGCCCAAAGTCGAGATTCTGGCGCGCTCCCGCGCCGTGGTAGGCTATCCGTGGTTCCAGTTCCATCCCCAGGGAGGGAGACCATGCTTTCCCGATGGACCTCTTTCGCCGGCCTGGCCTTGGCCGCCGGCCTGCTCGCCGGCCCGGCCCAGGCGGGCATCGAGCTGCATGACCTGACCGGCACCCGCCCGCTGCCTCTGTCCGGCCCCGTGGCCCAGCCCGAGGGGTGGGACCTTGGCCCCGCCGACGGCCTTGCGGTCCCGCTGGTGGGCGATCTGCGCCTGGGCGGCATCGCCATTCCGTCGGGCAAGAGCGGCGGCATTCTGTTCTACAGCCCGCCGGCACCGGCACCGGTGACCGTGCTGCGCAGCCCGGACCGCGACCACACCGCCTCGCTGGCCCGCCGGTCGCTGCTGCGCGCCCATAATTTCAGCCAGGACCTGTACCGCGAGCCTGATCGCAACAGCATTCGCTATCTGTACGGCACCAGCGCCAGCGGCTGGAGCAGTTGGTGGTGAGGCGCGCCGTGACCGCCCTGGCCGTGCTGATGGCAAGCACCGCCGCCGTCCAAGCCGCCGAGCAGACCAGCCGCCATATGGCCTCCGTCCTGACCCTGAAGGACGTGTCCGCCGAGGTGCACGTCTCTACCGAGGCCGACCGGGTGGTGATCACCCGCAAGGGCCCCGATGCCTGGGTCAAGGCCCTGGAGGTGACCGAGACCGGGGCCGGGGTGGTGGTGGATGGCCGCCGGGCCGCGACCATGGCCGGGGGCGGATCCAATGTCTCGGTTAATGCCTCGAACGTCACCGCCACCGCCATCGGCGGCGGGGTGGCCAGCGTGACCATCGGTGACCAGACCGTGACCAGCGGCGGCCCGCCGCGCCAGCTGTTGATCCAGATGCCTGCCGGCACGGCTTTCAGCATTGACGGCGGCGCCCTGAGCTGCAGCGTCGGGCCGTTGAAAAGCGGCGTCACCGTCCGCCTGGATGCCGGCGATTGCCGTTTTGATTCGCTTTCCGGCAACGACCGCCTGACCATCGACGGCGGCGGCTCCATCGAGGTGGGGCGGGCCGTGGGCAGTCTGGCCGCCACCATCCAGGGCAGCGGCCAGGTTTCGGTGCAGCAGGCTCGGCTGTCCAGCCTGAAGGCCGCCATTCCGGGCAATGGCCAGATCACCGTCGAAGGGCGGGCCGAACAGGCCGACCTGTCCCTGACCGGGGCCGGCATGATCCAGGTGGACGAGGTGGGCCAGCGTCCCCGAGTGACCAGCAATGGCGCCGGGGCGGTGATGGTGGGCAACTGGCCCTGATCCGCCGACCTGTGGCGGACGTACCGGGAGGAGGTTTCAACCGCCGCCGGATCGTCCGCCATGCGCTCGTCTGCCCTTGCTGCCGCCCTGCTGCTGTCCCTGGCCGCGCCGGCGGCCGCCGATCCCGTGCGCCTCTATGGCGCCGAGATGCGCTATGACATCCTGCGCAACGGCGATCCGGTGGGCCGCCATCTGGTCCGTTTCGAGCCCCGGCCGGACGGGCTGGCGGTGCAGGCCCGGTCCGAGATCCGGGTGTCGTTCCTGGGCTTCACCGCCTATCGCTTCGACTACCAGTCCGACAGCCTGTGGCGCGACGGCCGGCTGATGGCCTTGCGCGCCGTCACCGACGACGACGGCGCGGTGACCGTGGTCGAGGCCCGGGCCGACGGGCGCCATTTGCAGGTCCAGGCACCCGAGCCGCTGCGCCATCCGGCGCCTTTGTTCCCCACCGACCATTGGGATGCCCGCGTGTTGAGCGAACGCGAGGTGCTGAACACCCTGACCGGCCGGGTCAATCTGGTGTCCATCCGCCCCGCCACCGAAGAGAGCCTGCGCACGGCAGCAGGGGCGGTGCCGGCCCGCCGCTTCGATTATTCCGGCGAACTGGAGCTGTCGTCCTGGTATGACGCCGAGGGGCGCTGGCTGGGCATGCGCTTTGCCGGGCGCGACGGCTCGCGTATCGATTATGTGTGCCGGGTCTGCGGTCTGTCGGGCGAGCTGGCCGGGCTGCCTTAGCCCCGGCCCTTGGGTTTGTTGAAGACGATGGTGACCGAGCCGATCTCGATGCCCCAGCGCGACACATAGGCGCGGTTGATCAACACATCGTCGGGCTGCAGGAACATCCAGTCGTCGAAGCCCACCCGCCAGGTGCCGTCGCCCACCTTCAGGTTCATCTCATAGCGCCAGTTCAGTACATTGCCGCCGGTGGTGCCCCGGGCCTCGCCGATCACATCGTCGGCCGTGCCCACATAGCTGCCGTCGGGCTGCTTGGCGATGGTCCAGACCCGGCGCTCGGTCTCGCCATCGGAATAGAGGAAGC
>CAYOKN010000151.1:0-7810 GCA_964404545.1 uncultured Rhodospirillaceae bacterium | reverse complement strand
GACGCGGTTGCGCTCGCCGCCCGACAGCACGCCCACCTTCTTCTGCTGGTCGGCGCCCTTGAAATTGAACAGGCCGGCATAGGCGCGGCTGTTGATCTTGCGGCGGCCCAGGTCGATTTCCTCCTGGCCGTCCGAGATCTCCTGGAACACGGTCTTGTTGGGGTCCAGGGTGTCGCGGCTCTGGTCCACATAGCCCAGCTGCACGGTCTCGCCCACGGTGAAGGTGCCGCTGTCGGGCGTCTCCTGGCCGGTGATCATGCGGAACAGGGTGGACTTGCCGGCGCCGTTGGGGCCGATGACGCCCACGATGCCGCCTGGCGGCAGCTTGAAGGACAGGTTCTCGATCAGCAGGCGGTCGCCAAAGGCCTTGGACACGCCCTCGGCCTCGATCACCTTGCCGCCCAGGCGCGGGCCCGGGGGAATGGTGATCTGGGCCACGCCGGTCTGCTTTTCCTGGCTCTTGGCCACCAACTGCTCGAAGGCGGTGATACGGGCCTTGCTCTTGGTCTGGCGGGCCTTGGGGCTGGACCGCACCCACTCCAGCTCTTCCTTGATGGTGCGCTGGCGCGAGCTTTCCTCGTTGGCTTCCTGCTCCAGGCGCTTTTGCTTCTGCTCCAGCCAGCCGGTGTAGTTGCCCTCATAGGGGATGCCCTGGCCGCGCTCCAGTTCCAGAATCCAGCCGGTGACATTGTCCAGGAAGTAGCGGTCGTGGGTGACGATCACCACGGTGCCGGAATAATCCTCCAGGAACCGCTCCAGCCAGGCCACCGATTCGGCATCCAGATGGTTGGTGGGCTCGTCCAGCAGCAGCATGTCGGGATGGCTGAGCAGCAGGCGGCACAGGGCCACGCGGCGGCGCTCGCCGCCCGACAGCTTGGACACGTCGGCATCACCGGCCGGGCAGCGCAGGGCATCCATGGCGATGTCCACATTGCGCTGCAGGTCCCAGGCGTTGGACGCGTCGATCTTTTCCTGCAGCTCGCCCTGTTCGGCGATCAGGGCGTTCATCTCGTCGTCGGACATCTCTTCCGCGAACTTGGCCGAAATTTCCTCGAACCGGTCCAGCAGGGCCTTGGTCTCGGCCACCGCTTCCATGATGTTGCCCATCACGTCCTTGTCCGGGTTCAGCTGCGGCTCCTGCGGCAGATAGCCCACCTTGACGCCCTCGGCCGCCCAGGCCTCGCCGCCGAAGTCCTTGTCGATGCCGGCCATGATGCGCAGCAGGGTGGACTTGCCCGAGCCGTTATGGCCCAGCACGCCGATCTTGGCGCCCGGCAGGAAGGACAGATAGAGCCCCTTCAGGATCTCCTTGCCGCCCGGATAGGCCTTGGTCAGGTTCTTCATCACATAGACGTACTGGTAGGCGGCCATGGGTCCTCTCCAAAGGGCAAGCGTGGCGCTGTTCTAGCCCAGCCGGGCCTTGCGCGCAATGCGTGGGGGGCGGGGAAAAGGGGTCAGCCGGGGCCGGGTGTCACCCGGGGCGCCAGCCCGTTGGCGGCCAGGGCGATCCAGAACACCAGGCGCAGCAGCAACAGATGCACGGCCGCCGCCAGCGGTTGGAAGGCGGGCGGGATGGCACTGGGGATGACCCAGGCGCCGGCGCGCAGCACCGGATCGGTCAAGCGCCGGAAGAAGCGCCAGATATAGTTGGGATGGTCCGGCGGCAGGAACAGGCCCAGGGCAAAGCGCCCCACCAAGGTCCAGACCAGCACCGACAGGATGTAGTTGGGAATATGGAAATACCAGTATTCCAGAAAGAATGAATCGAGCGCCATGCCGTCGGCTCCGACAAAAAATGCAGGGTCCCGCTTGGGGGACCCTGCACCAGTTCAGACGGTTCGACCAGCCCCTTATTCCGCCTTGGCGGCACCCGTTGCCAGGCGCACGTCGCCGCGCGGGGTGCGGATCGAGTCGATGAAGTCCTGCATTTCCTGGGGCGGTGCCTTGGTGAACAGGCTGACCACATAGGTGGTCAGGAAGGCCGCCGGGATGCCGAACAGGCCGCAGGAGATGTTCTTGACCCCGAACCACAAGGGCATGGCGAAATACTGGGTCATGATCAGGTAGTAGAGGCAGATGCCCCAGCCCACCGCGATGCCGGCGATGGCGCCGGCCGAGGTGGTGCGTTTCCACCAGATGCCCATGACCAGCGCCGGGAACAGGCCGGACGCCGCCAGCGAAAAGGCCCAGGCCACCATGGACAGGATGCCCGCCGGCTTGGTCGAGGCCACCCACGCGGCCACCAGGGCCACGCCGATCAGCAGCACGCGGGCCACGATCAGGCGGCGCTTGGCGTTCGCCTGGGGGTCGATCATGCGGTAATAGACGTCGTGGGACAGGGCGTTGGCGATGGCCAGAAGCAGGCCGTCTGCGGTGGACAGCGCCGCCGCCAGGCCTCCTGCCGCCACCAGGCCGGCCACCACATAGGGCAGGCCCGCGATCTCGGGCGTGGCCAGCACGATGGCGTCATTGTCGATCTTGAATTCCGCCAATTGCAGGATGCCGTCGCCATTGCCCACCACGCCGGCGCATTTGGCGAAGATCTGGGCCGCATTGGGCGCGTCGCAGGCTCCAACCAGGCCGATCTGGCCCCACAGCTGGACCCATTGCGGCAGGTCGGCGACCTGCTGGCCGATGACGTTGGTATAGACCTCCAGCTTGGCAAAGGCCGCATAGGAGGGAGCGGTGAAATACAGGAAGAAGATGAACAGCAGCGACCAGCCCACGCTCATGCGCGCCTCACGCACCGACGGGGTGGTGAAAAAGCGCATCAGGACGTGGGGCAGGGCGGCGGTGCCCACCATCAGGCAGAAGATCAGGCCGAAGAAATTCAGCATGTCGTAGTTGGTGAAGGGCGCGATATGCGGCTTGGCCACGCCCAGGGTCTGCTCGATCTCGGTGATGCGCTCCAGCGCCTGACCATACATGAGCTGCGGCACCGGCACGCCGGTCACCTGGGCCGACATGATCACCACGGGCAGCAGATAGGCGATGATCAGGATGATGTACTGGGCCACCTGGGTCCAGGTGACCGCCCGCATGCCGCCCAGCATGGAGCAGACCAGGATGCCCGCCAGGCCCACGAACACCGCGATTTCAAAGCTGATGCCCAGGAAGCGGCTGGCGATGATGCCGGTGCCATAGATCTGGGCCACCACATAGGTGAAGGAGGCGCTCATCAGCACGATGATGCCGAAGAACCGCGCCAGGTTGCCGCCATAGCGGGCGCCCAGGAAGTCGGGCACCGTATATTGGCCGAACTTGCGCAGGTAGGGCGCCAGCAGCACCGCCACCAGCACATAGCCGCCGGTCCAGCCCAGCACGAAGGCCAGGCCGTCATAGCCCAGGGCGTAAAGGGTGCCGGCCATGCCGATGAAGGAGGCGGCGCTCATCCAGTCGGCGCCGGTGGCCATGCCGTTATAGAAGGCGGGAACCCGCCGGCCGGCCACATAATATTCGGAAACCTGGGCCGTGCGGGACAGGATGCCGATCATGGCATAGACGCCGATGGTCAGGCCCACGAACAGATAGCCGATGATCTGGTTTGGGACCCCGAGCTGTTCCAGGATCGCCAGGAAGATGGTGAAACCGATGAACCCGCCGGTATAAATGGAATAGACGCGGCCCAGGTTCTGGGTGAAGTCGCCTTTTGTGGCCATGATCGGGCCCTCCTCAGTCCTCGGACACGCCATAGTCCTCGTCGATGCGGTTCTGCCGGTGCGCATACCAGAAGATCAGCACGACAAAGGCGATCAGCGACCCCTGGGCGGCCATGTAGAACCCCAGCGGGAAGCCGGCGATGACGATTTCGTTCAAGGACCGGACGAAAAAGTGAATGGCGAAGCTGAACACGAACCAGATCGCCAGGACGGTCCACATGAGGCCGGAAGTGCGGCTCCAATATTCACGCGCACTTTCCGGAGTGATCGACGGATTTTGCATTCCAAACGCTCCTTCTCCTCTGGTTTTAACCGCGGCAGCGTTGGTTCGCCGCCGGCCGGACAAGTCCGTTCTTGGAAGCGACTATGGCCGCATGGAAGAAGGGGCGCCGGCCTCACTCCCTCTGCAGCCACTCTTGAAGTTCCGTTATAGTCCCGTTAGCTCTATTTGATGGCGCCTGCATAAGGTGATAACAAGCATTTAGGGGGTCGCCTCTCCGTTGGTAGAGGGCCTTTCCAAAAATTTTTACATAAGGGGTAAGATGCTTCGCTCCCTGTTCAAATGGATCAGCCCGCCCCTTTTGTGCAGCGCAGCAGATTTGTTTGATCTGTTGGAAAAGGAGGCTGCCCGGCTGACCCAGAAGTCCACGGTCAATTACTGTCGTCTCAAGGCCGGGCCGAACTGGCGCAAGCTGTTCGAGGAGCAGCTGTTTCAGGAAGCGATGCAGACCTGCCGCTGGAAGGCCTATGCCCTGATCCTGGCCGACATGGTGCTGGTGGCCGAGGGCCTGTTGCGCCGCACCCCCGACGGCGCGAAGGCGGCCGACCGGTTGGGGCAGTGGTTCGCCGGCCATCTGGCCGCCCAGCCCGCTCCGGCCCCGGGCGAGGACTGGTCGGGCGCGCTGGAAGAGTTCCAGGCCCGGCTGCAGGCGGCCCGGCTCGCCGACCCCGCCTCTCCGTCCGAGATCGGGCGCCATTCCGGCTGGCGGGTGTTCGATCTGTTGCCCATCCACAAGTCGCTGCGTCGCGAGGACCGCGAGGTGATCCACAACCAGATCTGCTTTGGCATGGTGTCGCTGCACCAGGAGCTGGACCGGCGGCTGCAGGCCGGGCCGGTGGCCGCCGACCTGGCGCGGGAGGGCTGAGCCCATGGGCCGCACCCGCCGGCTGATGCTGGTCCTGGGGCTGCTGCAGGGCGGCGCCTTTCTGCTGCTGGCGGTCCTGGCCGTGCTGCCCCTGTTCGAGGGGCCGCAGGCGCCCCTGTGGATGGTGCTGATGGCGCTGGCGGTGGCGGCCACCATCACCTGGCTGCTGGACGGGCTGATCACCCATCATTTCGACGATCTGCGGCTGTTGCGGGTGGCGCTGGCCCAGACCGCGCGGGGCGAGCTGCCGCCCGAGCAGTTGCAGACCCGCTGGGCCACCGGCAAGCCCGATGAGGTCAGCGAACTGGCCGGGCTGGTGACCGAGATCGCCACAGGCCGCGCCGCCGAGCGGGCACGCCCGGACGAGCGGCTGGCGGCGGTGATCGGCGCCCTGGGCGAAGCGGTGCTGGTGGTCACCGAACGCGGCCAGGTCAGCCTGGTCAATGCCGCCGCCCGCGACCGGCTGGGGGCGGGGCGGGTGGCCGTGGGCACCAGCGTCTATGCGGCGCTGGACCGGGACTCGCTCTCCATGGCCATGGCCTCGGCGGCCGAGGCGGACAGCCGGGCGGTGGCGGTGCTGCTGACCACCGTTCAGGGTGAGCGGCTGCCGGCCCGGGTGGCCGATTTCGGCGAGCACCGGGGCATGGTCATCACCTTTGCCGGCGGCCCGCCGGGCGAGCCTTCGGCGGTGGAGCACGCGCTGGACCTGCACGATCTGCCGCCGCCGGCCGAGGCGCCGGGGGCCGACTGCCCGCTGTCCGAATTGCCGGTGCTGGTGCTGGATACCGAGACCACCGGTCTGGATGTGGATGGGGACGAAATCGTCTCGGTGGGGGCGGTGCGGCTGCATGGTCCCCGCGTCTATCGCGGCGCCGCCCTGGACCAGCTGGTGCGCCCCGGCCGGCCCATCCCGCCCCGCAGCACGGCGGTGCATGGCATCACCGACGCCATGGTGGCCCAGGCGCCGAACTTCCGCGATACCTTGCCGGTGATCCGGGCGGCGGCGCGGCATTGCGTGGTCGTTGGCCACAATATCGGCTTTGACCTGACCCTGTTGCGCCGCCAATCGGCCAAGGCGGCGGCGGACTGGGCCGACCCGCCCTGGCTGGACGTGCTGCTGCTGGCCGCCGCCCTGGACCCCCGGGAGACGGATCTGAACCTGGAATCCATCGCCACCCGGCTGGGTGTGAATGTGAGCGGGCGGCACACCGCCCTGGGCGATGCGCTGGTGACCGCCGAGGTCTATCTGCGCCTGGCGGCGCAGCTGGAGCAGCGCGGCGTCCGCACCCTGGGCGAGGCCCAGGCCTTTCAGTTGACCGCCGACCATGTGGTGAAGGCTCAGCGGTCGGCGGGATGGTAGAGACGGGAGGGAGCCATGGACCTGTCTGCCCTCGAGAGGATCGAAAGTTTCCCCTACCGCCATCGGGTGCAGGAGGTGATGGGCCAGCCCCTGCGCACCGCCGGGCCGCAGACCCGGCTGGGTGAGGCGGCGCGGCTGATGGCCGAGGGGCGGGTCTCGTCGCTGGTGGTGGTGGACCAGGCCGGGCGGCCGGCGGGCATCGTCACCGAGCGCGATGTGCTGAAGGCCCTGGCCGAGCAGCAGTCCGGCGCGCCGCTGCTGCCGCTGGACGCGGTCATGTCCAGCCCGGTGGCCACCGTGCGCCAGGATGCCTTTCTCTATGTGGCCATGGGGCGGATGGACCGGCTGAAGCTGCGCCATCTGGTGGCGGTGGACGCCCAGGGGCGGGCCTCGGGCGTGGTCACCGTGGGCGGGCTGTTGCATCTGCGCGCCGGTGTGGCGCTGGCCCTGGGCGACGAGCTGACCTCGGCCCCCGATGCCCGCACCATGGCCGGGGTCAAGGCACGCCTGCCGGCACTGGCGCGCACCCTGCGGGCGGAAGGCATCGAGGCGCCGGGCGTGGCCGCGGTGATCAGTTCGGCCTATCGCGACATGACCATGCGGGCGGCGCAACTGGCCGAGGACTCCATGGCCCGCGACGGCTGGGGCGAGCCGCCGGCGCCCTATTGCCTGCTGCTGCTGGGCTCGGGCGGGCGGCGCGAGAGCCTGCTGGGCGCCGACCAGGACAATGCCTTGGTGCATGAGGGCGGGCCCGAGGCCGATGCCTGGTTCGCCGAGTTGGGCCGGCGCCTGAACCAGACCCTGGACCAGGCCGGGCTGCCCCTTTGCCAGGGCGGGGTGATGGCCGGGAATGCCGCCTGGCGCCGCAGCCTGGAGGGCTGGCAGGCCGAGATCGAGCGTTGGGTGCGCGAGGCCGAGGGGCCCGAGATCCTGAACGTGGACATTTTCGTGGATGCCCGCCCGGTGCATGGCTCGGACGCCCTGGCGGCGGCGCTGAAGGCGCGCATGCTGGATGCCTTCGGCGGCAGCCCGCGCTTCCTCAAGATGCTGGCCGATTCCACCAGCGGCATGACCGCGCCCCTGGGCGTGCTGGGCCAGTTCAAGACCCGCGAAGGCCGGCTGGACATCAAGACTTCGGGCCTGTTGCCCCTGGTCTCGGCCGCCCGCACCCTGGCCCTGAAGCACCGCATCGGCGCCACCGGCACGCCGGAACGGCTGCGCGCGTTGGCGGAAGGCGGCCACATGCCCGCCACCGACGCCGACACCTTCCAGCAGGTCCATGCCCTGATGCTGGGCATCCTGCTGGACCAGCAGATCGCGGACACCGAGGCGGGCCTGCCCATCAGCAACCGCATCGACCCCAAGCGCCTGTCCGCCGACCAGCGCAGCCGGCTGAAGGACGGCTTCCGCTCCATCAATTCCCTGGCCTGGCTCATGGGCAACGCCCTGTCCACGGTGTGATAGGACAGAATCCCCGACCTTCTTTTTGCATCTGCGAAAACATGCCTGTACCGCCGCCCCTCTCGGAAGTGGTAGGACTCGACGGGTAGGTGCCCGTCAGAGCTTGGACCAAGGGAGGCTGCCGATGGAGCGTTTGCGCGATTGCGCCCATGAATCCGTGCGCCGGGGCTGCGGCTTCGCCATGT
>CAYOKN010000150.1:0-7842 GCA_964404545.1 uncultured Rhodospirillaceae bacterium | reverse complement strand
TGATGCCATGCACCCAGGCCGCCGACCCGCCCGAGGCAAAGGCGGCATAGGCGCCGGTCAGTTCCAGCAGATTCACTTCCGAGGTACCCAGGGCCAGCGATCCGTCGGCCCGCAGTTGGGCGCTGATGCCCAGGCGGTGCGCCGCCTCGGCCACCCGTTCCGGACCCACTTCCTCGATCAGCCGCACCGAAACGGTGTTCAGGCTGTGCGCCAGGGCATATTCCAGGCTGACCGGGCCGCGATATTTGCCATCATAATTGGCCGGGCGCCATTTGCCGATCTTGATGGGGGCGTCCTCCACCAGGTCCTGCGAGGACCGGCCCGCCTCCAGCGCCGCCAGATAGACGAAGGGCTTGAAGGCCGAGCCCGGCTGGCGCAGGCCCTGGGTGGCGCGGTTGAACTGCGACTCGCCATAGTCACGGCCGCCCACCATGGCGCGCACGGCGCCCTCGGGGGTCATCACCACCATGGCCGCCTGGGCGGCACCCTTCTTGGCGCCCTGGGCGGCCAACACCGCCTCGATCTCCTGCTCGGCCTTGCGCTGGGTCTTCAGGTCCAGGGTGGTGCGGATCACCAGGTCGCGATCGGCCGAGCCCACATACTGGTCCACCTGCGGCTTCAGCCAGTCGGCGAAATAGCGCCCGCCCGGCGAGGTCTTGCGGATACTGCCGGGGCCGCTGCGCTCGGCGGCGGCAGCCTGGGCGGCCGAGACATAGCCGGCGGCCTGCATGGCCCCCAGCACCACCTTGGTGCGGCCCTTGGCGGCATCCAGGTCGGCCACCGGATTATAGCGGCTGGGCGCCTTCAGGAGGCCCGCCAGCATGGCCGACTGATAGAGCGACAGATCGCGCGCCGAAATGCCGAAATAGCGTCGGGCGGCGGCGTCCACGCCATAGGTGCCGGCGCCCAGATAGACCCGGTTCAGGTACAGGGTCAGGATCTGGTCCTTGGAAAATTCCTTTTCCAGCCAGAAGGCCATCAGGACCTCCTGCACCTTGCGCTTCAACGAGCGTTCCGGCGACAGGAACAGGTTCTTGGCCAACTGCTGGGTGATGGTCGAGCCGCCCTGGACGATGCGCCCGGCGCGGACATTGACCCACATGGCGCGCGCCAGGCCCAGGGGGTCCATGCCGAAATGGCTGTAGAAATTGCGGTCCTCGGTGGCCATCACCGCCTGCGGCAGCTCCTTGGGCAGCTGGTGCAGCATCAGCGGGTCGCCATAGATGTCGCCATAGCTGGCGAACACCTCGCCCTCGACCGAGACGAAGGTGACCGAAGGGCGGCGGGTGATGGTGGTCAGCGCCGACACGTCGGGCAGGTCCCAGGCGTAATAGGCCACCAGGCCGCCCACGGCCACCGCACCCCAGATCATCAGGGTCAGGGCCCAGGACACCAGCCGGCCGGCCAGCCCGCGCCGGCCCTTGCGCCCGCCACCGCCGCCGCCCGAGCGGGACTTGCTCGGCTTGGCCGGCGGCTTGTCGCCGCCCCCACCCGAATCGCCCCCGCCCGAACTGCCTCGGCCAGAGCCGCGGGGACCAGAGCTGCGGGGAGCGCGCAGAGCCGCCTCGGCGCGCAGAAAGGAGTCGGACTTGGGACGAGATCTGGTGGACATGGACCCGTTGTTACCACAAAAAGGGGTAAAGAAACCTCAAATCAGGGCGAACTGGCGATCAGTCTGGAGCCCGCCGGCCGAAATGGTTAAGATGACCGACTGTGACATTTCACGGGCAAGGTCAGGAGCCACTATGAACAAGCTCGACATCGAGGTCTCGGACGAACTGAAGACCCGCCTCGAGTCCATTGCCGCGCGCAGCGGGAAGTCGGTCGAGGAATGCCTGCAGCTGGCCCTGACGGAATTCGTCCTGCATTGGGAAACCCATCTGGAAGACCTGACCGACCTGGAGGAAGAGGCGTTCCGCCCCAATCTCCGCGCGGTCAACGAGTAAGGCTTATCCGGAATTGTGGCGCGCCCATGGCGGCGCGCCCCCCACTTATGCTTTCCCTCTCCCCGTCCTGCCCTTCCCTCTCCCCGTTGCGCCCCGGCCGCGCAGCCCTTACCGTTGGTGCATGAACCAGCGCGGAGGCAGCCAAAGGCATGGGTAGGGAATTGACCTCCAGCCTGGAAGTGGGATCGGTCCCCGGCCTGGACCTGGCGATGGTGTCCAGCCTGGACATCAGCTTTGCCCTGGGCCTGACCCTGGTGGCCGCCGGGCTGCTGCTGGTGTCCATTCTGTCCAGCCTCGTCTCGGCCCGCGTGGGCGCCCCGCTGCTGCTGGTGTTCCTGCTGATCGGCATGCTGGCGGGCGAAGACGGGCCGGGCGGCATTCCGTTCAGTGATTTCGAGGGCGCCTTCGTGCTGGGCAGCCTGGCCCTGGCGCTGATCCTGTTCGATTCCGGCCTGAACACCCGGCTGGCGGCGGTGCGGCTGGCGGTGGCGCCGTCCATGGCGCTGGCCACCCTGGGCGTGGTGCTGACCGCCGTGGCGGTGGGGCTGGCGGCCATGTGGGCCTTCGACCTGCCCCTGCTGCACGGCCTGCTGTTCGGGGCGATCGTGTCCTCCACCGACGCGGCGGCGGTGTTCTTCCTGCTGAACGTCACCGGCCTGAACCTGAAAGAACGGGTGCGGGCCACGCTGGAGATCGAATCCGGCAGCAACGACCCCATGGCGGTGTTCCTGACCGTGGCGCTGATCGAGTTGATCCGCGCCGGCCAGGGGCTGGACTGGTCGCTGGCCACCCTGTTCCTGGGCAAGATGGGTCTGGGGCTGCTGCTGGGCCTGGCCGGCGGCTGGCTGCTGGCGGCCATCGTCAATCGGGTCAATCTGGCCAGCGGGCTGTATCCGCTGGTGTCCCTGTCAGGCGCGCTGATGGTGTTCGCGGGCGGCGAGCTGTCCGACGGCAGCGGTTTCCTGGCGGTCTATGTGGCCGGGCTGATGGTGGGCAATCGGCGGCTGCGCTCGATGCAGAACATCCGCCGCTTTCATGACGGCCTGACCTGGCTGGGGCAGATGATGATGTTCCTGCTGCTGGGGCTCCTGGTCACTCCGCACCGGCTGGCCGACGTGGCGGTGCCCGCCCTGGCGGTGGCGGCGGTGCTGATCCTGCTGGCGCGGCCGGCGGTGGTGGCACTGCTGCTGCTGCCCTTCGGCTTTTCCTGGCGCGAGACCATCTTCGTGGGCTGGGTGGGCCTGCGCGGCGCAGTGTCGATCCTGCTGGCGGTGCTGCCGGTGGTGGCGGGACTGCCCGACGGCTATGTGCTATTCAATGCGGTGTTCGTGGTGGTGCTGGCCTCGCTGGCGGTGCAGGGCTGGACCATCCGGCTGGCGGCCCGCAAGCTGGGGCTGGCGGTGCCGGGCGGGCTGGTGGTGCATCGCACCGAGTTGGATCTGCCGGGCCAGCAGGAGCTTGAACTGGTGGCCTATCGGGTGGACCAGGGCGCGCCGGCCGCCAACCGGCTGCAGCTGCCCGACTGGGCGCGGCTGATGCTGGTGATGCGCGAAGGCCGCATGCTGCCGGCGGCGCAGACCATTCACGCGCTGATGCCGGGCGACCATGCCTATGTGCTGGCGCCGCCGTCCAAGGCGCCGCTGCTGGACCGGGTGTTCGCCCGGCCGGCCGAGCGGGACCTGGCGCAGCTGGATTATTTCGGCGAATTCATGGTGCCCGCCGCCACGCCGGTGCGCGACCTGATCGCCGCCTATGGCGGCAAGGCCACGCCGGACCTGCTGGACCGCACCCTGGCCATGGTCTTCGACAAGGCCTATGCGCACCACCCGGTGGTTGGCGACCGCCTGCGGCTGGGCGAGATCGAGCTGGTGGCGGTGGACCTGGACGACGGCGGCATGGTGGCCCAGGTGGGCCTGAAACTGATGCCCGAGGAACCCCGTTTCCTGGACCTGTCCCCCCGCGACATGGTGCGCCGCCTGTTCAAGGACGGACGCTGATGCGGGCGGGACGCCCGCGCTCCCAATCGGGGCACCCGGAGCTTTGGCGGAACAAAGCCCTAATGACTTTCTTCTTCCCCATCATCGGGCGGGGTTAGGCGCAACAGCGTGATCTGGTTGCGCTGGCGGCGCAGGATCTCGAAGCGGAAATTGTGGAAGCGGAACACCTGGCCCACTTCGGGGATCAGCCGGGCCTCGTGCAGCACCAGGCCGGCGATGGTGGCGGCTTCCTCGTCGGGCAGGCCCCAGTCGAATTCGCGGTTCAGGTCGCGGATGGTCACATGGCCGGCCACAAGATAGGAACCGTCGGGCTGGGTCTTGACGCCCGACACCGCCACATCGTGTTCGTCGGCGATCTCGCCCACGATCTCTTCCAGGATGTCTTCCAGGGTGACCAGCCCTTCCAGGGTGCCGTATTCGTCCACCACCAGGGCGAAATGCTCGCGCCGTTCGCGGAAGGCCTGCAACTGCTCGCGCAGCGAGGTGGATTCGGGAATGAACCAGGGCGGGGTCGCCAGGGCGGCGATGTCCAACTGGTTCAGGTCGCCGGGATGGGCGCGCACGGCCCGCAGCAGCGCCTTGGCGTGGATCATGCCGATGATGTTGTCGGGCTCGTCGCGCCACAGCGGGATGCGGGTGAAGGGGCTGTCCAGCACCTGGTCCAGGATGACCTCGGGCGGCTGGTTGACGTCGATCATGAACATGGTGCGGCGATGGGTCATGATCTCGCCCACCTCCACCTCTTCCAGGTCCAGGATCGAGCGCAGCATGGCCCGTTCCTGCTTGGCCTCCTCATGGGCATGCATCTCGATGGCGCCGCGCAGTTCGGCCAGGGCGGTGGTCAGGTTGGCCTCGGCGGCATAGCGGGCGCCGAACAGCCGCATGACCCCGCCGATCACCGCCTGGATGGCGAACACCACCGGCACCAGCAACGCCACCAACAACTTCATGGGCCGGGCCACCAACAAGGCCAGGCTGTTGGCGTTGTGAATGGCATAGGTCTTGGGCAGGATCTCGCCGAAGATCAGCACCAGCACGGTCATGGCGCCGGTGGCATAGACCACACCAGCCTCGCCGAACAATTCGATCAAGGCGCTGGTGGCCAGGCTCGAGGCCAGGATGTTCACCAGATTATTGCCCAGCAGGATGGTGCCCAGCAGCCGGTCCTGGGCCATGCGCAGCTGGTTCACCAGCCGGGCGCGCAGATTGCCGTCCTGTTCCATCTGGTGCATCAACGGCCGCGAGGCCGTGGTCAGCGCCGTCTCGGAGGCCGAGAAGAAGGCCGACATCAGCAAGAGCGCAAAAATCACCAGAAGCGAGGCAATCATAAGCTGTCTCCCATCAGCGCCGGATGCTGTCCTGCAGCATGGCCAGCACGGCGGCCGGCTCCACCTCGCGGGTCAGGAAGGCCTGGCCGATGCCCCGGGCCAGCACGAAGGTGATCTTGCCGTCGGCCACCTTCTTGTCGCCGGCCATATGGTGCAGCAGCCGCTGGGCGTCCCAGTCGCGGGACGGGTCGGGCCGCACCGGCATGCCCAGGCCCTGCAGATGGGCGCGCAGGCGCTCGGCGTCGGCGGCCGGGCACAGGCCCAGGCGGGCCGACAGGTCGAAGGCCATGACCATGCCGATGGACACCGCCTCGCCATGCAGCAGGCCGGCGCCATAGCCGGTCTCGGCTTCGAGCGCATGGCCGAAGGTGTGGCCCAGGTTCAACAAGGCGCGGATGCCGCCCTCCTTCTCGTCGGCGGCCACCACCCGCGCCTTGGCGGCACAGGAGGTCAACACGGCGCGGCGCCGCGCCTCCAGGTCGCCGGCCAGGATGGCGCGGGCGCCGCCCTGGTCCAGCCAGCCGAAGAAGGCCGGATCATCGATCAGGCCGTATTTCACCACCTCGGCATAGCCGGCCTTCAGCTCGCGCTCGGGCAGGCTGTTCAGCACCTCCATGTCCGCCAGCACCATCCGGGGCTGGTGGAAGCTGCCCACCAGATTCTTGCCGGTGCGGCTGTTGATGCCGGTCTTGCCGCCCACGCTGCTGTCCACCTGGGACAACAGGGTGGTGGGGATCTGCACGAAATCCACCCCGCGCAGCAGGATGCTGGCGGCAAAGCCGGTCAGGTCGCCGATCACGCCGCCGCCCAGGGCCACCACCATGGTCTTGCGCTCGACCCGGGCCTCCAGCATGCGCTCCAGCAGCTCTTCCAGCTGGGCGAAGCATTTCGTCTGCTCGCCGGGCGGCAGCACGGTGCTGTCATGGGTGATGCCGGCGGCGTCCAGGGAGTCCTGCAGGGTCTTCAGATAAAGCCCGGCCACGGTTTCGTCGCTGACGATGAACACCCGCTTCTGGGCCAGCAGGGGCAGCATCAGCGCGCCGGCGCGGGCCAGCAGGCCGGGTCCCACCTGGATGTCGTAGGACCGCTCGGCCAGATTCACCCGCAACGTCTCGACGCTCACGCCACCCTCTCCTTGTCATAATTCCGGATGGCGGCCAGCACCGCCTCCACGGTCAAGTCTGCCGAGGCATCCTGGCTGTCCACCACGATGTCCGACTCTGCATAGACCGGATAGCGTTTGTCCATCAGATCGGCCAGGATCTTGCGCGGGTCGCCGGTTTTCAGCAATGGCCGGTGGTCGCGGCCGGCGGTGCGCTTGACCAGCAGATCCAGGTCGGCGCGCAGCCAGACCGACAGTCCGGCCTGCTTGATGGCGGCGCGGGTTTCGCCGTCCATGAAGGCCCCGCCGCCGGTGGCCAGCACGCAGAGCGGCCCTTCCAGCAGGCGGGCGATCACCCGGCGCTCGCCCTCGCGGAAGGCGGGCTCGCCATAGCGGGTGAAATAATCCGAAATGGTGCAGCCGGCGGCGGCTTCGATCTCGGCGTCGGCGTCCTTGAAGGGAATCTCCAACCGGGCGGCCAGGCGCTTGCCGATACAGCTCTTGCCGGCGCCCATCAGGCCCACCAGGACGATGCTGCGGCTGGGCCGCCAGGGCGTCTCAACCGTCATCAAAGTGCCTCGCCATATGACCGCAGCCCCCGTTGAACCTCGGAGCGCTGACGGATACACTGCCGCCAAATCGCCATTCTTGCGTCCTACACCTAGCCAGCATCCCCGCGCCGTCCGCCGTCTCGTGCGCTGAAAAGAGCCGCCGGGGTGTCTTAAACCGCCCGCACCGGGCCTGTCCATACAAGTTGAATACGGGTTGTGATCCTATGAGCAAAGTTGCCGGCTTTCTGGTGGTATTCCTCCTCCTGGTGGTGGTTGGCGGTGGCGTGGTGCTGTCCACTTTCGACGTGCCGCCGCCCTCGGCCAAGGTGGAAAAGGTGATTCCCGATGAGAAATTCGCCCGCTAGGGGCCTGCTTCTGGCTGCGGCGCTGGCCGCCGCCGCCCCCGGCACCGCCGCGGTGGCCCAGGCTGCCGCGCCCACCTCGCTGCTGCCCGGCGCCGCCCCGACCTTTCCGGCGGCGCCCGAAAGCTTCGACTCCCGCCCGCAACAGCCCACCGCCCCGGCGGTGACGGTGCAAGAGCTTAAGCCCATCGATTTCAACAGCGCCGGCCTGATGGACGGCGCCAAGGGCGGCTTCGGCCTGGAGATGTGGTCGGGCACCAAGATGTCCACGGTGCTGCCGGCCCTGCCCGCCGCCACGCCGTCGCGCGGCATGGCCGACCTGATGCGCCGCCTGCTGGTCAGCACTGCTGGCGTGCCGTTGGGCAAGGGCGCCGACCAGATGATGCGGCTGCGGGTGGAAAAGCTGCTGGCCATGGGCGACCTGGACTCGGCACAAGCCCTGCTGAAGCTGGTCCCTGCCCCGGCCATGACCCCGGCCCTGGCCCAGCTGCGCCAGGAGGCGCTGCTGCTGGCCGGCGACACCGCCGGCGCATGCGCCGACCTGGCCGCCCGCCCG
>CAYOKN010000149.1:0-7877 GCA_964404545.1 uncultured Rhodospirillaceae bacterium | reverse complement strand
GTGATCGCCGCGGTCAGCGAGGTCTTACCATGGTCCACGTGGCCGATGGTGCCGATATTGCAGTGCGGCTTATTGCGCTCAAACTTAGCCTTAGCCATCGTTCTACCCGTTCCAGAGTTCCGGTCGAAAAAAAATCGATTAATGTGATGGAGCGGGTGAAGGGAATCGAACCCTCGTCGTAAGCTTGGAAGGCTTCTGCTCTACCATTGAGCTACACCCGCCCAAACGATCGGACGGCCCGCCCGATCCCGAAGCCCGACTTGGTCGGGGAAGTGGTGGAGGGGGTTGGATTCGAACCAACGTAGACTATCGTCGGCAGATTTACAGTCTGCTGCCATTGACCGCTCGGCCACCCCTCCACATCGTCCCCGGCTGTCACCGTGGCGACGGGAGTTGGCAAATATCGAGATTTCCGACGCCTTGTCAATCCGAAAAGAGAGGGATAAACCCAAGGCCCCGAAAAAAGTTTGGGGGCACGAGAGAGTCCCTCCCCTTCCTCGCCTCCCGATTGGAGTTTTCCCATGTCGAAGCGCCCGCACCGCCGCCCCTCGGACCTTAAGGAGGACCGCCGCGACGACGCCCGCGGCAACCGCGGCCCCGCGCCCAAGGGCGGCGGCGGCGGCTCCGGCGGCGGCCTGTGGCTGTTCGGCCGCCATCCAGTGGAGGCGGCGCTGGAGAATCCGCAGCGCACCGTGCGCCGGCTGGTGGGCACCACCGATGCCCTGTCGGCCCTGACCCAAGACCTGGCGCACCTGCCCCGGGGCCGGCTGCCCAATCCCGAGGTGATGGCCCGCGACCAGATCGAGCGATTGTTGCCCCAGGGCGCGGTGCATCAGGGCCTGGCCCTGCTGGCCGAGCCGCTGGACCCCCTGGGCCTGGACGACCTGCTGGCCCTGGCCCATGGCAAGAGCGACTGCGTGATCCTGCTGTTGGACCAGGTAACCGACCCGCATAATGTGGGCGCCATCCTGCGCTCGGCTGCGGCCTTTGGCGCGTTGGCCGTGGTGCTGCCCGACCGCCATGCCCCGGAAGAAACCGGCACCCTGGCCAAAAGCGCCTCGGGCGCGCTGGAACGCATGCCCATGATCCGCGTCACCAACCTGGCGCGCGCCATGGAGGAGTTGAAGGCCGCCAATATCTGGCTGGCCGGCCTGGCCGGCGAGGCGCCCCAGACCCTGGCGGCGGCCAATCTGTCCGGCCGCATCGGCCTGGTTCTGGGCTCGGAGGGCGACGGCCTGCGCCGCCTGACCCGCGAAACCTGCGACCTGCTGGTGCGCCTGCCCATGACCGGCGCCGTGGAGAGCCTGAACGTCTCCAACGCCGCCGCCGTCGCTCTATATGAATGTGTGCGGGCGCGGCTGGGATAACCCGCCCCGCCCGCTCCCCTCTTGCGGGAGGGCGCGCCAAACCTTACCTTAGCGCCCTTCCCGCCCTGGGACGTGCCGGCTTAGCTCAGTTGGTAGAGCACCTGATTTGTAATCAGGGGGTCACGGGTTCGAAGCCTGTAGCCGGCACCACTCCTCTTTCCGCCGCCCTATTTCACCGGCTTGCCGTTGCGAGTCACGCTGGCGGTGGCGGGGTCCAGCACGAACAGCACCGGCTCGCCGGTCTTCATGTCGGGCTGCACCATCTTCAGCTTCTGACCGTCGAAATGGCTGTCCATCAAGTCCGAGCAGGTACCGAATTCCGGGCTGAGCTTGAGGCCGGCACTGGACAGCACAGCCACGCGGTATTGCGCCGGGCAGAAGCTGCCGCCCATGTTCTCGACCATCACCAGGTCATAGGCGCCCGCCGCCTTGGGGCCGTAGAGGTTGAAGCCGTTATTGGGTTCGGCATTGCGCACCGGCTTGCCCTGGTAGGTCAGCAGGCGGGCATTGTCGTCATAGTCCATCACCCCGAAGCGGGTGGCCACCGGGTCGGCGGCAGCGGGCGCGGCGGCGGCCAGCAGGCCCAGGGCCAGGAAAACGGCGGTCTTGGCGGTCTTGATCATTTGCGGTTGGTCCCCCCTTCGCATGCGGCCCTGCCGGCCGCGCGGAAGCGAGAATGCCAAATCCGCCCCAGGCGTCAATCGTCCTGGTCCTGGCGCCGGCCCGCCTGCTTGTGGATGCCCTGCAGGCGGCGCTCCACCAGCCGCAGCGGCACATCCCTATCGACATGCCCCATGGACAGGCGCCCCCCTCGGCTTCCTCTTGTGCCCCGCCTGAGCAAGCCGTACCGTTCGCGTCATGATCACGCCGCCCGAAATCACGCCCGCGCTGATGGACCGGCTGTGCGCGGAGGCCGCCGCCGCCCCGCGCCGCCGCTGCCACCACAATCTGCACCCCACCCTGGCCGATCCGGTACAGCGCCTGGCCGTGGCCATGCAGCCCGGCAGCTATGTGCGCCCCCACCGCCATGCCGAGGGCCGCTTCGAGCTGTTCCTGGCGCTGCGCGGACGCTTCGCGCTGCTGCGCTTCGACGATCGGGGGACGGTGCTGGACCGGCATGAGCTGTTCGCCGGCTCGGGTCTGGTGGAGGTGCCGGGCGGCACCTGGCATTCGGTGGTGGCGCTGGCGCCGGATTCGGTGTTTTTCGAGGTCAAGCCGGGCCCCTATGTGGCCACCGACGACAAGGACTTCGCCGCCTGGGCCCCGCGCGAGGGTGAGCCCGGCGCGGGCCTGCTGGCGGCCTGGTATGCACAGGCCGAAGCGGGCGCGCAGGCGCCCGACTTAACCTAGCCGGCCAACCGCTGCAGGCGCTGGTGCAGCCGCAGCCGGGGGCCGCCCTGTCCCTCGAAGGGAAAGACCAGCCGCATGACGGTCCAACCGCCCTCGCGGCTGACATGCAAGGGGGAGCCCAGTTGATGGGCCAGGGCGCGAGCCAGGGTCAGGCCCATGCGGCCGCTGCGCTGGACCGAGGCCAGGCCGTTGTCGCGCACCGCCAGCTCCACCAGCCCGTCGGCGGGGCGGCAGAGGCTGATCTCGACGCGGCCATGCCAACCCTTGGGGAAGCCGTGGCGCAAGGCATTGCCCACCAATTCATTCACCAGCAGCAGCAGGGGCGTGGCCTGGTCAAGGGGCAGTTCCATGCGCTCCACATCCAGGGCCAGGTCCACCCCGGGCCCGTCGACAGGGCCGTGCAGGGGCGCGCCATGGGGATGGGTGCTGAACAGGTCGGCGAAGGGCTGCGAAATTTCGATCCGGCCATCGTAATCCCGGCCATGCAGCGCCCGGTGCAGCACCCCGATGGATTCCACCCGGTCCATGGCCTTGTGCAGCTCGGCCCGCGTGGCCGGATCGGCCACGTCGCCTGCCTGCAGGCTGAGCATGGCGAGCACGGTCTCGAGATTGTTCTTCACCCGATGGTTCAGTTCGGCCATCAGCCGGTCCTTCTCGGCCACCGCCCGGTGCAGGGCCTCCTGGGTGCGCTTGAGCTCGGAGATGTCGCGCCAAAGCACGGTGCCGCCGCGGACACGGCCGGTGGCGTCGCGCACAGGAGCGGCGCTGACCAGCACGGGGATCAGGCTGCCGTCGGAGGCCGTGATGGTCAGTTCTCGGTTTTCCGTCACCTGGCCCTGCCGCACCGCCAAGGCCAGCGGCAGGGTGTTGGGGTCCATGGGCTTGCCCTCGGCATCGGCCAGCCCCCAATCCCGGGCGTGCTCGGCCAGGGAGCGGCCGATCTGCGGCTCGGCATCGCGGCCCAGCCGCCGGGCGGCATAGGGCGAAATGGCGGTGATCTCCACCTGCTCGCCCCGGGCCACCACCACGCCCTCTTGCAGGCAGTTCATGATGGCCTCGATCTCGGCCGCCCGGTCCTCGGCCAGCGCCGTGGCGGCAGCCAGGTTCAGACGGCTGATCACCTCGGGCGTGACGTCGAAGGCCATGAGCAGGATGCCCTCGACGGCGCCATCGTCGCTGGCCAGCGGCACCAGCTCCATGTCCCAGAAGCTGCGCCCCTGCGCGTGCGCCACCTCCACCCGTTTCAGCCGGGCTGCCCGGCGGGTGGCCGCCACCTGGTCGAGCCGGCGCAGCACCGCCTCGGCCTGCTCCACCACCAGGGCGGCGCCCAGCGGCTGGCCGATCAGGCAAGCATGGTCCGAGGCCAGCTGCCGCAGCATGGGATTGGCGAACACCACCTTGTGATCGGCACCGCGCATGACCGCCACGCCGAACCGGGCATAGGCCAGGATGCTTTCCAGGAGCTGTGAGTCGGAAAACCGCATCGGGGGGTGTTTCCTCCTTCAAATGGAGGAAGAATTATGCGGACATCCGGCGGCTCGGCCTATGGCCCATCGGGCGGTACGCCCATTGGGGAATGCCGCAGGGCGAAAGGAACGCCCGCTGCTCAGGTCCTGGGCCCGGTCTGGTCCAGGCGCCATCCGGACAGCCGTTCCACCTCCTCTACCAGCCGGTGGAAGTCGTCGGCGCTGAGGCGCCGCACCGCCGCCACGTCCTTGCAGGTGGCCAGCGCGTCCTGGCGGCTGAAGGCACTGTCGGCCACGGCCGCCGCCATATCGGCCAGCCGGTCGGCGGAATCCCCTTTGGCACCCATGATCTGCTTGCTCCCTGCGAACTTCGGGACCATCTGACCAGACGTGGGATGCGGAGAGGCCTGCCGGTATTGCACCGCAGCAATACCCTTGGCGAGCCGCCCCCTGCCGGTTGGACATGCGAGCCATGCATGACCTTTGTCGATTCTTCTTAAGCCCGGGCAGTGTTGGTGTTACAGTCCCGCCCCACTTTTTGACCCAGTCAGCCACACGGAGCCGATGATCCTGGCGCGCGAGCCCATCGACTTCTCGCACATGCCGCGGGCGGATGTTTCCGACGACGGTGGCAAGGTGCTGGACGCCATCCTGTGCGTCACGGCCGAGCCTGCGCACGCCGTTTACGAAGCGGTGCGCCAGGGCTATGCCGTCATGCCTGCCGGCGGCCTGACCAGTGCCATCAACTCGTTCATCTATGACCGCCCCGGCGTGCTGGACCGCTTTGCCGACGTGGTGGCGATCCGCCCCAAGGGCGCGCTGGCGCCCGAGCTGGTGGCGGGCGACACGCCCATGGAAACGCTGCTGTCGCACCAGGTGGCCATCGACCGCGAGGCCCGCACCATCACCGCCGGCGTGGGCCTGACCTTCACCCAGGTGAATGCGGTGCTGGCCGAGCAGGTGGCGCCCAACTGCCGGGTGCTGGTGGACCTGACCAGCGTGGCATCGGCCTTTGTGGGCGGCGTGGTGGCCACCGGCGGCATGGGCCCCTTGCGGCTGCGCCCCAGCCACAGCCTGGAAGCCATCTGCCTGGCCGACGGCGCCCAGGCGCCGCGGGTGCTGACCGGCGACGAAATGCAGGCCGAGGAAGGCATGCAGGGGTGGACCGGCCTGATCACCGCCGTACGCATGCGCTATTACGAGACCCCGCCCTTCGAGTTCGGGCTGGTGCTGCCCATGCAGTTCTCGGATGTGGACGGCGTGGCCGACCTGCTGGCCTATCTCTATCCCTTCACCGAACTGGCGCTGGACGGCCATGTGCTGACCGGCAAGAACGGCGAGACCACGGTGCTGAACGGCGTCGAGCTGGTCAGCCGCCAAAGCCTCGAGGAATTCATCGAGCACGCCTCGGACCCGGCCCGCAGCAAGGCCGTGGGGCTGCTGCAGTCCTGTGATTATGCCAGCGCCGACATCCTGGTCTGCCTGACCGGCTGGACCGACGGCAGCGTGGACGACGCGCTGATGACCTTGCTGGACGAGGAAACCGAGACCATCGGCGGCGTCGGCATCGACTTCGGCGTGGGCTTCTCGTCGGGCTCGGAGATGGAGGTGTTCCGCGCCATCCGCGAAGGCGCGCCCGACCTGGCCCGCACCCGCGCTCGCGTCACCCAGCCGGGCAAGCTGAAACCCTGGACCACCTCGTCGGACATCAATATCCACGCCCCGCGCGATTCCGCCGCCATCTCGGAACTGCTGGGCGTCTATGCGGAATACCGCCAGGCCGTGGATGACCTGCGCCAGAGCCTGAACGGCCGGGCCGAAACCCATCTGTCCGCCTATGGCCACCTGTCGCCCCTGGGCATCGACACCCACCACCGCGTCACCGTGATCGCCCCCGAGGGCGGCGAGGCCGCGCTGGCCGAGGCCCAGAAGACCGTGGCCGGGCTGAAGAAGGACATGATCCGCCAGTTGGTGGCTGCGTCGATCCGCTATGGCAGCCAGGTCACCGGCGGCGAGAAGGGCGTGCCCAGCCTGGTGGAGATCGCACGCGCCCTGGGCGGCGCGGAGGCGCTGCCCGACAACCTGAGGACCGCCCTGGCCCGCGCCCGCGAGCGCATCCGGTCGGCGCCCGCCAATTTCAGCTTCCGGGCGCCGGCGGAACTGGCGGACTAGGACGGGTTCCGGCCTCGCCGCGGCGCCAGTCCCGCTCCAGCCGGTCCAGGATTTCGGCCGCCTGCCCGGCGCCGCAGCCATGCAGCATAGGTCCGCCGGGCGCCGCCTTCAGATTGGGGCCCAGGGCGCAATAGCCCAGGCAGACCTGCGCCTCCACCTCCCAGGGCAGGCCGCGCCGCGCCGCCTCCTCCTTCAAGGCCTCGAGCAGTTCCACCCCGCCGCGTTCGGCGCAGGAGGGGGCGGTGCCGAACCGCCGATTGACGCAGACGAGAAGTGTAGGGTCCATGCCTCTAAAGATGGGAAGGACCAAGCCGGCGTCCAGGGGAAAGACGCGGTTTTGCCGGATTGTCGAAGGCCGGGACACGGCCGCCGGGAAAAGCACGAAAAATGACCCCGGCATGGGCTCGCTGCATGCCGGGGCCTTGAAGGTGGACACCGGATGGATCCTCCGGGGTCGTCGGTAGCGGGATTTTCACCTTTGGGGGGCCTGCGCCGCAACCGGACGGAGGCCCAGGAACAGACGACATAGGCAGGCCTTAGCCCGTCCGAACGGAATTCCGTTGCATCCTGATACAAATAGGGGCATCCCTCATCGGCCCCTTTGCCTTGATTCACTGCCTGCAATGACCGAGCACAGCCGCCGCGACCTGCTGAAATCCTCCGCCGCCCTGGTGTTGGCCCCTGGGGTGTTCCTGTTCGCCCCGGCTGCTGCCGCCGAGGAGGAGGAGATGCGCGCCCCCGCCCATCGCTGGGGGCTGCTGATCGACACCAGCCGCTGCGCCGAGGGCTGCACCGCCTGCGCCGACGCCTGCGCCGCCGAGCATGGCATCGCCACCCCGGAGGCGCGCTGGCTGCGTCCGGTGACCTTGCGCAACAAGGTGACCGGCGACCAGAAGACCATCCCGGTCATGTGCCAGCATTGCGCCAAGCCGCCCTGCGTGGCCGCCTGCCCCACCGGGGCCTCGCACAAGCGGCCCGACGGCATCGTGCTGGTGGAGGCCGATGCCTGCATCGGCTGCCGCGCCTGCCTGCCCGCCTGCCCCTATGGCGCCCGCACCATGGCCTGGCAGCCCGTGACTGACGCGCCGGCCCATTCGACCCGCCGCCAGGGCACCGCCGAGGGGTGCACCCTGTGCGCCCACCGCATCGACGCCGGCGGCCGTCCCGCTTGCACCGAAGCCTGCCCCGAAGGCGCCATCCGCTTCGGCGACCTGCTGGACCCCACCTCGGACATCGCCCGGGCCGTGGCCGAGTTCAGCACCCGCGCGCTGCGCGCCGACCTGCTGCTGGACACCAGCGTCCGCTATCGGGGGATCTGACGCCATGACCGCAGGCTCCAACAGCTTTCCCGGCCATCTGAGCAACCGCTGGCTGACCCCTCTGCTGGCCCTGCTGGCGGTGGCCGGTCTGGCCGCCGGCGCCGTGGGCGAGCCCGCCTCGGCCCTGTCGAACGGCGCCCCCTGGGGCCTGGCCCAGGTGCTGGGCACCGCCATGCTGCTGGGCGCCGCCGGCGCGCCGCTGG
>CAYOKN010000148.1:0-7931 GCA_964404545.1 uncultured Rhodospirillaceae bacterium | reverse complement strand
CCGGCGGTGCCGACGCCAGCGGCCGCTTCGGCGGGGGCGCCGGCCAAGCGCGAGACCGCCGCCCATCTGGCCGGCGGCTGCAAGAGCCTGGCCGAACTGCGCGCCGCCCTGGACACCTTCGACGGCGGCGCCTTGAAGCGGGCGGCCCAAAAGACCGTGTTCGGCGACGGCAATGCGGAAGCCCGGCTGATGGTCGTGGGCGACATCCCGGGCGAGGAAGACGACCAGACCGGCATCCCCTTCTCGGGCGCCATGGGCCGGTTGATGGACCGCATGCTGGCCTCCATCGGCCTGGACCGCGGCTCGGTCTATCTTACCAATCTGGTGCCGTGGCGCCCCACCGGCAACCGGCGCCCCGAGCGCCCCGAGGTGGAGCCGCTGCTGCCCTTCATCGAGCGCCATATCGAACTGGTGGACCCCGACATCCTGCTGTTCCTGGGCGGGCTGCCCGCCGGCTCGCTGCTGGCCAAGGGCGAGTCCATCGGCCGGCTGCGCGGCCATTGGCATGACTATGCCAGCCGGGGCCTCAGCCGCCCGGTGCCGGCCCTGGCCACCTATCATCCCGCCTTCCTGATGGGCACCCCGGCCCTGAAGCGTGATGCCTGGCGCGACCTTTTGGCCCTTGAGACCCGGCTGAAAGGCCACTGAACCACCCTTGCCGAATCCCGTTGCCGCGCCCCACGGTCCGATTTATAAATTTGGTCACATCGATCGGATATGTTGATAGATCCTTAAGGGGGGCCGTTGCGCATCAAACTGCTCTCTGCCGTGGCAGGCGCCCTGCTGCTGGCCGCCCCGACCGCTCTGGCCAATCCTTCTCCGGCCGATGCCCTGCACACCGCCTCGGTCACGTCGGGCGCCGCCGCTGGAGCCGCCGGGCGCGCCGCCCCCGTTCCCAAGCCGCTGCCGGCCGAGGATGTGCAGACCTACCAGAAACTGTTCGAGCTGCAGTCGCTGAAGCAATGGCAGCTGGCCGACCGCGAGATTTCGCGGCTGAAGAGCACGCTGCTGCTGGGCCATGTCAAGGCGCAGCGCCTGCTGTCACCCGCCTACAAGGCAAAGCCCCAGGAATTCAAGGACTGGCTGGCCGCCTATCCCGACCTGCCCATGGCCGACGACGTCTATGAGTTGGCCAAGCAGAAGGGCATCAAGGGCCGTGCGCCGAAGCGCGGCTTCCTGACCGGGGTGGGCCATCGCGGCTCGCAGGGCGACCCCACCTGGGAAGAAACCGACGTGGACAGCGGCGCCGGCCTGTCCAAGAAGGACCGCGCCAAGCTGGCCGACCTGAAAAGCCGGGTGCGCCGGCTGATCAAGGATGACGACCTGGACGGCGCCCGCGCCCTGATCGCCGGGCCGGACTCGGCGCGCCTGTTCAGCCGTGCCGACGCCGACCAGATGAAGACCCTGGTCGCCGCCGCCCTCTATGCCCAGGGCCGGGACGAAGAGGCCCTGGCCGCCGCCGAGGAAGCCGCCGAGCGGTCGGGCGACAAGCTGCCCCAGGCCCATTGGGTGGCGGGCCTGGCCAATTGGCGGCTGGGCCGTTTCGAGGAGGCACGTCCGCATTTCGAGACCATGGCCAACCGGAAGGGCTCGTCCTGGATGATCTCGGCCGCCGCCTATTGGGCGGCGCGGGCCAATCTGGTGACCCGCCGGCCCGAGACGGTGAACCACTGGCTGGAGATCGCCGCCGACTATTCCCGCACCTTCTATGGCGTGCTGGCCGCCAAGGCGCTGGGCCGCAAGGTGTCCTATGCCTGGGAGGCGCGCCCCTTCACCGACAGCGACGCCGACCTGCTGACCCGGGTCGAGGGCGGCAAGCGCGCCCTGGCGCTGCTGCAACTGGGTGACAAGGTCGGCGCCGAAGAGGAGTTGCGCAAGCTGCAGCCGCGCGCCACTCCGGCCCTGGCCCAGAGCATGCTGGCCCTGGCCGGCACCGCCGGGCTGCCGGAGCTGGCCCTGCGCCTGGGCGGCATCGTGGCGGCACAGGATGGCCGCTTCCACGACAATGCCGCCTTCCCCCTGCCCGACTGGCGCCCCGCCGGCGGCTGGCGGGTGGACAAGGCACTGGTGTTCGCCTTCGTGCGCCAGGAATCGGGCTTCAACCCGCAGGCCAAGAGCCCGGCCGGCGCCATCGGCCTGATGCAGCTGATGCCGGCCACCGCGCGGGCCATGGGCGGCTCGGGCGACCTGACCAAGCCCTCGGCCAACCTGGCCCTGGGGCAGAAATATCTGCGCAAGCTGCTGGAAGAGCCGGCGGTGGGCGGCAACCTGTTCCATCTGGCCGCCGCCTATAATTCCGGGCCGGGCAACCTGACCCGCTGGCTGGCCAATGTGAAGCACAATGACGACCCGCTGCTGTTCATCGAAAGCATCCCGTCGCGTGAGACCCGGGCCTTCGTCGAGCAGGTGATGACCAATCTGTGGGTTTACCGCGACCGCATGGGCCAGCCGTCCCCCTCGCTGGATGCTATCGTCGCGGGCGGCTGGCCCATGTATGATGGCATGGATCCAGCAGCCCTTAGCCAGAACAGGTGAAATTGAATGTCCCGCATTGACGAGAGCAAGCCCTTCCTGCCCGTCAACATCGCCGTCCTGACCGTTTCCGACACCCGCACCCGTGAGAACGACACCTCGGGCAATGTGCTCGAGGAAATGATCGTGCGGGACGGCCACAAGGTGGTGGCCCGCGAGATCGTGAAGGACGATGCCGGCGAGATCGTCGACCAGTTGAAGAACTGGATCGTGGCCCATGACGTGGACTGCGTGATCTCCACCGGCGGCACCGGCATCACCGGCCGCGATGTGACCACCGAGGCCTTCCGCCAGGTGTTCGACAAGGAGATCGAAGGCTTCGGCGAACTGTTCCGTCAGCTGTCCTATGCCAAGATCGGCACCAGCACCATGCAGAGCCGGGCCGTTGGCGGCGTGGCCCACGGCACCTACCTCTTCGCCCTGCCCGGCTCGCCCTCGGCCTGCCGCGACGGCTGGGAGGAAATCCTGAAATGGCAGCTGGACGCCCGCCACCGCCCCTGCAATCTGGTGGAACTGATGCCCCGCCTGATGGAGCATTTGAAGTAAGTCCCTCAAGCGCCGGGCGGCGGCTCCGCCGCCTTGGCTCCTCCGCTTCGCTTCGGGTGCCTCCCTCTGGGAGCGCGGGCGCCCTCGCCCGCCCAACTGAGTCTTTTGCGCAACACTCCGCACAGGATTCATCGCACCGAATCAACGCCCTATTGACTGGCCTTGAGTCATGACTCAAACAAGAGTCATGAAACTGCCGCTCGATACCATCCTGCAAGGCGACTGCGTCGCCCACATGAACGCCCTGCCCGCCGGGTCCATCGACCTGGTGTTCGCGGATCCGCCCTATAACCTGCAGCTTGGCGGCGATCTGATGCGCCCCAACAATTCCAAGGTGGACGGGGTGGACGAGGACTGGGACCGCTTCACCGACTTCGCCGAATATGACCGCTTCACCCGCGACTGGCTGGGCGCTGCCCGCCGGCTGCTCAAGGACGACGGGGCGCTGTGGGTGATCGGCAGCTATCACAACATTTTCCGCGTGGGCGCCATCCTGCAGGACCTGGGGTTCTGGATCCTGAACGACGTGATCTGGAACAAGACCAATCCCATGCCCAATTTCCGCGGCACGCGCTTTACCAACGCGCATGAGACGCTGATCTGGGCCGGCAAGTCGGAAAAGTCGCGCTATTGCTTCAATTACGAAGCCATGAAAAACCTGAACGAGGGCCTGCAGATGCGGTCCGACTGGACCCTGCCCCTGTGCTCTGGGCCCGAGCGGCTGAAAAGCGGCGGCAAGAAGACCCATCCGACCCAGAAGCCGGAATCCCTGCTCTACCGGGTGCTGCTGTCCAGCACCAAGCCGGGCGACGTGGTGCTGGACCCCTTCTTCGGCACCGGACCGATCGAGGGCTGGTACGCGGCCAAGAAGCTGGGCCGCCATTATATTGGCGTCGATCGTGACACCGACTATATCAAGGCCGCCAGCCAGCGCATCGAGAAGGTGCGCGCGGTCACCGACCTGTCGGCCCTGATCACCCCCAACAAGCGCACCGAGCCGCGCATCCCCTTCGGCGCCGTACTGGAGCGCGGCCTGCTGGAGCCGGGCACGGTCCTGTGGGGCGGCCAGCGCCGCCTCTGGAGCGCCAAGGTGCGCGCCGACGGCACCCTGATCTCGTCCGACTACAAGGGCTCGATCCATCAGGTGGGCGCCATGGTTCAGAACGCCCCGGCCTGCAACGGCTGGACCTTCTGGCATTTCGAGCAGGATGGCGAATATCACGCCATCGACCTGCTGCGGCAAAAGATCCGGTCCGAACTTCATTAACCCGGCAATATCCGGACAAAAAGGCGTGATATACCCACTCCTCGCTCTCTGAGGGGGGAGGACAATGGGGATCAAGACCGAGGTCGCGCCGGGAGGCCTCTGGCGCGTCGAGACGCTCCGCGCCGATCTGAAGGCAGGGCTGGTGATGGCGCTGGCCGCCCTGCCCCATACGCTGCCGCTGGGCATATTGGTGTTCGCGCCCATGGGGCCGGACTACCTGACCCTGGGCGTGCTGGCCGGATTCTGGGCCAGCGTGGTGGGTGGCCTGGTGGCGGCCCTGGCTGGCGGGGCGCCGCTGCAGGTGGGCGGGCCGCGCAGTTCGGTTTCGCTTATCCTCACCTCGGTGGTGGCCTGGCTGATGGCGCAGCCCGGCCTGGCCGGCAAGCCGGAATGGGTGCTGGGCTTCACCTTCCTGACCCTGTTCCTGGCCGGCATGATCCAGGTGGGCTTCGGCGTGCTGCGCCTGGGCGCTGCCATCAAATACATTCCCTATCCCGTGATTGCCGGCTTCATGAACGGCGTGGCCGTGCTGATCGTGCTGGGCCAGTTGCCGACCATGCTGGGGCTGCCGTTGGGCACCTCCTGGCGGGTACTGATCGAGGCCCCCGCCTGGCAGCCTCTGACCGCCACCGCCGCCCTGCTCACCCTGGCCGCCATCTGGGCGGCGCAACGCTGGCCCCAACGGCTGCGCCTGCCGCCCCTGGTGGTGGGATTGCTGGCCGGCAGCGTGGTCTTCCACCTGCTGGCCGTGGCGGTGCCCGGGGCCGCGCTGGGGCCCGAGACCGGGCCGCTGCCGGCCGCCCTGCCGCTGCCGCAGGAATTGGCGGTCTGGGCCGGGCTGCCCTGGCAGGGCGAAGCCTGGCGCATCCTGGGCCACCTGTTGCCCTCGGCCCTGCTGCTGGCCACCGTGGGCGCCATCGACGCCCTGCTCTCGGCGGTGGCCATCGACAGCGCCGCCAACAGCCAGCACGACGCCAACCGCGAGCTGATCGGCCAGGGCCTGTCCAACATGGCCTCGGCGCTGTTTGGCGGCATCGCCAGCACCGGATCGCCGGCGCGCGGCCTGGCCAATCTGCAGGCTGGCGCCCGCACCCGCCTCGCCTCGGCCAGCCATGCCGTCTGGCTGCTGCTGTTCCTGCTGTTCCTGGGCGATGTGCTGGCCCATGTGCCGCTGGCGGTGCTGGCCGCGGTGATGTGCATGCAGTCGGTGGGCATGCTGGACAGCTGGAGCCGCCAGTTGGTGTGGAAATTCGCCAGCACGCCCATCCACCGCAAGGAGACCGGCGCCAACCTGCTGGTGGTGGCGGTGGTGACCGGGGTGACCGTCACCGTGGGGCTGATGCCGGCGGTGGGGCTGGGCGTGGTGCTGTCCATGCTGTTGTTCGTCACCCGCATGTCCAAGCCGATGGTGCGCAAGGTGCAGGACGGCCGCACCCGTCGCTCCTTGCGCCTGCGCAGTCCCGAGCGCATGGACTGGCTGGCGCATGAAGGCAGCGCCATCGCCGTGCTGGAGCTGGACGGCCCCTTGTTCTTCGGCACCGCCGACCGGCTGCGCCAGACGGTAGCCGAGCTGCCCGAGGCGGCGCGCTATGTGATCCTGGACTGCAAGCGGGTGGATGAGATGGATTCCACCGGCGTGCATATCCTGGCCCAGATGCAAAAGCGCCTGCAGGGCCAGGGCCGCACCTTGCTGCTGGCCCATATGGACCCGGCCAGCCAGAACGGCCTGTTCCTCACCCATATGGGCATGACGGACGGCGGCCGTTGGTTCTCCGATACGGACAGCGCCCTGGAATGGGCCGAAGACCGAGTGCTGGCCCAACGCTGGCTGGTGGCCGAGGATTGGGCCGAGTTGCCCCTTGCCAAGATGCCCATGCTGGACGGGCTGAACGGCGAGCAGGGGCAAATCCTGGCCGGTTTCCTGACACGCCGGGGCTTCGAGGCCGGCCAGCCGCTGTTCCGCGAGGGGGACCCCGGCGACAGCCTGTTCCTGATCGCCCAGGGTCTGGTCAGCGTGCGCATCACCCTGGACCGCGGCCGCACCCGCCGCGTGGCCGCCTTCGGCCCCGGCCAGGTGGTGGGCGAGATGGCGCTGCTGGAAGGCAAGCCCCGCTCCGCCGTCGCCCTGGCCGACGAGCCGGTGCTAGCCTGGGAGCTGACCGTCCCGGCCGCCGTCAAGCTGGGCCAGCAACGGCCGGACATCCTGAACGCCCTGCTGCTGAACCTGGCCCGCGAACTGGCCCGCCGCCTGCGCAACACCACCACGGAACTGCGCATGGCCGAGCAGTAAGGGGCCTTAAGGCTGCCCCTGCATGGCGCTGGGACAGGGATGCTTGGGGTTCTGGGCGTTGCACAGGGACACGGCGCGCATGAAGCCCAGCCATTCGCCCAGGGTTTCCTTGGGCACCGGAGCGCCGGCGCCCTTGATGAAGGGCGGGCCTCGCCAGACGCGTTGGATCACATAGAGGCTTTCGTCGCCGCTGACCACCAGGAAGGCGGTGACCTCGCCCCGGCCGGCGGGGGTTTTGGTGCAGGCCAGGACCCGAAGGGCGGTGGGATAGCCGTTCACCACCTGCTGCGCCAGCGGGCCGGCGCCGGTGTCCTCGCAGGTTTCGGCGGACAGTTTCATCACCCGCTCGAGGAACACCTCGGGCATCTTTTCCTTCAGGCCGGTGAACACCTGCACCACCATCATCTCCTGCCAGTCGGCCGAGTCCTGGCCCGGCGGCAGGTAGTTGGCCACCGAGATGGGGCCGCGCTGGTCGCGGCTGGCCAGCCGCCAGCCCGGCGGCATGGAGAACAGCAGCCGTTCATTGCCGATGGGCCCGCCCGCCTCGGGCGGCTGGGCGGCGGCGGGGGCGGACGGCAGCAAGGGCGGCAGGGCCAGCAGCGACAGGACCAGCAGCGGCAGGGCCGGCAGCAGGCGGCGCAGGAAAGTCATCTCTCTCGTCCTCAAAATCCGGCTCTAATAGGCCTTGGCCAGCGCATGCTTGACCAGCTTGCGCATGACCGTGGGCAGGGCGTGGTCGCCCAGGCGGTCGATGGGCACCCACAGCCCGCGGGCCAGGGCGGTGTTGCCCCCCACCTTGGCCGCCGCCAGGGTCATTTCCAAGTGAAAGTGTGTGAAGGTGTGACGCACCAGTCCGGGCAGCAGGGTCCAGTCGGCCTTCAGGGGCGCCTCGGCCACCGCATCCAGCAGATGCCAGCGTTCGGGCGTCCAGGGGGTCGAGGGGACCTCCATCATGCCGCCCAGCAGCCCCAGCTCGGGCCGCTTGCGGATCAGCACGCAGCCATCCTTGCGGATGGCCCAGAAGGCCATGCCGTGGCGGGTGGGCTTTTCCGGCTTCTCGGCCTTGGCCGGCAGGCTTTCCGCCAGCCCCAGGGGCCGCGCCTGGCAGGCGGCCATCCAGGGGCAGATGCCGCAGGCGGGCTTTCGGGGCGTGCAGACGGTGGCGCCCAGGTCCATCACCGCCTGGGCATAGTCTCCGGGCCGCCGCTGCGGCGTCAGCGCCGCCGCCAGCCGCTTGATTTGGGGCTTGGACTGGGGCAGCGGCTCGGTCACGGCATGCAGCCGGGCCATCACCCG
>CAYOKN010000147.1:0-7984 GCA_964404545.1 uncultured Rhodospirillaceae bacterium | reverse complement strand
CCAGCATGCGGAAGGGCTGGGCCAGGCGCCAGGTGGGGAAGGTGTTGGTGGAATAGCGCTGGTGATAGATGGCGAAGGACGAGACGAAGCGCTCGTCCAGCAGGTCGGGATAGAACACCGACAGCTGCTCGGCCAGGAACATGCCCTTATAGATGATGGACTTGGCCGACAGCGAGCAGATGTAGAACTCGGTGATGTGGTCGGCCAGCACCCGCTTCTCGATACGGCGGCGGATCACGAACAGGTCGATCTCGAACTGCTGGTCTGAGACGCCCTTGTTGTTGGCCACCATGATCTGCTCGATCTCGGGGCGGGTGGCATTGGCCTTCTCGCCGATCACCGACACGTCGGTGGGCACCTGGCGCCAGCCATAGATGGTGTAGCCGAAATTCAGGATCTCGGTTTCCACGATCTGGCGGCAACGCTCCTGGGCCGACAGGTCGGTCTTGGGCAGAAAGATCATGCCGATGGCCAGCTTGCCGGGCAGCAGCTCGTGGCCGGTGTGGCGGACGTGGTCCTTAAAGAAGTCCTGGGGGATTTCCACATGGATGCCGGCGCCGTCGCCGGTCTTGCCGTCGGCATCCACGGCGCCGCGGTGGAACAGCACCTTCAGGGCCTCGATGCCGGCGGTCACCACGGCGCGGCGGGGCTTGCCGTCAATGGCCGCGACCAGGCCCACGCCGCAGGAGGAAACCTCCTGCTCGGACCGGTACATGCCGTTGGCCTCCAGGTGCGAGGCGTTCTTCTGATACTCCGCGACGAACTGCTCGCCGGACTGGGGAATGATCTGGTTCATGGGAGTAGTCCTCACTCAGCCGCCTGGGCGGCCTTGGCCTGGATGTAAGTATGGATGGCGGCGGCGGCGTCGCGGCCGTCACGGATGGCCCACACCACCAGCGAGGCGCCCCGCACGACGTCGCCGGCGGCGAACACGCCGTCCACCGAAGTCATCTGGGTCTTCATGTCGGTCTTCAAAGTGCCCCAGCGGGTCACGGCCAGGTCGGGCGCGCCGAACAGGGCCGGGGTGTCCTCGGGGTCAAAGCCCAGGGCCTTGATCACCATGTCGGCGGGGATCACATGGCTGGAGCCGTCGATGGGCGTCGGGGTCTGGCGGCCCGAGGCGTCGGCCACGCCCAGATGCATCTTGATGGCGCGCACGCCGGTGACCTTGTCGTCGCCCACCAGCGCCTCGGGGGCGCCCAGCCAGACGAACTCCACACCCTCTTCCTCGGCATGGGCCACTTCGCGCTGCGAACCCGGCATGTTGGCGCGGTCGCGGCGATAGAGGCATTTCACGCTCTTGGCGCCCTGGCGGACGGCGGTGCGCACGCAATCCATGGCGGTATCGCCGCCGCCGATCACCACCACGTCCTTGCCGGTGGCGTTCAGGGTGCCGTCCTCATAGGCCGGCACGGTGTCGCCCAGGCCCACCTTGTTCGAGGCGGTCAGATAGTCCAGGGCCGCATGCACGCCCTTCAGGCCCGCACCGGGGATGGTCAGCTCGCGCGCCTTATAGACACCGGTGGCGATCAGGATGGCGTCGTGCTTGGCGCGCAGATCGGCCAGGCTGGCATCACGGCCCACCTCGAAATTGCAGTGCAGATGCACGCCGCCGTCGGCCAGCAGCTTGGCGCGGCGCTCGACGATATGCTTTTCCAGCTTGAAGCCGGGGATGCCATAGATGAGCAGGCCGCCCATGCGGTCGTGGCGGTCATAGACATGCACCTGATAGCCCTGCTTGCGCAGCTCGTCAGCAGCCGCCAGACCGGCCGGGCCGCCGCCGATGATGCCGACCGACTGCCGGCGCTCGGCCAGGGGCTGCACCAGCTTCACCCAGCCCTGGGTGAAGGCGTAGTCGGTGATGTATTTCTCGACCGAGCCGATGGTCACCGAATTGTGCTTGGACTGCTCCAGCACGCAATTGCCTTCGCACAGGCGGTCCTGCGGGCAGATGCGGCCGGTGATCTCGGGGAAATTGTTGGTGGCCGACGAGACGGCATAGGCCTCCTCCATGCGCTCGGAGGCGGTCAGCATCAGCCAGTCGGGGATGTTGTTGTGCAGCGGGCAGTGGATGGAGCAGAACGGAATACCGCACTGCTCGCACCGGCTGGCCTGATCGCCGGCTTCGGTGTCGGTGAAGCCCTTATAGATCTCGTCGAAGTCGCCGCGCCGTTCGTCGGCCTTGCGTTTGGACGGCATCTGCTGCTCGAGGCGGATGAATTGCAGCATCTTGCGAGACATGGCGGTCCCTTTCCCGAAACACGAATACTGGGTAAGCCCGCGGCGAACAGCGCGCGGGATGGTCGGTCTTACGACAGTTGGGGGCGGATTGCGAGCAAAAAAAGCATGACAGGACAATAAACCTGACCTAAATCTCCGGGGTTCAGGGATTCGAATGAGTCGCTTCACAAAATCCGATTAAGATTTCTTGGGGTAATAGTCCCATTCCGGACCTTTCTTGCCCCTTCGGCCCCTATGCCGATCCTGCTATAACATGTGCCAAAAGGGGGGGATGCCCGCTTGGACTACCTATATCTTGTTCTCGCCCTGCTGGCTGGCGGTGCCGCCCAGGCCCTGCCATTGGACGCCGACGCCCATTGGGCGCTGATCGGCAACCGCCCGCTGCTGACCGCCTTCTATCTCAATCTCGGCGCCCTTTTGGCCGTGCTGGCCTTCTGCTGGCGCTCGGTGGGCATCATGGGCCAAGGGATTTGGCGATTCCTTAAAGGCAAGCACCATCCCGGCAGCCGCCTGACCGGCCTGGTGCTGATGGCGGCCCTGCCCGGCATCCTGGCCGAGGGCTTTCTGGCTTCGCATCTGGCACTGTCGCCGCTGGCGGTGGGGCTGGCCAGCCTGGCCTTCGTGCTGCTGGCTCTGGTGCTGGACAAGCTGGCCATGACGGTCAAGCGCCTTGAGCACCTGACCCTGGGCGGGTCCTTGTTCGTGGGGCTGATGGCGGCCCTGTCCATTATTCCGGGCGTGGGCCGCGCCGGGGCGGTGATCCTGGCCGCCCGCCTGCTGGGCTTCGAACGGGCCGACGCCTTCCGCCTGACCCTGTTGGTGACCATTCCGGTGCTGGCGGTAGGGCTGGTGGCCCAGGGCTGGAAGCTGGGCCTGGGCGGCGGATTGGAAATCAGCGGCGCGCTGCTCGGCCTGGCCCTGGGTGCCTTCCTGACCACCCTGGCCCTCTGCGCCCTGTTGCTGTCCTGGCTGCGCGAGCACAGCCTGCTGCCGGTCCTGCTCTGGCGCGCCGGCGCCGCAGGGGCGCTGGTGGGTATCAGCCTGGGGGTGTTTTAGCCTTCGAGACGCCGCCTCGGGGCGCCGCAGCCCGGCCTGCACAGCCTTTGAGATTACGCGGGACCCGGCCCGCAAACAGAGAAACGCGGATGGCGATGCTCCATCCGCGTTCCTTCATGTCGTTCCCCGCGGGCCACCGGCCCGCGCATACCCCAATTTATCGCCGCAACGCGCGCTCGGCGCCGTCCACGAAGCGCAGCATGTAGGTGGGCAGGATCACCTCGGCGGCGGTGGGGGTCACGCCCAGCTGCTCGAGGCCCGGCTTGCTGCCGCCCAGCACATTGTCCCGCTCCATCAGGCGCACCTGGTCGGGGGTCAGGATCGGCTTGGGCAGCATCTGCAGGAACACGGCCTTGAAGCGGGCGGCGCCCATGGGGATGGGGGCCAGCCAACGCTTGCGGTGGGTGAAGCGTTCCACCAGCTCCATCACCTGCTTCATGTCATAGACCGTGGGGCCGCCCAGCTCATAGGTCTGGCCCTGGGCTTCGGCCTTGCCCTCGGAGACCATCGTGGCAGCGGCCATCATGGCGTCGGCCACATCGCCCACATAGACCGGCTGGAACTTGGGCGAGCCGCCGCGATACAGGCCGCGCATGGGGCAGGGCATGGCCTTGACGATCACCGGCAGCACCGGCGACCAGCCGGTCATGGCGGCGAAGCGATTGAAGAAGTCGTCCTCGGGCCCGAACACCACGCTGGGACGGAAGATCACCGCGCCGGGGAAGGCGGCGCGCACCGCCTCCTCGCCCGCCGCCTTGGAGCGGGCATAGGCGGCCGGGCTGTCCTTGTCGGCGCCCAAGGCCGACATATGGATCAGGGTCTTGACGCCGGCGGCCTGGGCGGCCTGGGCCACGGTGCGGGCCCCATCCACATGGATGGCCTGGAAGCTGGCCTTGCCGCGCTCGTACAGGATGCCCACCAGGTTCACCACCAGGTCGGCCCCCGCCACCACGTTCTCGACCGAGGCCGGCTTGGTGATGTCGGCGAACACCGGCACCACCTGCTCCACCTCGCCCATGGGCTTCAGAAAGGCGGCGCCCACCGGGTCGCGCACGGCGGCCCGCACATTATAGCCGGCAGCCGCCAGGCGGCGGATGAGATGGCGGCCGATAAACCCAGATCCCCCAAACACGACAGCCAGCTTGCGGGCCATGACAGACTCCCTCGAACGGATGGTCATTTCGTTGGTCTGCAAGCTAATTCAATCCATTGCCAGATGCAATCCCGCCACACGTTTGGGTGGGTCAGCGGCCCCGGGCGGGTGGGGCAGATCGGGCGGAAATCGGTCCCGAAAAAAAATGCAAAAATGGGTTTGACAGCCGGGGGCGGAACGAATACACATTGCGGCCTCACGACGGCCCAACGGGTCGGAAATGAGGAAGCGCGCGGTGCCCAGGTGGCGGAATTGGTAGACGCGCTAGATTCAGGTTCTAGTGACCGCAAGGTCGTGGAAGTTCGAGTCTTCTCCTGGGCACCAACCTCGCTTATGGTCGCGTCCGACCTCCCCACCAATGGACGGACCCCGCAGGTCGGACATGACGATCTCCTATCACATCAATGATCTTCCCGCCGGTATCGACTTTGGCGATTGTGTCGCTGTCGACTCCGAGACCATGGGCCTGAACCTGCAGCGTGACCGCCTGTGCGTGGTGCAGCTGTCGGCCGGCGACGGCACCGCCCATGTGGTGCATTTCCCCGACCGTAATTATGCCGCCCCGAACCTGAAGGCCCTGCTGGCCAACCAGCAGGTCACCAAGCTGTTCCATTTCGGCCGCTTTGACATCGCCATGCTGAAGCAGCATCTGGGCGTGGTCTGTTCGCCGGTCTATTGCACCAAGATCGCCAGCAAGCTGTGCCGCACCAACACCGACCGCCACGGTCTGAAGGACCTGTGCCGCGAGCTGTTGGGCGTCGAACTGTCCAAGCAGCAGCAGACCTCGGACTGGGGTGCTGCCAAGCTGTCCGACGAACAGCTGGCCTATGCCGCCTCGGACGTCCTGTATCTGCACGCCCTGCGCGCCAAGATGGACACCCTGCTGGCCCGCGAAGGCCGCGCCGACCTGGCCGCCGCCTGCTTCCGCTTCCTCCCCGACCGCGCCCTGCTCGACCTGGCCGGCTGGGAAGAGGAAGACGTGTTCGCGCATTAATATATAAGGGCCCCTCAAGCGCCGGGCGGCGGCTCCGCCGCCTTGGCTCACGCGCGAACGGTCGCGCGGGCGCTCAATGCGCCAGTCGCTGCGCTCCGGTGTTCATGGGTCCCTCAAGCGCCGGGCAGCGGCTCCGCCGCCTTGGCTCACGCGCGAACGGTCGCGCGGGCGCTCAACGCGCCAGTCGCTGCGCTCCGGTATTCATGGGTCCCTCAAGCGCCGGGCGGCGGCTCCGCCGCCTTGGCTCCTCCGCTCCGCTGCGGGGCGCTCAACGCGCCAGTCGCGGCGCTCCGGTGTTCAGAGTCCCGGCGCGGGCGTCTTGCCCGCTTGTGCCGTTTGGCCGACACTATCGCCCGCATTGTCTTTGCATTGACGCCGCAAACCGCGCCGAACAGCATAAAATCCTTCCCTGGACTGTCCTTAACAGCCGGTTTACCTTCCTTGAGGCAGACTTAACCATTGTCCGCCACGGGCTGAGGGCGCATGCTTGCTTAAGCGGGGCCCAAGACGCTTCGGAAGAAGGCGATTAGGGGATGGTGGCTTCGGAAAACAGGGTCCGGGACGAGGAGCAGGCGCAGACGCCCGCCCCGCTGGCGGATATCGATCGGAGCGTGGACAGCGGCGGGTTCCTGCTGGCCGGGCAGCCAGTGCTGGTGCTCGCCCGTGACGGCGCCATCCTGGCTTGCAATTCCCTGGCCGCCGAAACCGCCCGCATCTTCGCCGAAACCGCCATCCGCCCGGCACTGGCCGCCATGGTCGGCCGCGCCATGGACGGCAACAGCCTGGTGTCCGAGCCGCTGGAAGTTCCGCCGGGCTATACCACCCAGATGCTGGAACTGATCCTGATGCCGCAGCCGGGCGGCCATTCGGTGATCTGCCTGGTCTGCGACCGCACCCTGGATTTTTCCCTGCGCCTGGCCCTGATCGAATCCCGGGGCCGCTACAAGGACCTGGTGGAGCTGTCCAAGGACTTCGTCTGGGAAACCTCCGCCGACGGCAGCTTCGTCTTCGTGCCGCCCGAGGGCGCCTTTGGCTATTCGGCCCGCGAACTGGTGGGCCACCGCGCCTCGAGCTTTCTGTTCGAGGGCATGAACACCAATGACCGCCTGCCCTTCGAGACGCCCAGCCCGCTGGACGACATGGAGATCTGGATTCGCCGCGCCGACGGCCAGCCCGCCTGCGTCATGGCCAGCGCCGTGCCGCTGACCGACAGCCGGGGGGAGTGGAAGGGCGCCCGCGGCATCTGCCGTGACATCACCGAGCGGCACGAGCGTGATCGCGCCTTCGCCCGGGTGCTGAACCGCGAGCGCATGTTCGCCAAGATCATCCGCACCTTCCGCTCCGAGGTGGACCCGGAAAAGATGCTGGAAGTGGCCGCCGTTACCTCGGCCCAGGGCCTGGGCGCCAGCTCGTGCCAGATCTTCACCATGATTAATGCCGCCCCCGGCGTGCAGGGCCCGGTGATGAAGATGGCCGCCAATGCCGGCGATCATCCGGGCGAGAAGCTGCTGAGCCAGGTGCTGAGCCAGCTGGTCCCCGGCGAGGAAGTCTCCGAGGTGGTGCTGCATTCCTGGTCGGTGCTGTGTGCCAACACCTGGTATCAGGACCGCCGCAACGGCGCCGTGTTCCTGTGGCGCCGCGCCGACCGGCCCGGCTGGGAAGAGGACGACCGGCTGCTGGTGGCCAACCTGGCCGCCCAGGTGGGCATCGCCGTGGAACAGATCGTCAATCACCAGCGCCTGCTGGAAATCAGCCGCACCGACCCGCTGACCGGCCTGTTCAACCGCCGCGCCTTCTATGAAGAGGTGAAGCGCCGGTTCGGCCGCATGCAACGCTCGCGCGGGCGCGCCGCCCTGATCTATGCCGACCTGGACAATTTCAAGGCCGTCAACGACGTGCACGGCCACGCCCGGGGCGACGAGGCACTGATCGCCATGCGCGACATCCTCTATAACAACACCCGCTCCATCGACCTGGTGGCCCGGCTGGGCGGCGACGAATTCGCCGTCTGGCTGGAAAATGCCGACCAGGAAACCGCCAGCCGCCGGGCCGAGGTCTTCCTGGCCTCGGGCAAGGTCCTGGATGAATTCTCGGGCAGCCGGCGCGCCCCTCTCTATATGTCCCTGGGCGTCGCCGTCTATGACCCCCGCTTTCCCGAGGACTTGTCCAGCTTCATCGCCCGCGCCGACGCCGCCATGTATTCGGTGAAGCGCCGCGGCAAGGGCGATTGGGCGCTGGCCGACGCGCCGCAGGGAGGCGGCCAATGACCCGCAAACATCTGTCCCAGGCCAAGAAGCCCGCCCTGACCTATGACGAGGCCAAGAAGCTGGCGGCCGAAGGAGATTTGGGCGTGCGCTGCGCCCTTGCCGCGCGCGAGGACCTGCCGCCCGAATTCCTCTATTACCTGGCCGAGGACAAGGAAGCCGAAGTGCGCCGGGTGGCCGCCGCCAACCCCACTCTGCCCGCCAAGGCGGCGCGGCTGCTGGCCGGGGACGGCGATGACGAGGTGCGCGGCGTCCTGGCCGGCAAGCTGGCCTCCA
>CAYOKN010000146.1:0-7985 GCA_964404545.1 uncultured Rhodospirillaceae bacterium | reverse complement strand
AGGGCGGCCTTGACCGCGGCGCGCAGGTCCGCCGTCTGCAGCGGCTGCGGCACCAGATCGGCGATGCCCACCTTCAGCAGCCGGCGCATGCCCTCGACCGTGGGGTTGGACGCAGTCACCACGATGGCGCTGTGCCCCCGGTGCTCGGCCACCGCCTGCTCCAGCGCATCCAGTTCGGCCCCGCTTTCCATGTCCACGTCCAGCACCAGCACATGGGGCGTGCCGCCCTTGGCCAGCTCGGCCGGCCCCAGATGGGCGAGGGAGCCGTGCAGCACGGTCATCCCGCCGGCAGCCGCGCCCATGGCCTCGGCCAGGCCGGCCTCCAGGTCGGGCGAGCGCACCAGGGCGGTAACGGTCACCCGCACGTCCGCATCGCGTCTTTGCTGTCCCATAGCTGCAGTCCTCAAACCGTGGTGTTGCTCAGGTCCTCGCCGATCAGCGTGGCCGTGAAGGGGGGCATGGTGATTCTGTCCGGCAGGCCGGCCAGGGCATCCAGCAGGATGAAGTCGTAGGTCATGTTCCGCAGGCTGACGGTCACCACCACCGGCTGGCCGCCGGGGCGGCCGACGAAGCCCAGCCCGGACCAGCTGTAGCTGATCACCACATTGCTGTGCTGGATCCTGGGGAAGGCCAGCTGCATCAGCTGCACCACCGAGTCGAAGGCGGCCGGGTTGACGGTGCCCATGGCGTTGGTGCAGGTGGCCGAGCCGGCCCCGCCGCTGGTGCAGGTGATGGGGGGGAAATAGCAGTCGCTGTTCGGTGTGCCGTCGGCATTGCGGCAGGATTTGCCATAGTCGCTGGTGGTGGCGATCACCCCCAGGGTGTTCAGCCCGCCCGAGACCGGGTCCGACACCACGGCGCGGCGCACGCCCAGATGGGTGGCCTTTTCGGCGGCGTTCCACTGGTAGAAGGCGAACCCCATTTCCACCGTGCCGAAGGTCACCACCACCAGCAGCATGAACAGCAGGGCGAATTCCACGGCGGTGGCGCCGCTCTGGTTGCTCAGCAAGGCTCTCAGCCTGGTCATGGTCGTCTCCCTCATGAGCCGATATGCCGTTCCTGGTGCCGGGCGGCGATGGTCACCTGGCCGTTGAAGAAAAAGCCGGTGAACGGGTTGAACGGCTGCTCCACCACGGCGGTGATCACCTGCGGCGAGCCGTAGAAGGTGGTGGGGCTGCCGGTGGCGCCGTAGGTGAAGCTGATCTGGATGGTGGTGGACAGGGGCGTGCCGCTGCCGTCCACGGTGCCGTACAGGGCCACGTTGCGGGCGCGGGTCTCCCAGGTGGCGTCGGGCGTCGGCGCACGGGCCAGGAAGCGGGCGGCGTCCCGCGCCACCTTGGTCAGCACATGGTGCTGGTACAGGCCCTGGCCCATGTCGATGGTGCCCGCCAGCAAGGCGAACAGCACCGGCGCCAGCAGCCCGAATTCCAGCGCGGCGGCGCCCGAGCGGTCGGTAAGCAGGGAGCGGGGGCGAAGCAGATGCATGGCGGTCACCGATAGAGCTGGACGACGTCGTGGATGACGTCGTTGGTGTTGTTGGCGTCCACCACCTTGATCACCTCCATCCAGATCTCGGCCTGGGTACTGACCAGTCCAGAGGGCTCGGTCAGAAAGACCTCGACGAAGGCCACCGGCTGCAGGTCGTCCTCGTTGCCCTGCACGTCGTGGAAGCGGCAGTTCACCACGGCCAGGTGCAGCACCCGGCGGTCGTTGCTGGCGCTGGTGGAGGGCTGGCCGCTGGCGGTGTTGTTGCTGTAGCAGCGCTTGGCCGCATTGGTGGCGTTGCCGAACTCGGCGCTGGGGCCGTAGTCGCCGCTGCTGGGGATGGCGTTGTTCTCGATCTCCCAGCGATAGGTCTTGTAGCGGGTGGTCAGGCTGGACGGCATGGCCACGCCCGAGGGATGGTTGGCCGCCCAGTAGCCGGCGCGGTCCCAGGTGGGGGCGCTGGCCGAGCTGTTGCCGAACCGGGTGCAGGTGCCGGCGGTGAAGCAGCCGTCGCGGGGCATGCCCTTGGCGCTGGCGCTGGCCGCCGTGGTGCAGGGGTCGCCGCCCACGGGAACCAGGCCTTTCACCACATTGGCGGCGGGGCGGTAGGCCGGGTTCTTCTTGTCGTTGCCGCCGCCGAAGAAGGGATTCTCGTACATGTCGAAGCGGGTGTTCAGGGCGGTGCGCACGGAATCCGCCTGGCCGGGGCGCACCGACATGGGCACCGAATAGCAGCCCGGCGACACGCCCGAGGCCATCCAGCCGGCCACGTTCTGGGCGCCCTGGTTGCCCTGGGGCGGGTCCAACAGGCCGAAGGTGCCCGGCGCCCATTGGCCGCCGCTGGGGCCGGAATGGGACTTCACCAGGATCTGCTGGCCCTCGGTGGCGCTGAATGGCGTCTCGCTGGTGGGGCTGCTCCCTTCATAGGGATTGCAGATCATCAGCGGCGGGATCTTGCAGGCCACCTGGGTGAAGCCGGCAGTGGCGGTGGTGCCGGTGCTGAAGGTGGTCTGGCCGCCCAGCACCGGATAGAGCGCCAGCGGCAGGTTGCGGGGCGCCACGTCCACCCGCACGAAGCGGGCCTCGGCGTCGTTGGCGGCCACCGTGTCCGGGTCCAGGCTGGTCAGGAAGTTGTTGTAGGTCAGGGTCACGGTCACGTTGGTGCCGCCCTCGCCAAAGCTTTGCATGTTGCTGACGAAGGCGCTGGTGGCCGCCTCGATGGCCCGGTCGCGGGCCCCGGTCTGGCCGTTCAGTTCGGCCGCGGCGGCCATGGCGGCGGCGTCGGCGGCGCTTTGAAGCTGGGTGTTCAGGGTGAAGAAGCGGCCCAGGTCGAAGGCCAGCGCCGCCATGCCGAACAGCACGGCGGCGGCGGCGGCCACATAGACGGCCACCGCCCCCTGCTCGTTGCGGGAAAGCTCCCGGACAACCCGGGAGGTCAGGCCCGCCTTGGTCTTGGGATGGCTTTCCCGCTTGAACATCACTTGCCTCCCACGTCGGTGGTGGTCACGGTCACCGGCGGGATCACCTTGCTGGCGTGATAGCGGTCCATGGCTCCGGCGGCGCGGGCGCCGCTGAAGTCGGGGGCGTTCATGTCCGGGCTGGGCATGGGGTTCACCACCTGGGCGGCGATGTTCTGGCGCACGGCCGAGCCGAAGCCCGGGCCGGGGCGGTCGGTGGGGGCGCAGGCGGCCAGAAGCCCCAGCGCCAGCGCCGGCAGAAGGATGGTCTTGGCGGTCATGACTGCCTCGCTCACTTGATGATGTGGCCATAGGGACCGGACAGGCCGCCGCCCGCCTGGGCGCCCAGCACTGCCTGCGGCTTTTGCGCGTCGGCCGCCGCCACCTGGCGGCTGCCCGAGCCCATGCCTTCGGACCAGCCCAGGGCGAACAGCTCGAAGTCCGAGGGGGCCTGGAAATAGTCGGTGGGCGCGGCCAGGGCGTCGGGGGACACCGGCTTGACCAGGCGCGGGGTGACGATGATCACCAGTTCGGTCTCGCGCCGCTCGAACTCGGCCGAGCGGAACAGGGCGCCCAGCACCGGGATGTCGCCCACGCCGGGCAACTGGCGCACCTGGTCGGTGAAGTCCGACTGCAGCAGGCCGGCAATGGCGAAGCTCTGGCCGTCGCGCAATTCGATGGTGGTGGTGGCGCGGCGGGTGGACAGACCGGGGATGGTGATGCTGTTCAGCACGATCGAGGCCGAGGGGTCGATCTTGCTGACTTCGGGGCTGACCACCAGGTTGATCAGGTCGCCGTCGATCACCGTGGGGGTGAAGGCCAGCGAGACGCCGAAGGGCTTGAATTCGATGGTGATCTCGGTGATGCCGTCCTGCTTGTCGCTGCCCACCGGCACGGGGAATTCTCCGCCGGCCAGGAAGGTGGCGGTGTCGCCCGACAGGGCCACCAGATTGGGCTCGGCCAGCACCTTGACCACGCCTTTTTCCTCGAGCGCATCGATGAAGCCGTTGATGCCGAACTCGCTGGTGGTCAGCTGCACCAGCCCGGCGCCGAAGCGGTCCAGGTCCAGCGGGTCCAGGGTGGAATAGGCGAAGTCGCCGCCGAACAGCTCGGGCTTCAGCCCCAACTCGCGCGCCACGGTACGGGATACCTCGGCCACCTTGACCTGGACCATCACCTGCTGGCTGCCGCGCACCCGCAGAAGGTTGCTGACCTTGCCGGGGGCATAGCGTTCGGCAATGGACAGGGCGCGGGCCAACTGCTCGGGCGTGCTGACGATACCCGACAGGACCAAGGAATCGCTGGCGGCACGCACCTCGATGCGTTCCTTGGGCATCAGCTCGTACAGCTTGGTCTTCAGCCCTTCCACGTCATGGCTGACCACCACGTCCACCACGGCCACCAGCTCGCGGCCCTTGCCATAGATGGCCAGGTTGGTGGAGCCGATGGTTTTGCCCAGCACATAGACCGAGCGGTCCGACAGGGCGACCACGTCGGCCACCTCGGGATTGCCGATGGACAGGTCGGTGAAGGCGCGCTCGGTGCGCAGCACCTGCGATTTGTTCACCGGCACCACCATCTCGCCGGCCCGCAGGTCGGGCTGCAGCGAGACCACCGGCTGGGTCAAGGGTTGCGGACGCTGCTGCGCCTCGGCCGGCAGGGCCGAGAACCAGCAGAAGGAGAGGGCCGCCAGGCCGGCAATGACGGTGGTGCGCAGGCCGCGCCGGCTGTCGTCGGCGGGGTTGGGGGACACACGCTCGGGCGGCGCGGTTCTGGTAAAGGCTGAAAGCATGTTCCACACCCCTGTGTCGTGGGCTTCGAGATCGAGCCTGGTCAGCTGGTCGGCCGTTGTTGTGGTTGTCCGGCCCGGGCCGTCGGGCAAAGGGGTCACTCGCGCTTGACGGTGGTGCTGGAGCTGTCGGTGCCGCGGATGATGCGGATCTGGATGCCGCTGTCGGCGGGACGGGCCGAGGCGCGGATCACCGGGCGCGGGGCGGTCTTGGCCGGGGCGGCGGCCTGCTTGGTGGGGCGCAGGTCGTCCACGCTGATGGTCTCCAGCGTGGCCAGATCGGCGTCGGCCTCGTTGCGCAAAGCCAGGCTGAGGGTGCCCACCTGGGCCCCCAGGGTCAGCTTCTGGGCCTGCTCGGGGCTCACCTCCAGGGTGACAGCGCGGGCCACCTTGGGCTGGTCCTTGCGGTCCGAGGCATCCTGGTCGATGCCCAGCACGCGCAGGTTCTGCAGCAGCACGTCGGTCTTGGGGTCCTCGCGGTAGTCGCCGCGGGTCAGCAGCACATCCACCCGATCGCCGGGCAGCACGAAGCCGCCCACGCCCAGCACGTCATTGACGCGGATGGTCACGGCGCGCATGTCCTTGTTCAGGATGGTGGACAGGGTGGCGCGGCCGCCCAAGCCGGACACCTTGCTGGCCAGCACCGGCTCGCCAGGCTCCATGGCCCGCAGCACCACGCGGTCCTCCTTCTCGCCCACCAGTTCCTCGATGCTGGTGAAGGCGCCCGGCGGCGTGGCGTCGGTCGGCCAGTCCACCAGGGTCACGTTTTCGCGCTGGATGCGGTTGCCAAAGGCCAACGGCATGCGGGCCACCACCACGGTGACGGTGCTGACGGCGGGATCGGTCGGCTTCATCTGCCGGCTGATCCAGCCCTGCATCAGCAGGACCGATGCCAGGCCCAGGATCACCGCCAGCCCCAGCATGATCAGGGCGCGCTTTCTCATGGCTACACCTCTTCAAGGAAAGATCCCCCCGGCCGGAGGGCCGGGGGGAGGGTGTCGCGATCTGCCAGGGATCAGGTGGCAGCCGGCTTGACGGCGACGAGCGAATTGCCAACGGTGTCGAAGATGCGGTCGATCTCGGTGCCCGCCAGGGTGGCGCCGCCGATGATCATGATGGAGATCAGGCCGGCCAGCAGGCCGTACTCGATGGCGGTGGCACCGTTGTCGTCACTCAGGATGCGACGGGCGAAAGCGGAAATGGTCTTCATGGCTTGCGTCTCCGGTTCAGAACGTTTCAGTCGGCTTGCCCAGGGGGTGGGCAACCACCGACGGCCACCCCACCGCGAATTCGGGGTACGCCGGTGACCAACACTCTGCCCCGCTCACTTTTGGATTTCCTGCGTGATTCCGGAGTACGCAAAGTCAAAATAGGCGATCATAGCCGGGTAATAGACCGCTTTACTTGCCACTAACGTATAACCCGAAGTGGAGATTTCCAGCATATCGTGTTGCCGTTGCCGTGGATCCCGGGACTGCCTGAAATATCATTCAGCTTTGGAAACGGTTCCGGCCAAGGGTTTTTGTTTTTGATTGCTCGGCTGCTGATGCGGGCTTTTAGACGTGACTGCGGACCCGCCCCAGTACAGAAGAGGCCTGCCCGGTTTTGCTTGGCCCCGCTGGCCCGGCCCGGCCCCTCGCTTGTGGAGAACCGCTCTTGATCCCGCAAGTCATTGGATTAAAAAGATAAAATCATACGGCTACGCCCTTGGGCCGGCCATTCCGCCCGCGCCTGGGGGAGGCGCCCCACCATTGGGAAAGGGGATGCTGCCGTCGGTAAACCGTCACGCGGTTGTGTCAAAAATGCAAAACTGTCGTCATCGGGCTGGTCAGCCCTGGACAAAAGTAGTAATCATGAGGGGGTGAAAAGGGGGGGAACGGGACCGTCGATGCCCGAATTCCGGTATGACAGTGTGCGGCTGGTGATCGGCGAGCCGAACGTCCAGGTGCGGCAAGGCATCAAGAGCGCGCTTTACTCCAAGGGTTTCCGCGAGATCGTGGATGTGGGCGCCTATCTGCGCCTCTATGACGCGGTGGACACCGGTCCCTGTGATTTGTTGGTGGTGGACATGGATCTGCCGGGCGGCGATGTCTGCGACCTGATCCACCAGGTGCGCCATCACCGGATCGGCCCCAACCCCTTCCTGCTGACCATCGCGCTGTGCTCCGAACCTTCGGTGGCCTCGGTCAAGCGGGTAATCGATTCGGGGTCCGACGACCTGATCATCAAGCCGGTGGCAGTGGAAGTGCTGGTCGAGCGCATCGACAACCTGGCGCGCGGCCGCAAGCCCTTCGTTGTTACCCATGACTATATCGGCCCCGACCGCCGCAAGGGCCCGCGCCCGGAAGAAGTGAACTCGGCTGCCATCATGGAGGTGCCGAACCCGCTGCGCGCCAAGGCCCTGGGCAGCTATGACCAGCACAGCCTGCAGCGGCTGATCGACGCCGCCGCTTCCCGCATCAATGACCAGAAGATGGAACGCTATGCGGTCCAGATCGCCTATCTGGTCGAGCAGCTGACCTTCGCCTGGGAAAGCCAGGCCACCGAGGACGTGCTGGAACCCCTGCTGGACCGCATGGCCTATGTGGCCGAGGACCTGTCTCGGCGCCTGCGCGGCACCGCCTATGCCCATGTCTCGGAACTGGCCATGTCGCTCATGGGCCTGACCGCCCGTATGCTCGAGAACCCGCTCGAGCCGGATCATGTGGACCTGTCGCTGCTGCCCAAGCTCAGCCAGGCCATCAACCGCGCCTTCTCGTCGGCGGACGCCAAGACCGCCGAAGCGGCCAGCCAGATTTCGGAACTGACCAGCCACCGCTCCAAATAGGGGTCAAGCCCGCGCTTGACGCGGGCAAGCCCGGCGATGACGGACAAAAAAACGGCCGGGGCGGTGACGCCCCGGCCGTTTTGTCGTGGTCTGGCCTTGCGGTCAGATGGTGCGGATCTCGTGCAGGAAGTGGCTGACCTGGCCGGACAGGCGCTCGGACTGGCGGGACAGTTCGGCGGCGGCCTGCAGCACTTCGCCGGCGGCATGGCCGGTTTCACCGGCGGCATGGGTCACCGAGCTGATATTGCTGGTGACTTCGTGGGTGCCGGCGGCCGCCTGCTGCACATTGCGGGCGATTTCCTGGGTGGCCGCACCCTGTTCCTCGACCGCGGCGGCGATGGCGCTGGCGATCTCGTTCATGTGGCCGATGGTCTCCGAGATGCCGTGGATGGCGCCCACCGCGTCCTGGGTGGCGTTCTGCACGGCG
>CAYOKN010000145.1:0-7991 GCA_964404545.1 uncultured Rhodospirillaceae bacterium | reverse complement strand
ACCTGCAGTTCGTGGTGCGTGGGCTGGCGCGGGGTCTTGATGGGGATCATGCCGCAGACGTCGGGTAGCTTGTCGGCCTTGCGCAGGTTGCAGCAGCCGCAGGCGGTGACCACATTGCCCCAGCTGGTGTCGCCGCCCTTGGCGCGCGGGATCACATGGTCGAAGGTCAGTTCGGCGGTGGGGAAGGGCTGGCCGCAATATTGGCAGCGGAAGCCGTCGCGCAGGAACACGTTGAAGCGGGTGAAGGCGGGACCGCGTCGGGCCGAGTGCGAGAACTGCTTCAGCGAGATCACGCTGGGCAGCCTGATCTCGAAGCTGGGGCTGCGCACCATGTACTCGTCATATTCGGCCAGGATGTTCACCCGGTCCATGAACACCGCCTTGATGGTGTCCTGCCAGTTCCACAGCGACAGGGGGAAATAGGACAGGGGCCGGAAATCGGCGTTCAGCACCAATGTCTGACATTGGTCGAGCGCCCGGCCCATGATCAGGGCGTCCTATGCCTTGGGGGACAGCATTCCCGCAGCGCCGGGGCCTGGGCCGTCCGGGGCTGGCTATCACCGCTGCAGTGGTCGAAGGCGCTTCGATCTACCACGGATGTGCTCCCAAGGGGTGCTTTCGCCTATATATAGTCCATTTTCCTTGGCATTACCATGATGCTTCGATGACAGCGAGGCCCTGGGCCTTGCGCAGAAGCTCGGACTGGCGGCTGCAATCCATCTTGACGAACAGGTTCTTCAGATGGGTGCGAACGGTGCTCGGGCGCACCCGCAGGGCCTCGGCCACCTGGGCCACGTCATCGCCGGCCAGCAGCCGGTCCAGCACCCGGGCCTCGGCCGGGGTCAGGCCAAAGGCCAGCCGCAGCCGTTCGGCGGGAGGCTTGGCCTCGAACCGGCCGTCATGCAGATAGAGCATCACCCGCTCGGCGCTGCCGCTGGCGCGCATCGACGCGGGCAGCGGGCACGCCATGACCACCACCCCGTCGGCGGCCTGGCGGTCCAGCCCCAGCGGCAGGCGCAGCACCGGGCTGACGGCCAGGCCCTTGCCCTCGGCCAGCCGGGCGGTTTCGGCCACCATGCGGGCAAAGGCGGGGCGCAGCGCCGGATGGGCCGGCCGGACCCAGCCGCCGGGCTGCAATTGCAAGGCCGCGGCTTCGGCGATCAGCGTCCGGGCCTGCCGGTTGGCCAGCAGCAGCCGGCCCTCTTCGTCCAGCACCAGCACGCCAAAGGCCAGCGGCTCCATCGCCGCCTGGGCCAGTCCCTGCATCCCCTCGGCCGTCTGCAGCCGGTGCCGCAGCTGGTCTGCCTTGGCCAGATGGGGCGCCAATTGGTTCAGCAGGCCCTCCTCCGCGGCGGTGAAGGGGTCGCCATCCCGATAGGCCACCAGCACGTGCTGGCCCTGGCCGCCGGGTTGTTCGATGGTCAGCGCCAATGCCTGGCGGTGGCCCAGCGGGGCCAGAAATTCGTTATAGAAGATGCTGCGGCCCAAGGTTCGGGCATCCACCAGCCCGGCGGTGTTGATGGCCAGGGGGCGTTCCTGCAGGCGGCGCGCCACGATCTCACGGCCCCAGATGTCATGCTGGTGGTAATAGGACGAATAATCGTGCAAGGCTTCGACCGGGACGTCGATGCTGGCCAGTTGCGCATATTGGCCGGGCGACACCATGCCCAGCAGCTGCGCCGATTGGGCCCCCAGCCGGTCCTGCAGCGTCCGCAAAAGCATCGTCAATCGGTCGGGACCCTGGACGCTGTCATAGACCAGGCCAACCAAATCCATCAGAGAAGGCATCATTGCGTTCGACCTTCCCCACCGTCCGCAATACAGCTTACAGGGGCATGCAGGTGGCGGCGATAGGCCTGATGGATTAATCGAGGATCTGGAACCAGCCCTCGATGTCGGTGGGGGACAGCCGCACGCCTGCGGCCAACTGGACCACCAGCCCGGTGCATCCGGTCTTGGCCATCAGCGTGCGCACCTTCGAGACCAGCATCGGCGGGGGCATCATGGCCTCAAGCGGCGGCTCGGCCGAGCCGCTGCTATGGATCGAGTCCAGCACGACCTTGTGGCTGGCCTCTACCCCCTCGATGCAGACCAGCACATCTCCTTGGTGTTCCGGGCGCAGACGAAGCTGTGTCATGCCCATGAAGCCCTTTTCCGCGATTGCGGATAAACTATAGGGCAAGTGGGCGGCCCGGCGCGTCCTGCAGATTAGGGAAGGATAACACTACTCCGGAGGGTGGCGCGCCGGGGAAGCTATTTCTGCGCGAAATGGTCCGCCACGAAGCGGATGGCGGTGACCAGGCCTTCCTCGTCGATGCCGTGGCCCAGGTCGGGCCGGGTCAGGGACTGCACCTTCAGGCCGGCGGACTCCAGGCCGAGGCGGGCGGCGGCCAGGCTGTGCACCGGCACCACCTCGTCGTCCTCGCCATGCACCAGCAGCACCGGCGGCCGGGTGCGCAGCTCGTCGGGCAGGCGGTCGGGCGCCACCAGGCGGCCGGAAAAGCCCACCACGGCGGCACAGGGCGCGGCCCGCCGGGGCGCCACATGCAGGCTCATCATGGTGCCTTGCGAGAACCCCACCAGCGCCAGGGCGGCGTCGGTCAGGCCGCGCGCCGCCAGTTCCCGGTCCAGGAAGGCGTCCAGGATCGGGGCCGCCGCCCGCACGCCCCGCTCCAACACCTCGGGGCTGCGGTCCTGCAGGCTGAACCACTGATAGCCGAAGGGCGCCATGTCATAGGGCCAGGGGGCGTTGGGGGCGACGAAGTCGGCGTCGGGCAGGCGCTCGGCGAAATAGGGCGCAAGGTCGATCAGGTCGGCGCCGTCGGCCCCTACCCCATGCAGGAACACCACCAGCTGCCGGGCCGGACCGCCGGACTTGGCGCGGCGGAGGGGGCCGGTCAGGGTGGGCTGGACGTCGCTCATGGCTGGCTCCTGTGCTATCTGTTGCCCATGGAGTCGCACGAAACCGCCTTTCCGCCAAGCCCCGCAAAAAAGCCAATGGATGGCGGCGGGCCAGAGCCGGTCACCCGGTTCGCCCCCAGCCCCACCGGCCTTTTGCATCTGGGCCATGCCCATTCCGCCCTGGCCGGCTGGACGGCGGCGCGGGCAGCGGGCGGGCGCTTCCTGCTGCGCATCGAGGACATCGACCCGGGCCGCTGCCGCGAGGAGTTCGTGCAGGCGATCCTGGACGACCTGGCCTGGCTTGGGCTGGACTGGGACGGGCCGGTCTGGCGCCAGTCACAACGCCTGGCGGTCTATGGCGCCGGCCTGGACCGGCTGGCGGAACAGGGGCTGCTCTATCCCTGTTTCTGCACCCGCAAGGAGATCGAGGCCGAGGTGGCCGCCGCCGGCCATGCCCCTCATGGGGTGGAGGGGCCGCTCTATCCCGGCACCTGCCGCCGCCTGCCCGCCGCCGAGGCCGAGGCCCGCAAGGCGGCGGGCCAGCCCTATGCCCTGCGCCTGGACATGGCCCGCGCCACGGCCCAGGCCGGCCCGCTGAACTGGCTCGATCTGGATGCCGGCCCCCAGGAGGCGCGCCCCGAGCTGTTCGGCGATGTGGTGCTGGCCCGCAAGGACACGCCGGCCAGCTATCACCTGGCGGTGGTGATCGACGACCATGCCCAGGGGATCAGCCTGGTGACCCGGGGGCGCGACCTGTTCGAGGCCACCCATGTGCATCGGCTGCTGCAGGCGCTGCTGGGCCTGTCGGTGCCCCGCTACCGGCATCACGGCCTGCTCACCGACTCGCAGGGGCGCCGCTTTGCCAAGCGCGACAAGTCCCTGACCCTGCGCGCCCTGCGCGAGGCCGGCCACAGCCCCGAGGCGGTGCGGCAGATGGCGGGGTTCTGAACCCAAACTCGGCAGGCCGCGCGGCCTTCATCCTTCATTTGCATCGGGGCGAAAAACCGCCCTCGTGCCGAACACTATTCGGCCACCTGCCGCACGCCGTCGAACAGGCACCAGGTGGCCCGCCCGCTTTGCTTGGCGCGATACATGGCCTGGTCGGCATGGGACAGCAGCTGGTCACCGGTCTGGCCGTCGGCGGGGTACAGGGACACGCCCACGCTGGCGCCAATCAGGATCTCGGACTGCTCCAGCCGGAAGGGCGCCGCCAGGGTCTCGACCACCTTTGCCGCCACCCGGGCGGCTTCATCCGGGCCGGCCACGGGGTCCAGGATCACCGTGAACTCGTCGCCGCCCAGCCGGGCCACCAGGTCCGAGCGGCGCACCGTATGCTTCAGCCGCTGCGCCACCAATTGCAGCAACAGGTCGCCGGCGGCGTGGCCCAGGGTGTCATTGACTTCCTTGAAGCGGTCCAGGTCCACGAACAGCAACGCCAGGCCGTGGTTGTTGCGGGCCGCGCCGGCCAGAGCGGTGTTCAGGCAGGCCAGGAAGCAGGCGCGGTTGGGCAGGTCGGTCAGCGCGTCATGCTCGGCCTGCCAGCGGATGCGCTCTTCCTGCCGTTTCCGCTGGGTGATGTCCGAGAACACCGCCACATACTCGCGCACCGCGCCGTCCGCCTCGCGCACCACGCTGATGCTCAGCCATTCCGGATAGACTTCGCCGGTCTTGCGGCGGTTCCAGATTTCGCCCTCCCAATGGCCGCTTTGGGTCAGGTCGCGCCACAGGGACTGGTAGAAATCCGGCCCATGCCGGTCCGAGCGCAGCAGCGACGGGTTGCGGCCCAGCACCTCCTCGGGCTGGTAGCCGGTGGTGGCGGTGAAGGCCGGATTGACCGCCTTGATGCGGTTCTGGCCGTCTGTGACCATGATGGCCTCGGCGGTGGTGCGGAACACGGCCTCGGCCATGCGCATGGTGGCCTCGCGGGCGGCGCGGGCCTCTTCCATTCGCCGCCGGGTGGCCTGGAAGGCGGCCAGCGCGCGGGCCAGATCGCCTACCTCGTCGGTGCGGTCCAGATAGGGGCTGGTCGCCACATCGGTCCGTCCCTGGGTCAGCTCGGCCAAGCCCTGGCTGACCTGTCGCAGCGGCCCGGCGATGCCCCGCGCCATGCTCCAGGTGACCAGCAGGGCGATGCCGCCGACGCCAACCGAGGCCAGCGCCACCGACCAGACCCAGCGGCTGAACAGGGCATCCACATCGTCCAGCCATACGCCCGACCCCACCACCCAGCCCCAGGGGTGGAACGGCGCCACATAGGACAGCTTGGGCTGCGGTTCCAGAAGGCCTGGCTTGGGCCAGACATAGGTGATGAAGTTGGGCCGTTCGCCCCGGGCAACGGCGGCGAAGTTCAGGAACAGCGGCTGGCCGTCGGGATCGCGATAGCTGCTCATGTCCCGCCCTTCCAGCGAAGGATTCGCCGGGTGCAGCACCATCACCGCCGACAGGTCGTTGATCCAGAAATAGTTGTCGCCCTGGAAGCGCAGGGCCCGCACCGCCGCCAGGGCGTCGGCCTTGGCCTGGGCCTCGGACACCCGGCCGTCCAGGGCGCGTTGATGGTGATGGCGCAGCAGGCTGACCGCCGTCTGCACCAGGTCGCGGGTGGCGCCCTTGCGCTCGTCCAGCAGATGGCCGCGCATCTCGCGCACCACCAGCCCGGCCACCAGGGCCATGGCCAGGACGAACACCGCCACGATCACATTCAGACGAAAGCCGATCCCGATAGGTCGCATGGCTCCCCCCTCCCTTCCCCGCCGGGAAGGAGCTGCGCTGACGTTTGATCAGGCTATCACACCGCCTGGTAGGAAAAGCACCCACCAAAAGTGAGAATTTGGTCAGTCCGCAGGCGTCTTGGAGCGCCGGGCCAGGGGGTGGTGGGCCGAGACCAGGCCCTTCAGCCGGTCGTCCTGAACGTGGGTATAGATCTGGGTGGTGGCGATGTCCGCATGGCCCAGCATCTGCTGCAGGCTGCGCAGGTCGGCGCCATGGGCCAGCATGTGGCTGGCGAAGCTGTGGCGCAGCACATGGGGGCTGACGCGGGACGGTGTGATGCCGGCGGCCAGGGCCAGCTCGGTCAGCAGGCGGGCGAAGCCGTCGCGGGTCAGGTGCCCTTCGGCGCCGGAGGAGGGGAACAGCCAGCGGCTGTCCTTGGCGCCCGGGGGCAGGAAATCGCCGCGCACCGCCAGATAGGCGGCCACTGCCGCCCGTGCCGGCTCGGAGAGGGGCACCATGCGCTCCTTGCCGCCCTTGCCGCGCACCACCAGCATGGGCTGGCCCCGCACCACCGCCGCCAGCGGCAGGCCCACCAGCTCGGACACCCGCAACCCGGCGGCATAGAGCAGCTCCAGCAGCGCCAAGGCCCGCAGCCCGCGCGCCCCCTCCAGCCGCCGTGCCGCTTCGATCAGCGTCAGCACCTCGACCTCGGTCAGATATTTGGGCAGCGGCCGCCCCAGCCGGGGCGAGTCCAGGATCAGGGTCGGGTCGTCGGCCCGCACCCCCTCGGCGAACAGGAATTTGTGGAACTGGCGCAGGCAGGACAACCGGCGGGCCGCCGTGCGCGGCGCCAGGCCGCGCCGGCGCAGATCGGCCAGATAGCCGCGCAGATCGGCGGCGTCCGCCTGGTGCGGGTCCTTGTCGGCCAGATAGCCGGCGAAGTCCTCCAGATCGCGGCGATAGCCGTCGAGCGTGTTGCCCGAGGCCCCGCGCTCGGCGGACATCATTTCCAGAAAGGCTTCCACATGCCGGCTCATGCCTCTGAGGAAAGCCGGGATGGCACGGAAAGGCAACCGGCTTTGGCGGTCACGCCGCCGCAGGGGCCTCGCGGCGGCGGCGCCAGCGCAGGATGCGCATGGCCGGGGCGAACAGCCTCGGATAGCGCCGCTTCCAGCGCACGAACTGGCGCCGGGCGGTCGAGGAGTTCTTCAGCACCACGATGGCGCCCACCATGGCCACGGGCAGGCCCAGCGGCCCCGGCAGTGGCGAGATCAGGGCGCCCAGCAGGATGATGACCATCCCCAAGGCGATGAGCAGGGTCTTGCGCACGGCACTCCTCTCACGCGGCATCAAGGCTCAGACATGGGCAGTTCCAGGGGGGAAACCAAGGCCCCACCCATTTTCGTCTAGGCGCCGTTGGCCAGTGCAGCCTCCAGGGCGATGCGGCGGGCTTCCTCGTCCAGCCCCACCAGGCGCAGCGACGCCACCACCCGGTACAGGCTGGTGGGCTCCAGCCCGCCGGGGCCGGCATCGCCCAGGGTGGCTAAGGCCAGCAGCACCGTCTCGCCCAGGCGCAGGTCCTCGGCGGCCAGGCGCAGGGCATGCCACAGGGCGGCGTTGGGCACCGTCTCCTCGGCCTGGGACGGGCTGGCCAGCAGGGCGGTCCAGTCCTCGCCCTTGACCGTCTCGCCCAGGGCGGCCAGGCCCCCCTGCAGCACGGCGGCGCGGCGCTGGGCCTGCTCGCCGCCCAGGTCGGGACGGGACTTGCGCCAGGCGGCCAGCGCGCCTTCGGGCAGCGGGTCGGCGCCTTCCGGGCCGGTCACCCGCATCAAGGGCAGCAGGCCGGCGGCCACCGCATTGGCATCACCGTTGTTGGCCGCTTGGCGCTCGGCCATCTCGTACCAGGCCCAGGCCACGTTCACCTTGTCGGCGGCCAGCAGGGCGCGGGCCGCATGGCCGGCGAACCAGGCCAGGTCGGGGGTGGGGGACATTTCCACCAGATGCGGGGCATAGAGCCGGGCTGCCTGGAAGAAGGTGCCGTTCTCGCGCGCCAGGGCCAGGGCGCGGGTGATCACCTCGGCCTGGGCCGCCGGGCCGGTGCGCAGGCGGCTGGCACGGTACAGCAGGGCGCGGGTGCGGCTGCCCTTTTCCGTGGCGGCATCCGACACCGGCTTGTCCAGTTCGGCCGGGGTGAAGGTGGTGGCCAGATAGAGCTGGCGCAGCATCTCGGTATCCAGGGCGCCGATGGCTTCGGCCTTTTCCGCCGCCTGCAGCCGCAGCTCGTGCGGCAGGTCCGGGGCCAGCGCCATGGCGCGCAACACGCCCGGCGCGGCGCCGGCCAGCAGGTCGGCCGGCGGGGTCAGCTTGGCCTGGCGAAGCGC
>CAYOKN010000144.1:0-8047 GCA_964404545.1 uncultured Rhodospirillaceae bacterium | reverse complement strand
CGACCACGGGGACGTCAAGCGTTGGCGCCGGCACCGGGGCGGGCGGCGGGGCCACGGGCGTCAGGCCGGCCGGCGCGAAGGACACCGACAGGTCCAGGGCGGCATAATCCTCGGGGGCATGCAGCGGCCGGGTTTCGGTCAGCACCCGGCGCAGGCGCCCGGCCAGGGCGGCCTTGGACACCGGCTTGACGGCGAAGGCGTCCACATCCAGTTGCATGGCCAGGTTCACCAACTGACGCTCGGCCACGCCGGTCAACATGACCACCGGCAACTCGCGGCGCACGCCGCCGCGCCCGGTGCGCACCGCCTGCAGCAGTTCCAGCCCGTTGCCGCAGGGCATCTGAAAGTCCGAGACCAGAACATCCACCGGCTGGTCGGGCCGGGTCAGCAGGGACAGCGCCTCCTGCCCGGTGGCCGCCTGCAGCACCCCGGGATTGCCCAGGTCGCGCAGGATCATGGCCACCACCTGGCGGGTGAATTTCTCGTCATCTGCCACCAGAACGGTGCGGCCCGCGCACAGCGCGTTGTCGGGTATCATTGCTCGCCTCCCCTGATCCGCTCCACATGCGCCACCACCCGGGCTCGTTCGCTGCGCAGATGCACCAGCATGGCCTCGATCTCGCCCCAGCCGGTGGCGGGCGCCGCCTGCTCCAGTGCGAACAGCACATCGCCCAGGGCTTCCGCCGCCGCATGGCGGGCTGCGCCCTTGGCCGCATGGGCGGCCTCGCGCAGGGCCTCGCGGTCGCGGGAGGCCACCGCGGCCTCGACCCGGGCCTCCAGGTCGCCGAAGCTGGCCAGGAACCAGCCCAGCATCTCCACCAGGGTGGCCGGCTCCAGGTCGCCCACGATGTCGGCCAATGCCTGCATATTGATGGGCCCGCCGGTCAGGTCGGGATCGGACGGGGCCTTGGGCGGGCGCACCGGCACAGGCCCCTGCGCGGCGGGGTCGCCGCCGGGCAGCCAGCGTTTCAGGGTCCGCGCCAGGGCTTCCAGGCTCACCGGCTTGGTGATGTAGTCGTCCATGCCCGCCTGCCGGCATTTCTCGGCATCGCCCTGCAGCGCATTGGCGGTCATGGCCACCACCGGCAGGTGCTCGAGCCCCAGGTCGGATTCCAGCCCGCGCAGCCGCCGGGTCATCTCATAGCCATCCATCTCGGGCATGCGGCAGTCGGCCAGCACCAGCGCATAGGCGCGGGCGCCGATGCGCGACAGGGCCTCGCGCCCGTTGCCGGCCACATCGCAGGTGAAGCCCAGGGTGGCCAGCTGGCGGCGGGCCACCATTTGGTTCATGGCGGTGTCGTCCACCACCAATATGGCGACGCTGCGGTTCAGGCCGGCCAAATCGGCCAGCAGATGTTCCAACCCCTGTTCGGCACCCTGGCTGCCGGGCGCCCAGTCCGCCCGGCCGGCGCACAGGGCCAGGGCGTGGACCAGGCGGCCGTCGCGCACCGGCAGCGGCACGTTCCAGCGATAGCCGTGGAAATGGCCGCGCCGGCGCAGGGTCATGTCGCGCGGGCCGGTCAGCATCACCGAGGGCACGCCCTGGCGCCGGGCCTCCTCGCCCAGGCGCAGGCCGTCCGCCGGATCGGTGGTCAGGTCCGCCATCACGGCGGTGGGCGGCGCCCCCGCCGAGGCGGCGATCCGCAAGGCCTTGCCGGCAGCCGAGGCGGTGGCGCAGGCGATCACGTCCACGCCCGCTTCCTCAAGCCTGGCGGTGAGGCGGTCGCGGGTACGGCCCCGCTTCTGCAGCAGCACCACGGACAGGCCGGCGATGTCCTCGACCACCGGCAGCGGGCAGGCCACCTCTTCCACCGGCAGGCAGAACCAGAAGGTGGCGCCGCCGCCGGGAATGCCCTCGCAGCCGATCTGGCCGCCCATGGCATCCACCAGCCGCTTGCAAATGGCCAGCCCCAGCCCGGTGCCGCCAAAGCGGCGGGCGGTGCTGTCGTCCTCCTGCGTGAAGGGATGGAACAGCTGGTCGGCGCGGTCCGGGCGGAAGCCGGCGCCGGTGTCGGCCAGCTCGAACCGCAGCAGCGCCCGGCCCTCGGCATCCTCGTCGCGGGACAGGGACAGGAACAGCCCGCCGGTCTCGGTAAAGCGCAGGGCATTGCCCATGAAATTGGTCAGCACCTGACGCAACCGGGTGGGGTCGGACAGCACTAGGTCGGGCACCTCGGGATCGATGTCGGCGGACAGCAGCAAGCCCTTCTTCTGGGCCGGCCCGGCCATCAGCTTGACCACGTCGCGCACCAAGGCGGCAGGCGCCATCTCCACCCGCTCCACCGGCATCTTGCCCGCCTCGATCTTCGAGAAGTCGAGCACATCGCCGATGATCTCCTGCAGCGCCTGGGCAGCCAGGCTGGCGGACTGGATCAACTCGCCCTGGCCCACGCCCGGCGGCTGGTAGCGCAACAGTTCCAGATTGGCCAGAACGCCGTTCAGGGGCGTGCGGATCTCGTGGCTGAGATCGGCCAGGAACACGCTCTTCGCCAGATTGGCCTGCTCGGCCAGCTGGCGCGCTTCCTCCAGCTGGCGCGACCGGCGGGCGGCCAGCCGGGCCGAGGCGGTCATCAGGTCGGTGGCGGTGGCGATGCCCGCATAGCGGCCCTGGGCGGTGACCACGAAGCCGGTCATCAGCGCACGGGGATGTTCATCGGCGATACGGCGGCTGATCTCGTCCAGGTTCTCGTGCATGTCCGTGAGCAGCAGCGAGCGTTCCATGATGCGCGACACCGGCCGGCGGTAATAAAGGTCGAACATCAGCGGCTTAGCCAGGATCAGCAGCACGGTGGAGCGGCTGACCAGCCCCACCACCCGATAGTCCGAATCCACCACCGCCAGGCAGGGCAGGTCGGCGTCATCGGTAAAGCGGGCGAAAATGTCGCGGCCCAGGGTTTCCTGCGATGCCGGCGGCACCCGGCGCAACAGGTCCAGGGCATAGACCTCGTCGGGCAGCCGGGGGACGGGCCGCTCTTCGAGCATGGAGCCGTCGCGCATGGTCACCCCTTACCCGGGCTGGTCAGGCCGGGGATCAGGGGCGGCGCCGCCAGCAGCGCCTCGAACTTCTCGGGCGGCACCGGCGGGCTGAACAGATAGCCCTGGATGGTGTCGCAGCGGAACCGCTTCAACATATTGCACTGGGCCGTGGTCTCCACCCCCTCGGCCACCACATGGCGGCGCAGGGAATGGCCCATGGTGATGATGGTCTTGGTGATCTCGGCGTCGTCGCCGTCATCCATCATGTCCATGACGAAAGAGCGATCGATCTTGATGGTGTGCAGCGGCAGCTTTTTCAAATAGCTGAGCGAGGAATAGCCGGTGCCGAAATCGTCCATGGCCAGATGCACGCCCATCTCGGCCAGCTGGCCCAGCAACGGCGCCGCCTGTTCCGGGTCGCGCATGACCAGGCTTTCGGTCAGTTCCAGCTCCAGCCCCTCGGGCGGCACCTGGGCCCGCGACAGGGCGTCGGCCACCCATTGCGGCAGGGTGTCGCGCAGCTGGCGCACCGACAGGTTGACGGCGATGCGGATGGGCGGCAGCCCCTTGGCCTGCCAGAGGCGGTGCTGGCGGCAAGCGGCCTCGATCACCCATTCACCCACGGGATTGATCAGGTTGGTCTCTTCCAGCACCGGGATGAACTTGACCGGCGGCACCAGGCCCAACTCGGGGCTCAGCCAACGCAGCAGCGCCTCGCAGCCGGTGATCAGGCCGGTCTTCAGGTCCACCTTGGGCTGATAGACCAGCCGAAATTCGCCCCGCTCCAGCGCCATGGCCAGGCCCTTCTTGATGGCCAGGCGCTCGCGGTGCGCATCATTCATGTCGGCAGTGAAGAAATGGAAGCTGCCCCGCCCCAGATCCTTGGAACGATAGAGGGCGGCGTCGGCGGCCGACACCAGGCTGTTGACGTCGCGGGCGTCGTCAGGGAACAGGGCAATGCCCACAGTGGCCGACAGCGCCACCTGGAAGCCCTCTACATCCACCGGCTTTTCCAGCTCGTCGATCAGCCGCCGGGCCAGGGCGCCGGCCTCATGCGGGTTTTCCACCTCGGGCAGGATCACGGTGAATTCGTCGCCGCCCAGGCGCGCCACCATCTCGTCCCGACGCACGCAGGCCTTGATGCGCTCGGCCACCACGGTCAGCACATGATCGCCGGCCAGATGGCCCAGGCTGTCATTGACGGTCTTGAAGCCATCCAGGTCCAGGAACAGCAGCGCGCCCTTGCGGCCGCGCCGGGTGGCGGCGGCCAGCACCTGGTCCAGGGTATGAAAGAACTGGGTGCGGTTGGGCAGGTCGGTCAGGCCGTCATAGCTGGCCTGGTGGCGAATGCGCTCCTCGTCCAGCTTGCGCTGGGTGATGTCGGCCACCACCAGCACCAGCCGGTCCAGCGCCGGGCCGGGGCCGGGCAGCGGGGTGACGGTCAATTGCGCCGCATAGCGGCTGCCGTCGGCGCGGCTGCACCAGCATTCGGTGCTCCAGCCGCCGGTGCGGTCCAGCCGCTCCCACAGGCGCTGGCGCTGCTGGGTGTCGGCCAGACAACCGGCCACCAGCGACAGGGGCGCGCCAATGGCGTCGGCGGGGCCATAGCCGGTGATGGCGGTGAAGGCGGCATTGACCGACTGCAGCCGCAGGGTGGAATCCAGAACCGCGATGCCTTCCAGGATGGTGCCCAGGATGGTGGCGGCCATGCCCAGCTTCTCTTCCGCCCGCTTGCGCTCGGAAATATCGCGCACGATGCCGATCAACTGCTGGTCCCGCTCGCGGCGCGAGCGCGCCACGTTCAACTCCAGCGGCACGATGGCGCCATCGCGGCGCCGGCCCTGGGTTTCGCGAACACCGCCCTCGGCGGCCAGGAAACGGTCGCAGTCGGACAGGATGATGCCGATGAACTGTCCCACCGCCTCGGAGGCGGGCCAGCCGAAGATGCGTTCGGCGGCGGGATTGAACGAGGCGATCACCCCGTCCTCGTCGGTGGTGATGATGCCCTCGGCCACCGACTCCATGATGCCGCGCAGCCGCTGCTCGCGCTCGCGCAGGGACCGGGCGGCCTGGCGCTCGGCAGTCACGTCGCGGGCGTCCATGACAAAGGAGCCCGGCCCGCCGTCATCGGCACCGCCGAAGGGCCGGACCGAGATCTCCACATCCAGGGTGCCGCCATCCAGGCGGCGCAGCTTCAGCGGCACCGGATAAGCTTCGGCGGCCAGCGCCTCCAGCCCCGCCGACACGGCGGGCAGCCAATCGGAATGCACCAGGTCGGCCAGTTCCAGCCCCACCAGCTGGCTGGAGCAGCGGGCACCCAACATGCGTTCGCCGGCCAGGTTGACAAAGGTCAGCCGCCCCTCGGTCCAGATGCTGACCATGTCCATGGTCAGGTCGACCACCCGGCGATAGCGGGCTTCCGACTCCGCCAAGGTCTCGGCCCAGCGCGCGGTCTGGCCGACGTCGCGGCCGCGCAGCAGCAGGCTGTTCGGATCCTGGCCCGACAGCGGCACGCCCACCACCTCCACATCCACTTCGGCGCCATGGGCATGGCACAGCTTCAGATGCAGCGGCCCCTGACCCTGGGCCAGGGTCTGCAGGGCCAGATCCAGCAAGGGCCGCATGTCGGGATGGATGATCTGCGCCAGCGGCTTGTCCACCACCTGGTGGGCGCGGCGCCCCAGGGCGTCGAGACAGGAGCGGTTGGCATAGGTGACGATGCCGTCGGACACCACCAGCACCATGTCGCTGACCAGATCCATGGCCAAAGATTCGGCAGCCCCCGCCGAGTCCACCACGTCAAGCATGCTCGCCCCCTGTTGGCTCTTTGCCTGGGGTTGAGACATTAGCCGCAAGCGTCGGCATGGCGGCTTAATCTTGGGTGAATTTACCGGGACTCGCCGATGACAACCGGAACGGTGTTAGGCTAGGAGTCCGCATCCTCGCCGTCGCGCTCGCGGGCCAGGCTCCAGATGCCGATACCCATGGCCACCGACCCAAAAGTCACGAACAAGCCGAAGAACAGCAGGATCACCACCAGCACGGCGTCGGCCATGGGGGCATTGAAGGCCAGGGTGCGGATCGAGCCGATGTCGTACCACAGAACGCCGCCGCCCACGATCCCGCCGCCCACCAGGCCGCTGACCAGGTGGCGGAGGAGAAAGGCGACGTGGTCCTGCATGATGATGGTCCTTTCTACAAGCTCAGGTCCTCGTCCATCTCGGCGCCCATGGCCTCGCCCATCTTGCGCACGGCCAGCGCCGCCGCGCCGATGGCTTGGGCGTCGATGGCACGGATCACGATGGCGGCCCCCAGCCGGTCCTCGCGCACGAAGGGATAGCTGCCGATATCTACGGACGGATGCGCCTGCTGGATTTCCGCCAACGGCCCGGCCAACACACCTTCCGGCTTATAGATGGTGACGGTATGGGCCAACATGCGAGCCCCCCGCTTCAGCCGGGGCCGGATGTCGTCGAACATGGCCTGCATGACCCGTGGAATGCCCGCCAGCACGAACACATTCTCGATGCAATAGCCGGGGGCGCGGCTGACCGGATTGGCCACCAGTTCGGCGCCCTCGGGAATACGGGCCATCCGCAGCCGCGCCTCGTTCAGATCGGCGGGGTTGGCATAATAGCTCTTCAGCAGGTCCACCGCGCGCGGGTCCAGCAACACCGCCTTGCCCACCGCCTTGCCCACGGCATCGGTGGTGATGTCGTCATGGGTGGGGCCGATGCCGCCGGTGGTGAACAGATAGTCATGGCGGGCGCGCAGCTCATTGACCGCGGCCACGATCACCTCTTCCACATCGGGCACCACCCGCGCCTCGGCCAGGGTGATGCCCATCTCGCCCAGGGCCGCGCCCAGAAACTGGATATTGGCGTCCCGGGTCCGGCCCGACAGGATCTCGTTACCCACCACCAGCACCGCCGCCGTCACCTTGTCCATGCATTCCTCCTCTGGCTGCCCCGATGATGTTGGAAGCGGCGGCGATGGGCAACCGGCGGAAAGGAGGGTTGGCTGCCGCAGCCATGCGCTGGGGGCATGGCTTGGAGAGACAGATTCACCACGAAGGCAGGAAGGGCACGAAGGGCGGCACGTGCCTTCGTGGTGAATTTAAAACCCTACCCTGTCTGCGGCCATCAGCCGCCATTGCCACAAGGTCACCTCGCGCCCCCGGGCTTGCGAGAATTCGGTGCGCTGGCCGGCGCGGCGGAAGCCGGCCTTTTCCAGCACGCGGGCCGAGGCGGCATTGCCGGCCAGGCAATCGGCTTCGATGCGGGGCAGGCCCAGGGGGCCGAATCCGTGGGTCAGCACCGCCGCCAGCGCCTCGGACGCATAGCCGCGCCCCCAAAGCAGGGGCGCCACCCAATAGCCCACGGTGGCTGGGCCGTCCTCCAGATGCAGGCCGATGGCGCCCACCATCTGGCCGCCGTCCTCCATGGCCAGGGCCAGCAGCCGGCCCAGCGCCGTCTCGGCCTCGGCCCAGTCCAGGAAGGCCCGGGCCTGGGCCAGGCCAAAGGGATGGGGAATGTCCGAGGTGGCCGCGGCCACCCGGCCATCGGCCAGCAATTGGGCCATCACGGCGGCGTCGGTGCCGGCCAGCGGCCGCAGAGTGAGCCGGGCCGTGGCCAGCAGCGTCACGCCCAGTCCTGCAGGATCGCCACCAACGGCACGTCGGCCGGGGGCATGGGATAGTCGCGCAGCCGCGCCGCCCGTACCCAGGCCAGACCCTGGCCCTCGCGGGCGGTCACCTGGCCCTTCCAGGTGCGGCAGGCATAAAGCGGCATCAGCAGATGGAAGGTGTCATAGTCGTGAGAGGCGAAGGCCAGCGGCGCCAGACAGGATTCGCGCACATCAATGCCCAGCTCTTCGTCCAGTTCGCGGATCAGCGCCTGTTCCGGGGTCTCGCCGGGCCCCACCTTGCCACCCGGGAACTCCCACAGCCCGGACATCATCTTGCCCGGCGGCCGGGTGGCCAGCAGGATACGGTGGTCGGCATCCAGCAGCGCCACCGCCGCCACCAGCAGCATGGGCCGCGCCGCCCAGGCCGCCTGCCAGGCGGCGCGCT
>CAYOKN010000143.1:0-8159 GCA_964404545.1 uncultured Rhodospirillaceae bacterium | reverse complement strand
GGCCATCGGCCAGCACCGCCGGCAGGCTCCACACGCCGGCCAGCGAGCCGGCGGCGAACAGATGCTCGGGCAGGGCCTCGATGCGCGGCATGGCGGTGGCCTGGTCCGGCACCAGCCGGGCCCCGGCCTGGGCCAGCAGCGCCGCCTGGGGGATATAGCCCACCGAGACGCAGACCAGGTCGCAGGCGATGGTCTCCAGATCGGGCCCCACCTGGCCCATGCCCAGCACCGGGGCCAGGGTCACCGCCGACACATGGTCGTCAGCCTCGACCGCTTCGGTGATGGTGGTGGCGGTCAGCACCCGCACCCGCTCGGCCGCCTTGCGGGCCAGCGGGCCGGTGGCCTCGTCGCGCAGGTCGGCCACGGCGGCCACGGTAACGCCGGCATCCAACAGGTCCAGCACCACGCCATAGGCATCGTCATTGGCGGCCAGCACCACGGCGGTGCGGCCGGGCTTGACGCCGTACAGCCGCATCAGCCGCTGGGCGCCCGAGCCCAGCAGGATGCCGGGCAGGTCATTGGCCCGGAACACCGCCGGCTGCTCCATGGCGCCGGTGGCCATGACCACCGCATTGGCGCGCAGCTTGATCAGGCGGTTGCCCTGGACGATGGGCAGCCAGTTGTCGGCGAAATGGCCCTGCACCGTGGCGTCGGACAGCAGGGTGATGGCCGGAGTGGCCCGCACCTGTTCCTCAAGTTGGCGCAGCTGGCGCTCGCCCTCGGTGCCCTCGGTGTCGAAGCGGGCCCAGGCCAGGCTGCCGCCGGGCTTGGGGTTCTCGTCGATCAGCACCACCTCGGCGCCGGTCTCGGCGGCGGCCAGGGCGGCGCTCAAACCCGCCGGGCCGGCCCCCACCACTGCCACGTCGGCGAACAGATAGGCCTTGTCGTAATAACCGTGCGGGGTATCCAGATCCACCTTGCCCAGGCCGGCCAGGTGGCGGATCACCGGCTCCCAGAACTTCCAGGCCACGCGCGGGGTGAAGAAGGTGCGGTAATAGAAGCCCACCGGCATGAAGCGGGCGAATTTCTCAAGCAGGCGGCCCTTGTCCGAGCGCAAGCTGCCGAAGATGTTCTGGCCCGACACGGTCATGCCCGGCTCGATGGCGCGGCGGTCGGCCAGCACATTGGGCTCGGCCCCCACCTGCACCAGGCTGTTGGCCTCGCAGCCGGCCATGGAGACGGGGCCGCGCGGGCGGTGATATTTGAACGAGCGGGACAGCACCCACTCGCCGCCCGCCACGCAGGCGCTGGCGATGCTGTCGCCGGCCAGGCCTTCGAGGCTGCGGCCGTCGAAGGTGAAGCGGATGGGGTGGTTGCGCTCGATCCAACGGCCGAAGGGCGCGGGCAGGCGCGCGGCCCCGGTAGAATTCAAGATGGCGGAATTCAGGCTCATGGCAGGGCCCCCTCGTTGACCGCCTCGTCCACGGTGATGGTGCGCAGGATGGCGTCGCTGCGCAGGTCGCGCTCGGCGATGAACCAGAAATTGGTGGGGGTGTGCACCCACCATTCCCGCACCACGCCGGCCGGATTGTCCTTCAGGAACACATAGTCGGCCCAGTCCGCCGGGGCGGCGCCGGGATTGGGCATGGCCCGCACCTCGCCGCCATAGGCGAATTCGCTGATGTTGCGGGGACCGTTCAGGGGGCAGGTCATGATCTTCATGATGACTTGGTCTCCGTCACGAACCGACCGACGCGGCCCCGGCCTCGCCCACCTGCTCGAAGGCGTGAAAGCGGTCCCAGCGGAAGGCCGAGATCAGGTCGGGGGTGCGGTTGGTGGCGATGCATTCGGCCATGCGCTTGCCGCAGACGGGCGTGGCCTTGAAGCCCCAGGTGCCCCAGCCGGCGTCGATGGTGTAGTTGTCCAGCGGGGTCTTGCCCATGATGGGGGCGAAATCGGGGGTCATGTCGGCCATGCCCGCCCATTGCCGCATCAGCCGGACCTCGGCCAGGAACGGGAACAGCTCCAGGATGTGGGCCATCAGCCCTTCCTTGAAGTCCAGGGTCGAGCGGGTGGAATAAAGCGGATAGGGGTCCACTGCGCCGCCCATCACCAGCTCGCCACGCTGGCTTTGCCAGATATAGCAATGCAGCGAGCCCGACACGATGATGGTGTTCAGGAACGGCTTCAGCGGCTGCGACACGCAGGCCTGCAGCGGCACGGTGCGGATGGCCAGCTTCATGCCGGCCATGCGCGCCACCTCGGACGAGGCGCCGGCCACCGCCTGATGCACCGCCCCGGCCTGGATGCTGCCGCGGTTGGTGTGCACCGTGACCACCTTGCCGCCCGCCACCTCAAGGCCGGTGACCTCGGTCAGCTGGTGGATCTCGACACCCAGCTCGGCGGCGCGGATGGCATAGCCCCAGGCCACCGCGTCATGGCGCGCGGTGGCGCCCACCGGATGGTGCAGGGCGCCCAGGATGGGATAGCGCACCTCCCGCGACAGGCTCAGGGTGGGCTCGATCTGGGCGATCTCGTCCAGCCCGATCACCTCGGACTTCACCCCCAGATGCTTGTTGGTCTCGGCGCGCCAGCGCATGGTGCGGATGGCGGCGTCGGTGTGGGCCAGGGTGAAGTGGCCGCGCGGGGTGTACATGCAATTGATGTCCAGCTCCTGCGACAGCCCCTCGAACAGCTCCATGCTTTCCTTGTAGAAGGCCACGCCTTCCGGAGTCAGGTAGTTGGAGCGGACGATGGCCGTGTTCCGGGCGGTGTTGCCGCCGCCCAGATAGCCTTTGTCCAGGACCGCCACATTGCGGACGCCGTGATATTTGGCCAGGTAATAGGCCGCCGCGAGGCCGTGCCCGCCGGCGCCGATGATCACCACGTCATAGTGGCGCTTCAGCGCAGGGGTGGCAGGCAATTCGCGGCGGGGAGTCTTCGAATGGCCGAAGAGGCCGTGTTTCAGAAGAGCCAGAGGCATGACAAACCCCCAAGGGACGATGGGAGAATGGTAACGCCGCGTTTCCTCAGAGGCAACTCTATTTCTTACTAAGAAAGCAGAAAAGAAAAAGCCCGGCGCAAAGGCCGGGCCAGTCTGACTTGAGAGTACATGATGAGGGGGGAGGACCGGAGCGGCCGGCCCTCCCGCCAGGCACTTAGGAGTGCACGGTCTCGCCGTGCAGGGCCAGATCCAGGCCCTCGGTCTCGGTCTCCTTGGAGACGCGCAGGCCGATGGTGACGTCCAGGATCTTCAGGATGATCAGGGAGATCACGGCCGACCACACGATGGTGATCACGACGCCTTCGATCTGGGTGATCATCTGGGCCGCATTGCCCTCCAGCAGGCCGGACTTGCCTTCGCCGCCGATGGCCGAGGTGGCGAACACGCCAGTCAGCAGGGCGCCGACGATGCCGCCCACACCGTGCACGCCAAAGGCGTCCAGGGCGTCATCGTAGCCGAACATCTTCTTGAGGCCCGAGACGCCCCAGAAGCAGACCACGCCGCCGATCAGGCCCATGATCAGGGCGCCGGTGGGCGAGACGAAGCCGCAAGCCGGGGTGATCACGACCAGGCCGGCGATGGCGCCCGACACGGCACCCAGCAGGCTGGGCTTGCCACGGACGATCCACTCGACGATGGACCAGGACACCACGGCGGCAGCGGCGGCCACCTGGGTGTTGATCATCACCACGCCAGCGGTGGCGCCGGCGGACAGGGCGGAGCCGGCGTTGAAGCCGAACCAGCCCACCCACAGCAGCGAGCCGCCGATCATGGTCAGCACCAGGTTGTGCGGAGCCATGTTCTCGGAACCCCAGCCGGAGCGCTTGCCCACCATGATGGCGGCGATCAGGCCGGCAACACCCGAGTTGATGTGCACGACGGTGCCGCCCGCGAAGTCCATGGCGCCGGCATCGAACAGATAGCCGCCCGAACCCCAGACCATGTGGCAGATGGGCGCATAGACCAGGATCAGCCAGGCGCTGATGAAGATCATGGCCGAGCTGAACTTCATGCGGTCAGCACAGCCGCCCAGGATGATGACCGGGGTGATCAGGGCGAAGGTGCCCTGGAACATCACGAACACGAATTCCGGGATGGTGCCCGACAGGGTGTCGGGGGCGATGCCGGCCAGCATGAACTTGTCCAGGCTGCCGACGATCGGGTTGCCTTCGGTGAAGGCCAGCGAGTAGCCCACCACGACCCACAGGACGGTCAGGATGCCGGCGCCGAACATGGACTGCATCAGCACGGCCAGCACGTTCTTCTTGCGGACCATGCCGCCATAGAACAGGGCCAGGCCCGGCAGCAGCATCATCAGCACCAGGATCGAGGACACCAGCATCCAAGCGGTGTCACCGGAGTTCAGGGTGGGAGCGGCCTCGGCGGCGGCTTCGACGACGGCTTCGGCGGCGGCCGGGGCAGCTTCCTGGGCCCAGGCGGCGGCCGAAGCCAGCATGGACAGGCCCGCCAGGCCCGCCGAATTCAGAATGGTGCGGAATTTGGTCATGGGTCGGTCTCTCCTCAGAGGGCGGCGTCGGCGGACTCGCCGGTGCGGATGCGGACGGCAGAGGCCAGTTCGAAGACGAAGATCTTGCCGTCACCGATCTTGCCGGTCTGGGCCGAGGTCTGGATCGCCTCGACCACACGGTCGGCCAGCTCGTCCTTAACGGCGACCTCGATCTTGGTCTTGGGGAGGAAATTCACCACGTACTCGGCCCCGCGGTAGATCTCGGTCTGGCCCTTCTGGCGGCCGAAGCCCTTGACCTCGCTCACCGTCAACCCCTCGACGCCCAGCGCGGTCAGAGCCTCGCGAACCTCGTCCAGTTTGAACGGCTTGATCACGGCTACTATGTACTTCATGCGAACCTCGCTCTTAACTCGCGCTGCCCTTGCATCGGGGGAAGGCCGGGCGCGTCGCAGGCCCCTTTCCTGCCAGTCAAATTTCTTTCTATCAAACAGCGTGCCAGTTGCCCTAAATCCTTGGAATCCCAGGCCGGTTTGTCGCATTCGGCATCACCGCCCGTGGGCCTGCCCGAAATCTGTGCACATTTTCTGGGCGCGCGCCGCACGAATGCCGAAATTTGAACCACCGACCGCGCAGCGCCTCCTCCCTCTTCGGTATGACTGGCCTCCAACCTCTGCGCCCGGGACGATCCGACGGCGGCAGGCCTATTCTGTTGGCGGAACCTGAAAGAAACGGCCTTCAGCCGACGGAGGAGAGGATGTCCAAAAAGATGTCACCCCACCCCCTGGGCCCGCAGACCCAAGCGCTGATGCTGCAGCGGACGGCCAACCGTCTGGACCGGGCGCGCACGCCCGAGCAGCTGCGCACCGCCATCGAGGAAAGCCGCGCCCTGTGGCAGGCCATGGGCGCCGAGGCCGACGGCCTGCCCCAAGGGGTGCAGGACCTGGCCGACCATGCGCGGCGCTGCCTGGCCGCGCGCTGCCCCAGCGATTATCAGATCGAACGGGTCATCGCCGCGAGCCGCGCGGCGAGCGGGCTTCTGAACGGCCGGGCCGGGGCACCCCGCCGGCTGGCGGGCTGACCGCCCGCCACTGGCCGGGAGCCAGCCCCTCCAGGCTCCAGTCGCCCACCGCCCAGCGGATCAGCCGCAGGGTGGGGAAGCCCACCGCCGCCGTCATGCGGCGGACCTGGCGGTTGCGGCCCTCGCGGATCACCAGCTTGATCCAGCTGGTGGGAATGGCCGCGCGATAGCGTACCGGCGGCATGCGCGGCCACAGCCAGTCCGGTTCGGCCACCCGCTCGGCCTCGGCGGGCAAGGTGGGGCCGTCCTTCAGCATCACCCCTGCCCGCAATCTGGTCATTGCCTCTTCCGTAGGCAGCCCCTCCACCTGGACGTAATAGGTCTTGGGCAGTTTGAATTTGGGGCTGGCGATGCGGGCGATCAGCGGCCCGGAGTCGGTCAGCACCACCAATCCCTCGGAATCCCTATCCAACCGCCCGGCCGCATAGACATCCTTGATGGGCAGATGATCGGCCAGGGTGGCGCGCCCGGCCCCGTCGGTGAACTGGCACAGTACGTCATAGGGCTTGTTCAGCAGGATCAGGGGCACGTTGGTGGTTCCGGCTGGGGGCGGGCGAAGGCCGCACCATAGGCGGGACGGCTTGGGTGCGCTATAAATCCCCTCCCCGCACCGTACAGGCAAGCCCCCAATGCCCCGCCCGCCCCGCAAGCAGCCGCCGCACCGCCCCCATGGCGGCGCCACTCCCCGAGCCCCGCAGTCCAAGGCGCCGCCGCCGTCCGACCTGATCAAGGTGGGCGGCCTGCCCGCCGTGCAGGCCCTGTTCAAGAGCGGGGCCGAGCGGGTGGAGCGGCTGTTCTTCGACGACCGCATGAAGGCCAAGGTGGGCGATCTGTGCCAGGCCATGGCGCAGATGCGCCGGCCCTTCCGGCTGGTGCCGCAGGAGGAGCTGGCCAAGATTGCCGGCTCGGCCATGCATGGCGGCGTGGTGGCGGTGGTGCGCCCCCGCCCGGTGCCCGACTTCGATCCGCTGCTGGCCCAGGACTGGGCCCGGAGCGGCCAACCGCTGGTGGTGCTGGACGGGGTGGGCAATCCGCACAATCTGGGCGCCATCGTCCGCACAATGGCCTTTTTCGGCCTGAATCACCTTTTGATCTCGGACCATCCGGGCCAGGCGGCGCCGTCCGAGGCGGCCTATCGCGTGGCCGAGGGCGGCATGGAATATGTCACCATCCACCGCGCCCGCAGCCTGCCCCGGGTGCTGAAGCTGCTGCGCCCGCATTACCGGGTGATCGGCACCGCCCTGGGCCGGGGCGAGCCGCTGGAACAGCAATTGCGCTCGAAGACGCCCATTGCCCTTGTTCTAGGCAATGAGGAAGAGGGCATGCCCGCCGCCACCCAGGCCGCCTGCGACGAGGTGGTGACCATCCAGGGCAGCGGCCTGGTGCAAAGCCTGAACGTCTCGGCCACGGCGGCGATCCTGCTGCATGAGTTGGCGCGGGGGTAGTCGACCCGTGCCGGTGCCTGCTGCTCAGCCGAGGCGCAAGAAATACGCAGATGAAGGGGATGAACGCAGATGAACGCAGATGCGTTTCGGCAAGATCGTGCACACCGATGAATGGGATGAACACCGATGAACACCGATTTGTATGCGATCGGGGCCCGTAGGGAGCTGCGAAGGCGCTGCCGCCCCGAGCTCCATCTGTGTTCATCTGTGTTCATCCCCTTCATCTGTGTATTTGCGGCCTTGGGGCAAACGCGCTGATCGGCCAGCGTGCATGTGCACGCCCGCGGTCCCCATCACAGCGGGCTTGCGGCGGATTTTTCCTGATCCATATTGTCCATGACCATTCGGGGCCAGGGGTCTTGCCGCCAAGCGGGAGCCCCCCGGGCCCGCCGCTTTCAGAGGGCAAAACCCATGGATTTCGAGAAGTTCACCGATCGCTGCAAAGGCTTTATCCAGAACGCCCAGACCCTGGCGGTGCGGCTGCATCACCAGCGCCTGACGCCCGAGCATCTGCTCAAGGTTCTGCTGGACGACAAGGAAGGGCTGGCCGCCAATCTGATGCGTCAGGCCGGCGCCGATCCGGTGCGCGCCTTGAAGAGCATCGAGGCCGAATTGGACAAGATGCCCCGGGTGGAAGGCCCCGGCGCCAACCAGCTGATCCCCGACACCAGCCTGATGCGGGTATTCGACTCCGCCACCCAGCTGGCCGAAAAGGCCGGTGATTCCTTTGTGACCGCCGAGCGCCTGCTGCTGGCCCTGGCCCTGGCCGCCGGCACTCATGCCGAGCGGGTGCTGAAGGAGGCCGGGCTGACGCCCCAGGGCCTGAACGGCGCCATCGAGAGCATCCGCAAGGGCCGGGGTGCCCACTCGGCCAGCGCCGAGGACCAGTATGACGCCCTGAAGAAATATGCCCGCGACCTGACCGCCGCCGCCCGCGACGGCAAGATCGACCCGGTGATCGGCCGTGACGAGGAAATCCGCCGCACCATCCAGGTCTTAAGCCGCCGCACCAAGAACAACCCGGTGCTGATCGGCGAACCCGGCGTGGGCAAGACCGCCATCGTGGAAGGGCTGGCCCAGCGCATCATCAATGGCGACGTGCCGGAAAGCCTGAAGCAGAAGAAGCTGATGGTGCTGGACCTGGGCGCCCTGGTGGCTGGCGCCAAGTTTAGGGGCGAGTTCGAGGAACGGCTGAAGGCGGTGCTGAAGGAGATCGCCCAGGAC
>CAYOKN010000142.1:3866-8160 GCA_964404545.1 uncultured Rhodospirillaceae bacterium | reverse complement strand
CCTGAAGGCGCTGAACGTGAACAACCGCACCCGCGCGGTGGTGGCGGCCTCGCAGTTGGGCCTCACCAACACGGAATCGGCCAATATCAGCCGCTGACCGCTGATCACCCGCCAGGCATCTGGGCAGCCCGGGCGACCGGGCTGCCCGATTTTTTTGTGGGGTGCTAAGGTGATGCCCTCTCCAGCATGAGGACATCCGGCTTGGTTAAGGAAAATTCCCCTCGGTCCGACGAGCCCCGGCAGGGGCGTGCCGACGGCCGCGCGGACCTTGCGCGAAAAGCCATCCTGATCGCCGGGCCCACCGCTTCGGGCAAGTCGGCCCTGGCGCTGGCCATCGCCACGGCCTTCGGGGGCACGGTGATCAATGGCGATTCCATGCAGGTCTATGACCTGCTGCGGGTCATCACCGCCCGGCCCGGCCCCGAGGACGAGGCCCAGGCGCCGCACCGGCTCTATGGGGTGCTGCCGCCATCCCAGGCCTGTTCCATGGGCTTGTGGCGGCAGATGGCCGAAGCGGCGCTGGACGAGACCTGGGGGCAGGGGCGGGTGCCGGTGGTGGTGGGCGGCACCGGGCTTTACCTGCGTAGCCTGATCCAGGGCCTGTCGCCCATTCCCGACATCCCCGATCCGGTGCGGGCGCGCTGCCGCGCCCAGTTCGCCGAGATGGGCAACGAGGCCTTTCACCGCCTGCTGGCCCAGCGCGATCCCGAGATGGCGGCGCGGCTCCATCCCGGCAATTCGCAGCGGCTGGTGCGGGCGCTGGAGGTGATCGAGGCCACCGGGCGCAGCCTGGCCTGGTGGCAGGAGCAGCCACATGAAGGGCGGGTCGAGGCCGATTGGCTGACCATGGTGATCGAGCCCCCGCGCGAGCAGCTTTATGCCGCCTGCGATGCCCGGCTGGTGCGCATGGTGCGCGAGATGGGGGCGCTGGAGGAGGTGCGGGCGCTGGCCGCCCTGGAGTTGGACCCGGCCTTGCCGGCGACCAAGGCGCTGGGGGTGCCCGAATTGACGGCGCATCTGCGCGGGGTGGTTGATCTGGACCAGGCCATCGCCAACGCCCAGCAGGCGACACGGAATTACGCCAAACGCCAGCTGACCTGGTTCCGGCATCAGATTGATGCTCGAATCCGCCTGCCTGCGCAATTTTCAGAAAGAATGTGGCAAGAAATCTTTCCGATTGTTCGGCGGTTTCTGTTGACCAAGGCGGATTGAGCGGCTAGTTTGTGCGTCCCCAAGGGCGGATGCTCCTGGGCGCGCGGGCTTGCGCGCCGGGCACGGGCTTTTGGGGGTGCTGATCATTCAAGGAAGGATAGTGCGATGGCACAAGAGACCATGACCGGAGCGGAGATCGTCCTCAAGGCCCTGGCCGACCAGGGTGTTGAGGTAATTTTCGGTTACCCGGGTGGTGCGGTCCTTCCGCTCTATGACGAAATCTTCAAGCAGAACCGCATCAAGCATGTGCTGGTGCGGCACGAGCAGGCTGCGGTGCATGCCGCCGAGGGCTATGCCCGCTCCACCGGCAAGGTGGGCGTTGTGCTGGTGACCTCGGGCCCCGGCGCCACCAATGCGGTGACCGGCCTGCTGGATGCCTTGTGCGACTCGGTGCCGCTGGTCTGCCTGACCGGCCAGGTGCCCACCCACCTGATCGGCAATGACGCCTTCCAGGAGGCCGACACCACCGGCATCACCCGTCCCTGTACCAAGCACAACTACCTGGTCAAGGACGCGGGCGACGTGGCTCGCATCATGCACGAGGCCTTCTATGTGGCCCGCGCCGGCCGCCCCGGCCCGGTGGTGATCGACCTGCCCAAGGACGTGCTGGTGACCAAGGGCCCCTATTCCGGTCCGGCCAAGGTCAAGCACAAGACCTACCGTCCGCAGGTCAAGGGCGACCTCAAGCTCATCGAGCAGGCCTGCGAGATGATGGCCAAGGCCAAGAAGCCCATTTTCTATTGCGGCGGCGGCATCGTGAATTCGGGCCCGGCGGCCAGCCAGCTGCTGACCCAGTTCGTGCGCACCACTGGCTTCCCCATCACCCTGACCCTGATGGGCCTGGGCGCCTATCCGGCCTCGGACCGTCAGTATCTGGGCATGGTGGGCATGCATGGGACCTACGAGTCCAACATGACCATGCATGACTGCGACCTGATGATCTGCCTGGGGGCGCGCTTCGACGACCGGGTGACCGGCCGTCTGAATGCCTTCGCGCCCAATTCCAAGAAGATCCACGTGGACATCGACCCCTCGTCGGTGAACAAGAACGTGGCCGTGGACCTGTCCATCATCGGCGACCTGGCTCATGTCCTCGAGGACATGATCAAGATCTGGAAGGCCAAGCAGTTCCATCCCGATGACAAGGCGCTGAAGAAGTGGTGGGAGCAGATCGAGGGCTGGCGCGCCCGCGACTGCCTGCGCTTCGACCGCACCAACAAGATCATCAAGCCGCAATATGCCATCGAGCGGCTGTATGAGCTGACCAAGGACAAGAACACCTTCATCACCACCGAGGTGGGCCAGCACCAGATGTGGGCGGCCCAGTTCTACAAGTTCGAGAAGCCGAACCGCTGGATGACCTCGGGCGGCCTGGGCACCATGGGCTATGGCCTGCCGGCCGCCATGGGCGTGCAGATGGCCCACCCGGACGCCCTGGTGGTGGACATCGCTGGCGAAGCCTCGATCCAGATGAACATCCAGGAGATGTCGACGCTGATGCAGTACCGGCTGCCGGTGAAGATCTTCATCCTGAACAACCAATATATGGGCATGGTGCGCCAGTGGCAGGAACTGCTGCATGGCGGCCGCTATTCCGAAAGCTACTCCGAGGCGCTGCCCGATTTCGTCAAGCTGGCCGAGGCCTATGGCGCCGCCGGCATCCGTTGCGAGAAGGTGGGCGATGTGGATGACGCCATCCGCGAGATGATCAAGATCGACAAGCCGGTCATCCTGGACATGCGCGTGGACTCCACCGAAAACTGCTTCCCGATGATCCCGTCGGGCGCTGCCCATAACGAAATGCTGCTGGGTCCGGCGGATGAGGCTGACAAGCCCATCTCCGAGGACGGCATGGTGCTGGTGTAAGGGGGAATTTGCCGTGATGATCCAGAAGGAAGAGATCCGCCGCCACACCATCGCCGTGCTGGTGGACAACGAAGCCGGCGTGCTGGCCCGGGTGATCGGCCTGTTCTCGGGCCGGGGCTATAACATCGAAAGCCTGACCGTGGCCGAGGTGGACCCCAAGGAACAGCTGAGCCGCATCACCATCGTCACCAGCGGCACGCCCATGATCATCGAGCAGATCAAGGCGCAGCTGGGCCGCCTGGTGCCGGTGCACAAGGTGTCCGACCTGACCATCGAAGGCCCCGCCGTCTCGCGCGAACTGGCTCTGGTCAAGGTGGCAGGCGTGGGCGAGAAGCGGGTGGAAGCCCTGCGCATCGCCGACATCTTCCGCGCCCGCGCGGTGGACGCCACCAACGAGTCCTTCGTCTTCGAGATCGTGGGCGCCACCGACAAGCTGGACGCCTTCATCAAGCTGATGGAGCCCCTGGGACTGGTGGATGTTTCGCGCACGGGCGTGGTCGCCATTGCCCGCGGGCCCAATCCGCTGTAATACCCCTACCCAATTCGGTCAGCCGCACATGGCCAATGGCGCGGCATTAGGATAACGACTGACCGCCGCCGGCCCCCTTGGGGGCCGGTTTTTCGGCGGTTTCCACATCGAAAGGATGAGTTAGATGCGCGTCTATTACGATCGCGATGCCAATCTGGACCTGATCAAGTCCAAGAAGGTTGCCGTTGTCGGCTACGGCTCGCAGGGCCATGCCCATGTCCTGAACCTGCGCGACTCCGGCGTGACCGACATCGCGGTCGCCCTGCGCGCCGGCTCGGCCACCGTCAAGAAGGCCGAAGGCGAGGGCCTGAAGGTCATGACCCCCGCCGAGGCCGCTGCCTGGGCCGATGTGGTCATGATCCTGACCCCCGACGAGCTGCAGGCCGAGCTGTATTATGCCGACCTGGCCCCGAACATGAAGCAGGGCGCCGCCCTGGCCTTCGCCCACGGCCTGAACGTGCATTTCAAGCTGATCGAGCCCCGCGCCGACCTGGACGTGTTCATGGTCGCCCCCAAGGGCCCCGGCCATACCGTGCGCGGCGAATATCTGAAGGGCGGCGGCGTGCCCTGCCTGGTGGCCATTGCCCAGAACGCCTCGGGCAATGCCCTTGAGCTGGCCCTGTCCTATGCCTCGGGCGTGGGCGGCGGCCGGTCCGGCATCATCGAGACCAGCTTCCGTGAAGAGTG
>CAYOKN010000142.1:0-3716 GCA_964404545.1 uncultured Rhodospirillaceae bacterium | reverse complement strand
GAGGGCGGCATCGCCAACATGCGCTACTCCATCTCGAACACCGCCGAGTACGGCGACTATGTGACCGGGCCGCGCATCATCACCGACGAGACCAAGGCCGAGATGAAGCGCGTTCTGGAAGACATCCAGTCCGGCCGCTTCGTGCGCGACTGGATGCTGGAGTGCAAGGCCGGCCAGCCGTCCTTCAAGGCCACCCGCCGCATCCAGGCCGAGCACCCGATCGAGGACGTGGGCGGCAAGCTGCGCGCCATGATGCCCTGGATCGCCAAGAACAAGCTGGTGGACAAGGCCCGCAACTAGGCCTGGCCGTCCAGCCAATGCAAAAGACCCCGGGGTTTGCGCCCCGGGGTTTTTTCTTTGGGCCCAAACATGTGGATCGCCGGGTCAAGCCCGGTGATGACGCGTAGAAGGGACGCGGCACAGGATGCCTCCTCCTCTCCGGCGCTCGGGGTCAATCCCGCCGCACCTTGACCGCGAACATGGAGCCCTTGCCCTCGGTCGAGCGCACCTCGACCGCATAGCCCAGAACCCGGGCGATGCGGTCCACGATGGCCAGGCCCAGGCCCAGCCCCTGGGTTATGTCGCGGGACGGATTGCCCAGCTGGTAGAATTCCTCGAAAATCAGCTTCAGCCGGTCCGCCGGAATGCCGGCACCCGTGTCATAGACCGCCAGCAGCAGCCCGTCCCCCTTGCGGCGGCAGCCCACCAGCACGCCGCCTTGGTCCGTATAGCGGATGGCGTTGGCGATCAGGTTGCGCAGGATGGTGGAGAGCAGGGTGTAGTCGCTGCACACCACCAGGCCGCAGGGAACGAAGCGCAGCCTTAGCCCCTTGGCGGCCGCCTGGGGCTCCATTTCCGTGGCCAGGGCCTGCATCAATTCGCGCAGACGCACCGGCTCTCGCTTGCCGCCATGCATGCCCATGTCCAGCTTGGCCAGTTCCAGGATGGCCCCCAGCATGGCCCCCATGCGCTCCACCGAGGCCTGCAGGTGGCGCACCGCCTCTCTCGATCGCGGGTCGGTGGCGCTGGCCTCGATCACACTGGCGAACAGGGCCAGGGACTGCAGCGGCTGGCGCAGATCATGGCCCACCGCCGCCACCAGCCGGGCCTTGGCCTCGTTGAGGGCCTCCAGTTCCTGGCGGGCGCGGCGCTGTTGGGCGAACAGGCGGCGCAGATAGAGATAGAGCACCGATGCCGTCACCAGCACAAAGCCCATACCCTTGTAGGTCTGCACCACCGGCCAGGCGCCAGCGGTCAGGCGGTCGCTGAAGACGATCCACAACAACCCGGTGATGGCATAAACAGTGGCAATACGGGCGGCCGAGGGCTGCGACATCGATGCCTTCTTCCCTGACGGTCTTGGACCAGTTTACACCCCGGCGCAGGAGTTTGGGCGCGGCAATTTCAACCCCTATGCCCAGATGCTTGTTCTGGAACGCAATTCCGTGCGTTCCTTTGGCCTCACCCGCAAATCTTGTTGACAATTAGGGGGCTGCCATACTTCCTATAGTTTCGGCTGGCCGGTGGGTTGCCCGGCCTGCGAAACGATGCTTCCGTCCGCACAAATCCGGTCCCAGCGACGGCAAGACAGGCCGCCGACGGGACCTTTGCATGAATAGGGTCATGGACAAGAACCGCGTCATCATCTTCGACACCACCCTGCGGGACGGCGAGCAGTCCCCCGGGTGTTCCATGAATCTGGAAGAGAAGATCCGGGTCGCCCTGACCCTCGAGGAAATGGGCGTCGATGTGATCGAGGCCGGCTTCCCCTTCGCCTCGAACGGCGATTTCGAGGCGGTGCAGGCGGTGGCCAAGGCGGTCAAGTCCAGCGTCATCTGCGGCCTGGCCCGCGCCTCGAAGGCCGACATCGAACGCTGTGCCGAGGCCATCCGCCCGGCGGCGCGCCAGCGCATCCATACCTTCATCTCCACCAGCCCCCTTCACATGAAGTACAAGCTTCAGATGGAGCCCGAGCGGGTGCTGGAAAAGATCACGGAGTCGGTCAGCTTCGCCCGCAGCCTGGTGGAGGATGTGGAATGGTCGGCCGAGGACGGCAGCCGCACCGAGCATGATTTCCTGTGCCGCTGCGTCGAGGCCGCCATCAAGGCCGGCGCCCGCACCATCAATATCCCCGACACCGTGGGCTATGCGGTGCCCGACGAATATGCCGCGCTGATCGCCATGCTGATCAACCGCGTGCCCAATATGGACCAGGCCATCCTGTCGGTGCATTGCCACAACGACTTGGGCCTGGCCGTGGCCAATTCGCTGGCCGCCGTGGCCGCCGGCGCCCGCCAGGTCGAATGCACCATCAACGGCCTGGGCGAGCGCGCCGGCAATGCCGCCATGGAAGAGATCGTGATGGCGCTGCGCACCCGCGGCGACCGCATGCCCTATACCACCGGCATCAAGACCGAGTTGATCACCCGGGCCAGCCGCCTGGTGTCGGCCATCACCGGCAGCCCGGTGCAGCCCAACAAGGCCATCGTGGGCAAGAACGCCTTCGCCCATGAAAGCGGCATCCATCAGGACGGGATGCTGAAGAACGCCCAGACCTACGAGATCATGACCCCGGAATCGGTGGGCTTGACCAAGAGCACCCTGGTGCTGGGCAAGCATTCGGGCCGCGCCGCCTTTAAGTCCAAGTTAAGGGACCTGGGCTACGATCTGGCGGAAGGCGCCGTAGAGGAAGCGTTCGCCCGGTTCAAGGACCTGGCCGACCGCAAAAAAGACGTATTCGACGAGGACATTGTCGCCCTGGTGGACGACGAGGTGATGCGGGACAATACGCGGATCCGGTTCGTCTCGTTGGAAGTGGTGTGCGGCTCCAAGCACCGGCCGGCCAAGGCCGACCTGGCGCTGGAGATCGACGGCGAGGCCAAGGCCTGCCAGGCGGTGGGCGACGGCCCCGTGGACGCCACCTTCAACGCCATCAAGGCCTTGTTTCCGCATGAGGCGCGGCTGCAGCTCTATCAGGTGCATGCCGTGACCCAGGGCACCGACGCGCAGGCGGAAGTGACCGTGCGGCTGGAGGAAGAGGGCAAGACCGTCAACGGTCAGGGCGCCGATACCGACACCCTGGTGGCTTCGGCCCGCGCCTATGTGACGGCCTTGAACAAACTTTTGGTGAAGCGGGAAAAAACCGCTCCGGAAGCACTGAGGGCTTAGGCTATAGTCCGCCGCGTCACCCGGACGACGATCGGCTGGCGCGGACGGATCGGATGGGGCTGGTGGCGAAGGGGCTTGGAAGGGCCCGGCGCCGCCGTAACAAAAACGCTACGGTACGAGTGAGGTCGTATGTTTTCGAGTTTGACGGGATGGATGTCGGCGGACATGGCCATCGACCTGGGCACCGCCAACACGCTGGTCTATGTGAAGGGCCGCGGCATCGTCCTCAACGAGCCCTCCGTGGTGGCCATCGCCGAGGAAAAGGGCAAGAAGAAGGTCCATGCCGTCGGTGACGAAGCCAAGATGATGCTGGGCCGCACCCCCGGCTATATCCAGGCCATCCGGCCGCTGCGCGACGGCGTGATCGCCGATTTCGAAGTGGCGGAAGAGATGATCAAGCACTTCATCCGCAAGGTGCACAACCGGCGCTCCTTCGCCAGCCCCCTGATCATCGTGTGCGTGCCGTCCGGCTCTACCGCCGTCGAGCGCCGCGCCATCCAGGAATCGGCCGAGTCCGCCGGTGCCCGCAAGGTGTTCCTGATCGAGGA
>CAYOKN010000141.1:0-8269 GCA_964404545.1 uncultured Rhodospirillaceae bacterium | reverse complement strand
GCCGCCGCCGGGGCGCTGGCCATCCTGGGCGCCGTGGCGGGGCTGTGGGCTCTCATGGTGGCCGCGCTGGCCATGCCGCTGGCCCTGGTGCCGGGGCTGGACATCGCCGCCCCCGCCGACCGGGCGCTGCCCGCGCACTATCTGCCCGGCATGAGCGAACTGTTGCTCTGCCTGGGCGGCCTTGCCCTGGCGGCGCTGGTGGCCAAGGATCGAGAGCCATGACGGAACATCCCTTCGCGCCCTATGTGCGCATCCTGGGCAAGGGTCCCAACCTGTCCCGCGCTCTGACCCGGCAGGAAACCGCCGAGGCCGCCACCCTGATCCTGGACGGCCGGGTCGAGCCCATCCAGCTGGGCGCCTTCCTGTGCCTGCTGCGGGTGCGCACCGAAAGCCCCGAGGAGATGGCCGGCTTCCTGGACGCCATCCGTCCCCGGGTGGCCCGCCCCCAGGGAGTGCCCGCGCCTGACCTGGACTGGCCGTCCTATGCCGGCAAGAGCCGACAGCTGCCCTGGTATCTGCTGGCCGCCCTGCTGCTGTCGCGCCAGGGCATCGGCGTGTTGATGCATGGCGCCGAGGACCATACCCCCGGCCGCCTTTACACCCGCGCCGCCATGGCCGCCCTGGGCCTGCCCCTGGCCGAAACCCCCGAGCAGGCCGCCGGCCATCTGGCCCGCCACCGCCTTGCCCATCTACCGCTGGCGGCGCTGTCGCCAGTGCTGGACGGGATCATGGCGCTGAAGCCGCTGCTGGGGCTGCGCTCGCCGCTGCATTCGGTGCTGCGCCAGCTGAACCCCTGGGGCGCGGCCCATTCCCTGTGCTCGGTGTTCCATCCCAATTACCGCGAGGTGCATGTGAAGGCGGCCGCCCTGCTGCAGGACCCCAGCCTGGCGGTGATCAAGGGCGACGGCGGCGAGTTCGAGCGACGGCCGGAAAAGCCCTGCACCGTGGAGTTCCTGCGCGACGGCCAGATGGGCGCCGAGGATTGGCCGGCCCTGCTGCCCGGCACCACCCAGCCGCACGAGGACAGCCTGGACCCGGCCCGCCTGCGCGCCGTCTGGGAAGGCCAGGAAACCAGCGCCTATGCCGAGGCCGCACTCCTGGGCACCGTGGCCCTGGTGCTGCGCCAGCTGGGGCGCGCCGCCAGCCCGGACGCCGCCATGCAGCAGGCGGCCGAGCTGTGGGCGGCCCGCCAGCGGCTGGCGTGAAAAACCTTTCTGTTCCCTCGTCTCTTCGCACCGTCGTGGTGCAGATAATAGCCATTGACCTGCCCTGCCCGGCACGCCACCTGAACGAAAATGTCGGCCCATTACGCGTCACAGGCTTTACCCCACGGCCCGGCTATGAAATAGATGCGGGCAACTGAAGGCCTGGTTCCGATGATTTCAATTCGCAATCTGACCCATATCTATCCGGGGACGCGCAAGCAGCCGGACCGCACCGCCCTGGATGGGCTCAGCGTCGAAGTGCCGGCGGGCGCCTTCTGCATCCTGGCCGGCCCCAATGGCAGCGGCAAGTCCACCCTGTTCCGCATCCTGTGCGGCCTGGCGCTGCCCAGCGCCGGCGAGGTGCAAGTGGCCGGGCATGACCTGGTGACCGATCCGGCCGCCGTGCGCGGGGTGCTCGGCGTGGTATTCCAGAGCCCGGCGGTGGACAAGCATCTGACCGTGGCTGAAAATCTGGGCCTGCAGGCCGACCTTTATGGCCTGAAGGGCGCCGCCAAAACCGAACGCATGGCCGAGGCCCTGGGCTGGACCGAGTTGAAGGAGCGCACCGGCCAGAAGGTGGAGACCCTGTCGGGCGGCCTGGCGCGCCAGCTGGAGCTGGCCAAGGCGCTGATGACCCGGCCCCAGGTGCTGCTGCTGGACGAGCCCACCACCGGCCTGGACCCGGTCAGCCGGCGCAAATTCCTGGATGCCCTGAAAGCGGTGCAAAAGCAGCGGCCCATGACCGTGCTGATGACCACCCATATCTTCGACGAGGCCGAGGATGCCGACCAGGTGGTGATCCTGAAGTCGGGCCTGCTGCTGGCCAATGACAGCCCCACGGCGCTGCGGGCCACCCTGGGCCGCGAGATGGTGGTGGCGGTGGCCCATGACGCCCCGGCGCTGGAAGCCCGCCTGGTGTCCGAATTGGGGCTGGTGGTGCGCCGCCATGGTGACGAGCTGCGGCTGGAAGAGACCGAGAACGGCGAGAGCCTGCCGCTGCTGCAGACCCTGCTGGACCGCTACCGGCCCGACCTGACCTCGATTTCCATCAAGCGCCCGGCGCTCGAGGATGTGTTCATCCACCTGACCTCGCAGGCCGAGGCCCGCCAGTTGGAGCAGACCGGATCATGATGAGCGTCGCCATCGCCCTGGCCCGCCGCGAATTCGTGCGCTTCCTGCGCCAACCCCAGCGGGTGATCGGCAGCGTGGCCCAGCCCCTGCTGTTCTGGCTGTTCCTGGGGTCGGGCTTTGCCAACTCCTTCCGTGCCCCCGGCATGGAGCAGGTGTCCTACCTGGAATATTTCTATCCGGGCGTGATGCTGATGATGGCGCTGTTCGCCAGCATCTTCTCGTCCATTACCATCATCGAAGACCGCGACGCCGGCTTCCTGCAAAGCGTCCTGGTGGCCCCGGTGTCGCGCATGGCCATCGTGCTGGGCAAGGTCATGGGCGGCACCCTGATCGCCATGGTGCAGACGGTGATCTTCCTGGTCGCCGCACCCTTCCTGGGCCTGGACCTGTCCGCCGGCAGCCTGCTGCTGGTGGTGCTGGCACTGTTGCTGACCGGGCTGGGGTTCTCGGCCCTGGGCTTCATGCTGGCCTGGCCCATGAAGTCCAGCTCGGGCTTCCACGCCATCATGATGGTGTTCCTGATGCCCCTGTGGATGCTGTCGGGCGCCCTGTTCCCCATCGCCAATGCGCCGTCCTGGCTGTCCTTCGTGATGCTGGTCAACCCGGTCAGCCATGCCCTGGAAATCGTGCGCGCCCCATTCTATGCGGGGCCGGCCGAACTGTTCACCAGCGGCGCCTATGTGGGTTCGCTGGCGGTGGCGGTGGCCTGGGCCGTGGGCTGCCTGTTGATCTCCATGGCCCGGGTCGGCAAGCGCGAGCGCGGCGTGGCCGCACCCTGACCAATAGTATTAGGTCGTCCGCATACCATCCGCGCATCTTAACTAAACTTTAACCCGCCCCACTGGGCTGTCCGGTTGTGTCAGAGTTTGCTCATAAATACCCACAAAAATGTTGGGGAGAGCGAAAGACATGACTCAGGCGATCCACCTGCTGGAAGGGGTGCGGGAACTTCCCGACGAGCTGCGCACCGGCCATTGGTTCAATGATCTGCAACACGGCATGTTCGTGGTGCTGTTCCGCAACATCCTCACCGCCCTGCGCGAAGGGCGGCCGGGGATGGCGGACAAGGTGATGGACGTGACCACCGTCTATCTGCACACCCATTTCCTGGTCGAGGAGGAAGGGCTGGCCTTCACCCTGTCGCGCGGCGGCGCCGAGACCGAGGACGTGACCGAGCACCAGCGCATCCATCTGAAGGTTCTGGCCGGTTGGAAGCGCGACGTGATGATGCCCGCGCGCGCCGGCACCCTGACCGGCCTGGCCCTGCGCGATGCGGTCGCCCACTATTATGATGCGGTGATCAAGCATATTCGGCACTCGGACCAGCCGGCCTATGGCCATGCCAAGGAGCGCGACGACCTGAACCGGTCCGAGATCTGCCATCTGTCCCATTCGGGCCTGCCGCTTTCCCCCTTCATGCCGGGCTCGGTGCCGCTGGTCCGCCAGTTGGACCGCGAGGCGGTCCTGCTGTTGCGCCCCGGCAGCCTGCCGGCAGCCGCCTATGGCCCGGGCAAGAGCCTGCAGCTCCTGGATGGGTCGGGCCTGTGTCTGGAACCTGGATCGCTGCGCTCGAAAGTAGCCGCCACGGGCACGATCCAAAGCATCGCCCTGGCCGCATAGACAAGCACCAGACAAAAATGGTAAACAACGGGCGGGCGCCAGGATTGGCCCCGCCTTTTTTCTTGTTTTATACCTGCGTATTAAACGCGCATACCTCTTTGCCGGCGATTAAAACCTCCCCACCCAAGAAACCCTATCTCCCTTGTGGGAATATGGATCCTGGGAGCCCCCCACGGGGGGAAGGGAGGACACATGACGAATCACAGTGACACCGACACCGACTACCGGCGCCTCGAGGCGCTGACCGCCCTGCCGGAGTCCCTGCGCACCGACCAATGCTACACTGACCTGCAGCGCCGCATGTTCGTGGTGCTGTTCCGCCACTGCATGGCGGCGATCCGCGAGGGCAAGGCGAACCTGTGCGAGAACTGCCTGGACCTGATCAGCACCTTTCTCTACATCCACTTCACCGACGAGGAAGAGGGGCTGGTTTTCTCCATGGTCCGCTGGGCGGACTATGACCGCCAGCAGCTGGCCAACCATATGGAGCTGCACCTGTCATTCCTGGCCTATTGGCGCGACAGCATCTACGGCCCGGCCAAACGTGGCGAACTGGCGGGCCAGAAGCTCTATGGCGCCGTCGGCCATTACTATTCGCTGATCATCAAACATATCGACGACAACGACCAGAACACCTACGGGCTCAATGCGGGCGACCGCTGCGACCGCAACCGCACCGCGATCTCGCATCTGGCGCGCTGCGGCCTGCCGCTGTCCCCCTACATGCCCGGAGCCTACGACCTGGTGGCCTATCTGGAACCCGAGGTGGCGGCGGCCCTGGGCCGCGAGATGCTGCCCCTGAAGGCCAACGGGTCCAGCCAGCGCATGACCCTGACGCCCTGCGAACCTCTGCTGGGCGGCCGGTCTCTGCGCGACCGGGCCTATGCCCGCGCCCAATGGATGGGCGGATCCCCGGCCTGGGTCCGGGCGGCCTGACTGGCCGCGAACCGGAGTCTGTCTCTCTTCGCAAGCCTTCCCCTCTCCCACCCGGGAGAGGGGATCTTTTTTCACTGGAGAGGCGCTGCGCGTGCTTCGAGAACGCCGCCTACAGATGCACATCCACCAGCACGGCCACGAACAGGCCGGCCAGATAGGTCATGGAGCCCAGGAAATTGCGGCGCGCCAGGTCGCGGCTGGGGGTGAGCACCATCAGCCAGTTGATCCACAGGAAGCGGGCGCCCAGCAAGGCCGCGCCGGTGCCATAGACCCAGCCCAACTCACCCACCGCCCAGGGCAGCAGGGACGAGGCCACCAGCAGCACCGTGTTGCCCAGGATGGCCCAGGCCGCCCGCCCTTCGCCCACCAGGCAGGGCAGCATGGGCACCCGGGCGCGGGCATAGTCATCCTTCAGCAGGATGGCCAGGGACCAGAAATGGCTGGGGGTCCACAGGAACAGGGTGACCGCCAGCAGGGTGGGCAGCAGCCACTGTCCCGGGTCCACGGCGGCGCCGCCGGCCAGCACGGCGAAGCTGCCCGCCGCCCCGCCGATGACGATGTTCAGCCAGGTGCGGCGTTTCAGCCAGACCGTATAGACCACCGCATAGAAGAAGGCGCCCAGGAACAGATGCAGCGCCACCACCGGATTGAAGGCGGCCAATGCCAGGGCCAACCCCAGGACCAGCAGCACGGCGGCGAGCCACAGCACCTGGCGCGGCTCTTCCAGCATGCCGCTGGCCAAGGGCCGGCGGGCGGTGCGGACCATCAGCTGGTCGATGTCGCGGTCATAATAGTGGTTGAACACCGAACTGGCCGCCGAGCCCAGCAGCATGGCCAGGGCCAGCGCGGCCATCTGGTCCAGCCGCACCGTCTCGGCCACCGCCAGATAGCCCATCACCGCCATCAGCGCGATCATCGAGCCGATACGCAGCTTGCACAGCTCCACATAGGATTTCAGCGGCAGGGCGGCGGTCTTGCTGATGCTAATCATGGCGGGCCTCCCGGAGGTCTTGGCAGGGGCGCGGTGTGATCCCGCGCTTCCGGGGAAGAGTGGGGATCGTGGGGGGCGGCTTCCAGCCCTGCCGGCGGCCCGGTCACCCGCACGGCGGGACGGCCGAGCAGGCAGCGCAGCAGAGTCCAGACGAACAGCACGCCGCCCAGCACCGCCACCACCCCGCCCAGGCCGGTCAGGCCCATGGAGATCACTTTTTCCAGGGAATCGAGGCCTTGGGCCTCGCCTGCGGTCTTGCGCTGCACCCCGGCGGCGCCGGCCACATACATGCCCAGCGAAAACAGCCCCTGCCCCACCCCATAGAGCCAGAACTGCGCCAGCAGCACCCAGCCGGCGCGCGGCGCCCGGCCCAGGGCAGGCAACAGCACGGTCAGCAGCAGGCCCATGAAGCCCAGATTCACCCCGCCGATCACCGCGTGATAATGGGCCGGGGTGCGGGTGTCGGTGCCGTCAGCCTGATAGCCCAGCAGCCCGCCCAGCCCGAACACGGCGATGGACAGGGCCAAGGCCAGCCAGGCCGGATCGCGCCAGGCCGTGCGGGTGGCCCACAGACGGCGCGCCACAAGGGCCGACAGCACCAGCGGCGGCACCGGCAGTCCGATCCAGTACAGCCGGGTGAAGGCCTCGCGGTGGCCGGCGGCCAGGGGATCATACAGGGCATAGAGCAGGGGCGCCGGCAGCGCCGAGACCAGCAGCACCGCCATCAGCAGCCGGAACAGCGCCGGCCCGGCCGGCGGCTGACCGTCCAGACGCCCGCCCAGAACCTGCCAGCAGATCAGCAGCAGGCCGGTGTTCAAGAACTGCAGCACATGACCGCCGCCCCAGAACAGTTCCTCATTATAGCCCGCCAGCGGAAGGGAGGCCGGCTTGGCGGCCAGGGCCAGACCGATGCAGGCCAAGGCCAGCAGCAGCAAGGCGCCGCAAACCGCCACCCCGAAGGGCAAGGGCTGCAGCAGCCCCCGCCCCAGCACCGCCAGGCGCGGCAGGGTCACCGCCACCCCCAGCCCCACCAGCAGCAGGCCCAAGTAATAAGGCGGCGTGGACAGCACCGGCACATAGTTGTTCAGCGAGGGCTCGCCGGCATTGGCCAGGGTGACGCCCAGCAGCAGCAGGCTGCCCGCCGCCCCCAGCGCCAGCCCGGCCACCCCCGACCAGGACGCCCCCTGCCGCGATCCGCCCGGTGCGCGGGCGGCCACATAGGCGCCCAGCCCGCCCAACAGGGCCAGATACCAGACCACGAAGGCAAAGACCACATGGGTCACCAGGGCGGTGCGGAAGAAACGGGACAGGTCCCAGGGCATCCAGGCCTCGGCCCCCGGGCTGCGCGACAGGGCCAGCAGCAGCGCCAGCCCGCCCGCCCCGGCCAGGGCTCCGGCCCCCAGCAGCAGCCAGCCCCGAAGTTCGCCGGCCAGGGGCGGGATCATCACCTCGCGCCGGCTCATGCCGCCGTCCAGTCGGTCTGGTAGAGCATCCAATAAACCGCGATACCGGTAACCGACACATAAAGCCAGATGGGCAGGGTCCAGCGGGCCAGCCCGCGATGGGCCGGGAAGCGCCCGCGCAAGGCCCGCCACAGGGTCAGGGCGATCAGCGGCGTCACCGCCGCCGCCAACACCACATGGCTGATCAGCATGGCGTAATAGGCCGGGCGCACCCAGCCCTGGCCCTGGAACACGAAGATGGGCGCGGTGAAGTGATAGACCACATAGACCGCCAGAAAGAGGCCGCTGGCGACCACTGCTGCCAGCATCACCGCGCGATGGGCGGCCCGGTTGCCACTGCGGATCAGGCCAAAGCCCACCAGCAGGAGCAGCAACGCCAGGGCGTTCAGCCCCGCCGTCACATGCGGCAGCACGGCGGCCGTGCTCATCCCAGCTGTCCCGCGATGCGCAGCGCCGCCAGGCCGTACAGCGTCACCGCCACGGCGGCCAGCCCAAGGGCAAGCAGGCGATTGCCGGTCCGAACTCGCATGGGCGCTCTCCCCCTGTGTGTCACTGCTTTCCCTTGCAGGTGGGCGCTGCTGCGCCGGTTGGGAAGGGTGCCGGGTCCGGTTCTTTGGTTTGTGGGGGAGGCACGGGGCAAAAAAGGTATCCCGGAAGAGCCCCTCCCCGCACTGGCCAGGGCTGCCGCAGACTGGCCAATCCCCCAACCAGGAGGCGCAGCATGTCCACCACCCGCCCGGCCCTCGACGACTTCGCCCACCCGCCCATCCGCCACGTCACCGCCGAGGACACCGCCCGATGGCTGGTGCTGGCCTGGCGCGACATGGAGGTGGCACCGCTGCAGTCCCTGGCCCATGGCCTGCTCTACGCGGCGCTGGGCTGGCTGCTGACCGCCGGGCTGGTGCAGGCGGGCATGGGCAGCC
>CAYOKN010000140.1:0-8276 GCA_964404545.1 uncultured Rhodospirillaceae bacterium | reverse complement strand
TGCGCAAGCATGGCCTGTTCCTGGCCGGCTTCGGCCTGGTGATGCCGCTGGTGGGCGCGGTCATCGGCACCGCCCTGGGCTGGACCCTGGGCCTGTCCCTGGGCGGCACGGTGCTGCTGGCCACCCTGGCGGCCTCGGCCTCCTACATTGCCGCGCCGGCAGCCATCCGCCTGGCGGTGCCCGAGGCCAATCCGACCCTTTCGCTGACCGCCGTTCTAGGGATAACCTTTCCCTTCAATATCCTGGTGGGCATTCCCCTCTACCACGCCCTGGCCGAGAAAGGATTTGGCTGATGCAGCCCCATGACCGCAAGCTGGTGACCATCGTCACCGAGTCCGCCCTCGAGCAGTTCCTGACCGCGGACCTGGACCGGCTGGGGGCGCACGGCTACACCATCACCGAAGCCCGCGGCAAGGGCAGCCGCGGCGTCCGCGGCGGCTCCTGGGATGCCTCCAGCAACATCCGGGTCGAGGTGGTGTGCGACGAAGCCACCGCCCAGGCCATCGCCGACCATGTGGCCCAGGCCTATTACCGCAACTATGCCATGATTCTGTTCCTGACCGACGTACAGGTCATGCGGCCCGAGAAGTTCTAGCCCCCCATGCCCACGCCTCTGCCGCCCTTTGACCTGGACCTGCTGCGCGCCTTCGTGGCGGTGGTGGACCATGGCGGCTTCACCCGGGCCTCGGCCGGGCTGGGGCGCACCCAAAGCACCGTCAGCCTGCAGATCAAGCGGCTGGAAGACGGACTGGGCAAACGGCTGTTCGGCCCCGACCGGCGCGGCCTGGATCTGACCGCCGACGGCGAGATCCTGCTGACCTATGCCCGGCGCATGCTGGCCCTGGCCGACGAGGCGCGGGTGCGCCTGACCGAGACCGATGTGGGCGGCGTGGTGCGCCTGGGCACGCCCGAGGACTTCGCCACCCTGCATCTGCCCGACGTACTAAGTCGCTTTGCCCGCGCCCATCCGCAGGTGGGGCTCGAGGTCAATTGCGACTTCACGGTCAATCTGCTGGACGGCTTTTCCAAGGGCCAGTACGACCTGGTATTGTGCAAGCGCGAGCCCCAGGGCGAGGCCGGCGGCATCAAGGTCTGGCGCGAGCCCCTGGTCTGGGCCGGTGCCCAGCGCCTGCGGCTGGCGCCGGGCCAGCCCCTGCCCCTGGTGCTGGCGCCCAATCCCGACATCTACCGCCGCCGCGCCATCGCCGCCCTGGAAGCGGCGGGCCAGCCCTGGCGCATCGTCTATACCAGCCCCAGCCTGGCCGGGGTGCAGGCCGCCGTGCGCGCCGGCCTGGGCGTGACCGTGCTGCCCAAGGAGATGGTGGCGGGCGGAATGCTGATTCTGGATGCCGCAGGCGGCTTCCCCGAGCTGGCCGACACGGAAATCGCCCTCTACCGCGCCCCCGGCACCCTATCCAAGGCCGCCGACATGCTGGCCGACCACATCATCCGATCGCTGGAAGCACGGGGCTAGGACCGACGCCCCCCTAAGCCACCAGTGCCTTGCGGAAGTCCTCGGCGGGCATGGGGCGGCCGAAATGGAAGCCCTGGGCCATGCCGCAGCCCTCGCGCAGCAGGAACGAACCCTGGGCCGGGGTTTCCACCCCTTCGGCGATCACTTCCAGGCCCAGCTGGCCGGCCATGGCGATGATGGCGCGGACGATGGCCTCCGAGCCTTGGCATCTGCCCAGTTCGGTGATGAAACTGCGGTCGATCTTGATCAGGTCGAAGGGGAAGCTGCGCAGATAGCCCAGGCTGGAATAGCCGGTGCCGAAATCGTCCATGGACATGCGCACGCCCAGGGCGCGCAGCTCGTGCATCACCTCGGCGGCCTGCTGCAGGTCCTGCATCACCATATTCTCGGTGACCTCGAGCTCCAGGCAGACCCGCGAGCCGCCGAGCAGCTCCACCAGATGGGCCACCTCCTGCACCAGGGCGTCCTGGCGGAACTGGCGCGGCGACAGGTTCAGGGACAGGCGCAGCTCGCGGCCGGTCAGGGCGCTCCAGCGCTTGGCCTCCAGGCAGGCCTGCTCCATCACCCAGCGGCCGATGGGCACGATCAGCCCGTTGTCCTCGGCCAGCGGGATGAAGCGCGCCGGCGGCAACAGGCCGTCGGTGGGATGGCGCCAACGCAACAGCGCCTCGGCCCCCACCACCTGGCCGGTTTCCAGCGACACCTGCGGCTGGTAGTGCAGCACCAACTCGCCCCGCTCGACGGCAAAGCGCAAGTCGCGGCTGAGGCGCAGACGCTCATTGGCGGCGTCATTCATTTCCTGGGCGAAGAAATGGAACATGTTCCGCCCGGATTCCTTTGAGCGGTACATGGCGGCATCGGCATTCATCATCAGCGTGGCGGCGTCCTCGCCGTCACGGGGATAGAGTGCCGTGCCGATGGAGCAGCCCACGAACAGCGCCTGGCCGTCCACATGGATGGGCTGCGAAATGTCGTCGATCAGGCGCTGCATCACCTCGGCGATGGCGGTCTCGCTGTCGGGGGCATAGAGCAGCACCACGAACTCGTCGCCGCCGATCCGCGCCACCGTGTCGCTGGCCCGCACCGAGCCGGTGATGCGCCGCGCCGCCTCGCGGATGATCTCGTCGCCCACCTTGTGGCCCAGGGTGTCGTTGATGATCTTGAAATTATCCAGATCCATGAAGACCACGGCCATCAGCAGGCCTTCGCGCCGGGCATGGGCCAGGGCCTGCTCCATGCTCCGCTGCAAGAGCACCCGGTTGCCCAGGCCGGTCAGGGCGTCGTGGGTGGCCTCACGCTCCAGCGCCTGCTGGGTGGTCTTCTGCACGGTGATGTCCTGCAGCGTCTCGATCGCGCCGACGATGCGGCCCTGGCCATCGCGCAAGGGGGCCGCCGTGAAGGCCAGCCATTTGCCGCCCTCGGCGAAATGGGGAAAAAAGTCCTCGGCCTCCCAGGCACCGGCGATGGTCTGCGACGGACGGCATTTCCCGGCATAGTGCACCCCCACCCCGTCCTCGAGGCAGCCATCCACGATCAGGTCGGCCATGATCGGCCGTTCATGGACATAGAAGGGCGCCCAGGAGCGGGTGGTGCCCACCACCTCGGCGGCGGGGGTCTGACTGACCAGCTCCAGCGCCCGATTCCACAAGACCACCCGGTGCTGAGCGTCGATCACCAGCATGGGCACCGGCGAGCCTTCCACCACCTGCGCCAGCCATACAGCGTTCAGGCTCTCCACGGGACGATCCAGGGAAACAGGTTGGGGCTGAGTGGTCACGGCACCGGCACGGCAAGTGAGAATGGAGGGGAATTATCAGCAAATCACTCCGCGCATGCGACATATTTCGGCGCCTCGGCGCAACTTGTGGTGACGATTCCCGCAAGGCTTTCATGGACTTCCGGCACCGGCACGCGAAAGGCGCACTCCCTCCGGCGGACCGCCTCGGCTATACTCCGGCCCGATTTCGTCCGAGGGGGGAACCATGGATCTGCTCAGCATCGCCGTCGCCGCCGTCATCGCCGTGCTTGCCGCCCTGGTGGTGGGGCTGGTTCTGCGCCGCTCGACGCCCGCCGACGCGCCCGAGGCCGAGGAGCGGCTGCGCGCCGCCGAGGCCGAGCTGGCCCGGCTGCGTGACGGCAAGGCCGAGGCCGAACGCCGCCTGGCCATCGAGGAGCAGAAGGCCAGCCGGCTGACCGAGCTGACCCAGGAGCTGGCCGAAAAGTCCCGCCTGGCCGACCTGCTGAAGGACCAGAAGGCCGCCGCCGAAGCCGAATTGGCCGCCGCCCGCGAGGCACTGGCCAATGCCCGCAAGGAGGCGGAGTCGCTGGCCGACCGCCTGGCCCAGGCCAGCACCGGACTGGAGGCCGAGCGCCGCGCTGGCGCCGAGCTGAAGGCCGAGCGGGCCCGGCTGCAGGAAACCCTGGAGCAGGAGCGCCGCAAAGCCGACGAGAAGCTGGCCCTGCTGACCGACGCCAAGGAGCGCATGACCCAGGAATTCAAGCTGCTGGCCGACGAGGTGATGAAGCGCCATGGCGAGAGCTTCGCCAAGCAGAACAAGGACCAGATGGACCTGGTGCTGTCGCCGCTGCGCCAGAAGCTGGCCGAATTCCAGCAGGGGCTGCAGGCGGCGCAGACGGAAAGCGCCAAGGAGCGCGCCACGCTGGCCGAGCAGATCCGCAGCCTGTCGGAAACCAGTGCGAAGATCACCTCGGAGACCCACAACCTGACCAAGGCCCTGAAAGGCGATTCCAAGACCCAGGGCGCCTGGGGCGAAATGGTGCTGGCGCGCATTTTGGAACAGTCCGGCCTGCGCGAGGGCGAGGAATATGTCACCCAGGAGAGCCACAATTCCGAAGAGGGCGCCCGACTGCGCCCCGACGTCATCGTCAACCTGCCCGGCGGCCAGCGCATCGTCATCGACAGCAAGGTGTCGCTGACCGCCTTCGAGTCCTTCGTCAATGCCGAGTCCGACGTGGAGCGCGCCGCCGCCCTGGCCCGCCACCTGTCCAGCCTGCGCGCCCATATCAAGACCCTGGGCTCCAAGGACTATCAGCAGGCCATCGGCTCGGGCCTGGATTATGTGATCATGTTCGTGCCCATCGAAGGCGCGCTGGCCGCCGCCCTGCAGCAGGAGCCGGACCTGACGGCCTTCGCCGCCGCCAACAATGTGACCATCGGCACCCCCACCACCCTGATGATGGCCCTGCGCACGGTCAGCAATGTCTGGCAGGTGGAGCGCCGCAACCGCAATGCCGACGCCATCGCCCAGCGCGCCGGTGCGCTCTATGACAAGTTCGTGGGCTTCGTGGGCGACATGCAGAAGCTGGGCAGCCAGTTCGACAGCACCCGCAAGACCTATGACGCCGCCATGAACAAGCTGACCAACGGCACAGGCAACCTGGTGCGGCAGGTGGAACTGTTGAAAGGCATGGGCGCCAAGACCGCCAAATCCCTGCCCCCAGAGCTGCTGGACGACACCCCCGAAGCCCTGCCGGCGCCCGAGTTGGACGAGGTGGTTTGACGGAAAGCGGCCGTCGTGGGTGAATTCTAGCGTCTGCCTCGCACCACCCCATAGGCCAGTGCCGCCAGCAGGGTGCAGGCGGCCATCACCGTGGTCATGGCGTGGCTGGTGCCGGCATAGGTCAGGCTGACGATCCAGCCGGCCAGGGCGCCGGCGCCCATCTGGATGCAGCCCAGCAGGGCCGAGGCGGCGCCGGCCATGGTGGGATAAGGGGCGATGGCCGCCGCGGTGGCATTGGGCAAGATCATGGCCACCCCCAGGAACAACAGGCTGGTGGGGGCCACCACCGCCCAGACCTGGGCCACCCCGGCCCAGGACAGGCCCGCCAGCAGCAGCCCGCCGGCCACCGCCGCCAGATTGCCCAGCATCAGCATGCGGTCCAGCCCCAGCCGCCGGCCCAGCCGGCCCGACAGCACCGCCCCGGCGATATAGCCCAGCACCACCCCCAGGAAGGCCAGGCCGAACCGGTCCTCGGCCATGCCCAACACCTGGATCAGCACGAAGCTTGAGCCCGAGATGAAGGAGAACAGCGCCCCGAAGGCGGCGGCATTGATGGCCAGATGGCCGGTAAAATTGCGGTCGCGCAGCAGCGCAAGGTAATTGGCGGCGATCTGCGTCGGCCGGGTGGCCAGGGGATTGCGGTGCCGGTTGGTCTCGCCCAGATAGAGCACCACCAACCCCACCAGCCCCAGGCCATAGACCATCAGCGCCACGAAATTGGCCTGCCAGCCGAACACCGTCTGCAGCACGCCGCCCAGCAGCGGCGCCACCGCCGGGGCCAGGGCCATGGCGGCGGCCATATAGCTCATCACCCGGGCGGCCTGGTCGCGCGGGAACACATCGCGCACCATCGCGCGGCCCAGCACCGGGCCGGCGCAGGCCCCCAGAGCCTGGGCCACCCGCCCGAGGATCAGCGCCGCCATGCTGTCGGCCAGCAGGCACAGGCCGCTGCCCAGCAGATAGACCAGCAGCCCGGCCAGCAATACCGGGCGCCGCCCGAAGCGGTCGGACAGCGGCCCATAGACCAACTGCGCCAGAGCGAAGGCGACCATGAACAGCGACAGGGTCAGCTGCATCTCGGCCACGCTGGCCGAGAATTGGCGGGTCATGGCCGGCAGGCTGGGCAGATAGAGGTCGGTGGACAGCGGCCCCAGCGCCACCAGCGCGGTCAGCAGCATGGCTACGGGGAAACTTTCAGGGCGGGGGAAGCGGCGCTCAGCCATAGCGGTGCAGGCCCGGCCCGTGGCGCTTCAGCCAGGCCCGGGGCTGGTCCAGGTCGGGCACCAGCCGCGCCACCTGGGCCCAGAAGCGTGGGCTGTGGTTCATCTCCACCAGATGCGCCACCTCATGGGCCACCACATAATCCAGCACCGGCTCGGGCGCCATCACCAGGCGCCAGGAGAAGGCCAGCGCCCCGGCGCTGGAACAGCTGCCCCAGCGCGAGCGGGTGTCCTTGACCGTGATCCGCGCCACCTTGCGGTCCAGCCGCGCCGCCATGGCCTGGGCCCGCGGCGCGATGCGGCTCCGGGCCTCGGCCTTCAGGAAATCACCCACCCGGCGCGGCAGATGGTCCGGATGGCCGGACACATGAATGCCGCCATTCTCGATCCAGACGCCGCGCCGCGCCTCGGGCCGGTGCACCAGCACATGGGGGGCGCCCAGCAGCGGCACCATCTGTCCCGGCGCGAACGGCTGGCGCGGCGGCAGGGCGGCCAGCCGAGAGCGCACCCAGTCGCCGTGCTTCTGGGCAAAGGCCAGGGCATCGGCCAGCGTGGCGCGAGCCGGCAGCACCACCACCAGCCCGTCGCCATCGGGCGCCAGCCGCAGGGACAGCCGCCGCGCCCGCGCGCTGCGGCGCACGGCAATGGGCAACACCCGGCCATCCAGGGTCAGGGTCAGGTCGGCGGTCATGGTGCCTTCATTCGGGCCAGGTGACGATATGGTCCTCGACCATGCCAGCCTTGCGCTCGGGCACGGCGCGGCCGCGCACCGACATGCCGGCCAGATGGACGGTTTCGGGATCGCCCGACACCAGGGGATGCCACCAGGGCAGAGGCTTGCCCTCGGCCACCAGCCGATAGGCGCAGGTGGAGGGGAGCCACGCCAGCTGACCCACCTGGTCGGCGGTCAGCTGGACGCAGTCGGGGACATAGTCGCGGCGGGTGGGATAGTGCTTGCAGCTGCAGCGCTGCAGGTCCAACTCGCGGCAGGCGATGTCCGTATAGTGGACTTGGCCGGTGTCCTCGTCCTGCAGCTTGTGCAGGCAGCACCGGCCGCATCCGTCACACAGCGACTCCCACTCGGCAGGTGTCAACCGCTCTAAGGGTTTTCTTTCCCAGAACGGCATCGTTGGACCGGATGAAGTCCCGGACATTGGGCAGAATCTCCTCGCGCCAGCGTCGGCCGTGGAACACGCCATAATGTCCGACCTTGGGCTGCAGGTGGTGCCGCTTCATGTGGGCCGGGATATTGGCGCACAGGTCGTGGGCAGCCTGGGTCTGGCCGGGTCCGGTGATGTCGTCGCGCTCGCCCTCGACCGTCATCAGGGCGGTCTGGGTGATGGCGGCGGGGTTCACGATCCGGCCACGGTGGTTGAACGTGCCACAGGGCAGGGAGTGATCCTGGAACACCGCCTTGATGGTCTGCAAGTAGAATTCCGCCGGCAGGTCCATGACGGCCAGATATTCGTCATAGAAATCGCGGTGCTGTTCGGCCGAGTCGCCGTCGCCTTCAACCAGATGTTCAAACAGCTTCACATGGGCATCCATGTGGCGGTCGATGTTCATGCTCATGAACGAAACCAGCTGGACGAAGCCCGGATAGACCTTGCGGCCGCGGCCCGGGTGGTTGCTGGGGACGGTGTACACCGCGTTCTTTTCGAACCAGATGAACTCGTTCTTGTGGGCCACCTCATTCACCTTGGTGGGGTTCACCCGGGTGTCGATGGGGCCGCCCATCAGGGTCATGGAGGCGGGCTGGTAGGGGCAGTCTTCCTCGGCCTGCAGCGACACCGCCGCCAGCACCGGCACCGACGGCTGGCACACCGCCAGGACGTGGGTGTTGGGGCCCAGGATGGTCAGGAACTCGCGGACATAGTCGATATAGTCGTCCAGGTCGAAACCGCCCCGGCTGACCGGCACCTCGCGGGCGTCCACCCAGTCGGTGATATAGATGTCGTGGTCGGGCAGCATGTCCTCGACCGTGCCGCGCAGCAGGGTCGCATAGTGGCCGGACATGGGCGCCACCACCAGCACCTTGGGATCCACGCGCTTGGTGTCGCG
>CAYOKN010000139.1:0-8345 GCA_964404545.1 uncultured Rhodospirillaceae bacterium | reverse complement strand
CGGGGCGGTGCTGCCCGAGGCCGAGCCCATGGCCGCCAGCGACTGGCTGGCGGTCGCCCATCTGGACGGCGACCGGCAGCAGGCCCGCATCTGGCTGGCAGCCCCCCTGACCCTGGCCGAGATCGAGGACGAGTTTGAGGACCAGATCACCACCGGCCCGGTGGTGCGCTGGGACGGGCGTGAGCAGGCGGTGCTGGCGCGCAAGCAGCGCCGCCTGTTCGCCCTGGTGCTGAAGGACGAGCCGCTGGCCCGGCTGGACCCCGCCCTGGCCGTCGCCGCCATGGCCGAGGGCATCCGCCAGATGGGGCTGGACTGCCTGCCCTGGACCGACGAGGCCCGACGCTTTCAGGCCCGGGTGGAGTTCCTGCGCCGGCTGCAGCCCGAGGACTGGCCCGATTTGTCCGATGCCGCCCTGCTGGCGGGGATCGAGGATTGGCTGGGGCCGTTCCTGGAGGGCGTCACCCGCAAGGCCCATCTGGCCAAGCTGCCGCTGACCCAGGCCCTGAAGGCCATGCTGCCCTGGGAACAGCAGCGCCGCCTGGACGAACTGGCGCCCAGCCATGTGGCGGTGCCCTCGGGCGTCAGTCTGCCCATCGACTATGCCGGCGACGAGCCGGTGCTGGCGGTGCGGCTGCAGCAGATGTTCGGCTGCGCCGACACCCCCCGGGTGGCCGGCGGCCGGGTGCCGGTGCTCCTGCACCTGCTCAGCCCCGCCCACCGCCCCTTGCAGGTGACCAAGGACCTGGCCGGCTTCTGGGCCGGCAGCTACAAGGCGGTGAAGGCGGACATGAAGGGCCAGTATCCCAAGCACTACTGGCCCGATGATCCCCTGCAGGCGGAACCCACCAACCGGGCCAAGCCGCGCCGCTGAGGGGGCATTTGCGTCCTTGGGACCAAGGGTTGGTCCTGAAGTGTGCTCGCTGTCGTTCGTAAGCCTTAATTATAAGAAATTCCAGGCGATATTTGGATGGCTGCTGCAAATATTGTGGCTCACCGTTGACCGGGGTCAATGTTCAGGTCGGCCCGACGGGGCAGTTTGTCGTCACGACCGGGATCAGTGGCACGAGGAGGCAGTCCGATGCTCAGCAATCTGAAAATTCTCTACAAACTCTTGCTCTTGGTGGGCTTGATGTCCCTGGTGACGGTGGTGGTGGGAGCCACCGGCGTGACCAAGCTGAGCGAGTTGTCCCGGGCCACGGACGAAATTGAACTGGCCGGCATGGAGTCGGTAAATGGCGCGCGCCTGAACCAGGAGGTGATTCGTCTGAATCGCGGCGAGTTCCGCGTCGCCGCCAATCCGTCCGTCGAGGAGTTGAAGGAAGTGGAAGGGCTGATGGCGGACCAGCGCAAAAGCCTGGAAGACAAGATCGCCACCCTGAAGCGCACCGCCGACCCGGAGCAGGCCAAGCTTCTGGCCGAGGTGGACAAGGCCTATGCCGGCTATTCGGGCGAGTTGAAGGACACGCTGGAGAAGGCGCGCCAACTGGGCGGCCAGGTGCAGACCTCGGAAGCGCAGCAGGTGATTCGCGACTCGGCCATCGCGAGCCGCAAGGCAGCAGCCGTGCTGGAGGGCGCGGTGCGCAATTATTCGCTCTATGCGGACAAGAAGGCCGACACCATCTCGGCCCAGGCCTCCAACGATGCCGAAACCGCCCAGGCGTTGATGATGAGTGTGGCCGCCGGCGGCGTGATTGGCGGCGTGGTGTTGGGCTTCCTGCTGGCCCAGATGGGCATCAGCAAGCCGCTGGCCAATTCGGTGGACTGCCTGCGCAAGCTGTCCGAGGGCCGGACCGACGTGGACATCTACGGCGTGGGCCGGGGTGACGAGGTCGGCCTGATCGCCGGCACCATGCAGGTGTTCAAGGAGAACCTGATCCGGACCCGCAAGCTGGAGGCCGAGCAGGAGGAGCAGAAGAAGCAGGCCGAGGTCGAGAAGCGGGCCGCCATGAACAAGCTGGCCGACGAGTTCAAGGCGTCGGTGCAGGGCGTGGTGGACAATGTGGCCTCGGCCGCCACCCAGATGGAGGGCTCGGCCCAGAGCATGTCGGCGGTGTCCGAGCAGGCCAGCCGCCAGGCGGTCACCGTGGCCAGCGCGGCGGAAGAGGCCAGCAGCAATGTGCAGACCGTGGCCTCGGCCGCCGAGGAACTGTCCTCGTCCATCCAGGAGATCGGCCGCCAGGTGCAGCAGGCCGCCAATGTGGCCGGCCGCGCCGTGGACGAGGCGGCGCACAACAAGGCCATCGTGGAAAGCCTGGCCGTGGCCGCAGGGCGCATCGGCGAGGTGGTGAACCTGATCACCGACATCGCCAGCCAGACCAACCTGCTGGCCCTGAACGCCACCATCGAGGCGGCCCGGGCCGGCGAGGCCGGCAAAGGCTTTGCCGTGGTGGCCAATGAGGTGAAGAACCTGGCCAACCAGACCGGCAAGGCCACCGACGAGATCGCCGGCCAGATCACCTCGGTGCAGGAGGCCACCCGCGAGGCGGTCCGGGCCATCGAGAACATCTCGGGCACCATCAACCAGATCTCCGAGATCTCGGCCACCATCGCCAGCGCGGTCGAGGAGCAGTCCGCCGCCACCGGCGAGATCGCCCGCAATGTGGAACAGGCCGCTGCCGGCACCGCCCAGGTGACCAGCAATATCGTGGGCGTCACCCAGGCTGCCGGCGAGGCTGGACAGGCCGCTACCCAGGTGTTGGACGCCGCCCGCTCGCTGGGTACCCAATCCAGCCTGCTGCGCACCGAGGTGGACAAGTTCGTGGCCACCATCCGCGCCGCCTGACGGCGGCTTCGGGCGGACAGGGAATGGGGCGGCGTCCGCATGGGCGCCGCCCCAAACCTTTGGACCGGCCGCGCATACCTTTGACGGGTATGATTTTCCGCCGAGGCGCGTATGGTTCGGGACTGGGACGAGGAAAGGGGGGCAGAAATTGCCTGACCGCATTCCTGCGTCTGGAATTTTTCCCTCTGCATGGGTGAATTGCGTTCGGCGTACTTGCCGATTACGGTTCATTACTGTTTTATTAAGGACTCAAGGCGGTCCGTTCTGAGGGGGGAAAGATGAGCTGGCTGAATAATATTCGCATTGCGCGCAAGATCGCCACCGGCTTCGGCCTGGTGCTTGCCCTGCTGGCCGTGGTTGCCGTGTCTGGCGTCATGGGGCTGGGGGGCGCCGGCAGCGACTTCACCGACTATCGCGAACTGGCGCGGCAGACCAATGCCTCGGGCCGGGTCCAGGCCAATATGCTGGAGACCCGCATCTTCGCCATCAACTTCCTGCGCACCGGCTCCGACGAGGCCATCAAGGGTGTGCGCGAGAACGCCGCCCAGACCCGCAAGCTGGCCGAGGACTTCAAGGGGCTGATCACCGACAAGACCGAGATCGCCAAGGCCGACCAGATCGTTGCCCAACTGGACATGTATGTGGCCGCCTTTGAGGCGGTGGTGAAGCACCAGGCCAAGCGCAATGAACTGGTGGACGACCGCCTGAACGTCCTGGGCCCGCAGATGGAAAAGGACCTGTCGGGCATCATGCAGAGCGCCTATCGCGACAATGATGCCGAGGCCGCCTTTCGTGCCGGCGAGACCCTGCGAAACCTGCTGCTGGCGCGTCTCTATGTGAACCGCTATCTGGTGGACAATGACGAGGCCGCAGCCAACCGGGTCCGGACCGAATTCGACGCCTTCGTCGAGAACGAGACCGAGCTGCTGGCCAGCCTGCAGAACCCCACCCGCCGGGCCCTGGCCCAAACCGTGTCCGAAAATGCCAAGCTCTATAAGGCTGCCTTCCAGGAGGTGGTGACCACTATCACCGCCCGCAACGAGCAGATCACTGGCACCATGAACAAGGTGGGCCCCGAGGTGGCGCGCCTGACCGAAGAGATGAAGCTCACGGTGCTGAAGCAGCAGGACACCCTGGGCCCGCAGGCGGCCGCAGGCATCCAGAAGACCCAGACCATCGTCACCGTGGTGTCCATCGCGGCCGTGGCCATCGGCGTCCTGTTCGCCTGGATGATCGGCAAGGGCATCTCCGGCCCCATCAGTGCCATGACCTAGGTGATGGGCCAGCTGGCCGCCGGCGACAAGACCGTGACCATCCCCGGCCAGGAGAACAAGGACGAGATCGGCGAGATGGCCCATGCGGTGGACGTGTTCAAGCAGAACATGATCGAGGCCGAGCGTCTTGCCGGCGAGCAGGAGAAGGCCCGTGCCGCCCGCGAGGCGCGCGCCGCCAAGGTGGACCAGCTGACCAAGGACTTCGATCAGGCCGTGGCTGCCGTGCTGAACGGGGTCAGTGCCGCCGCCAACCAGCTGCAGAGCACCGCCTCGTCCATGTCCTCGACCGCCGAGGAAACCACCCGCCAGGCGACTACCGTCGCCGCCGCCGCCGAGCAGGCCAGCACCAATGTGCAGACCGTCGCCTCCGCCGCCGAGGAGCTGTCCTCGTCGGTGGCCGAGATTGCCCGCCAGGTGGCCCGCTCGTCGCAGATCGCCACCAGCGCGGTGGATGAGGCCAACCGCACCAACGAGATCGTTCAGGGCCTGGCCGCGGCAGCCCAGAAGATCGGCGAGGTGGTGAACCTGATCACCGACATCGCCAGCCAGACCAATCTGCTGGCGCTGAACGCCACCATCGAGGCGGCGCGTGCGGGCGAGGCCGGCAAGGGCTTTGCCGTGGTGGCCCAGGAGGTGAAGAACCTGGCCAACCAGACCGCCCGCGCCACCGAGGACATCGCCCAGCAGGTGCAGGGCGTGCAGGCGGCCACCGGCCAGGCGGTGGGCGCTATCCAGGGCATCGGCTCGACCATCCACGAGATCGACGAGATCGCCACCACCATCGCCAGTGCGGTGGAGGAACAGGGCGCGGCCACCTCGGAGATCGCGCGGAATGTGCAACAGGCCGCTGCGGGCGCCCAGGAGGTCACCACCAACATCTCGGGCGTGACCCAGGCCGCCACGGAAACCGGCCATGCGGCCAATGATGTGCTGAACGCCTCGAACGAGTTGTCCCGCCAGGCGGAAGCCCTGCGCAACTATGTGCAGAACTTCCTGGTCGACGTCCGCTCGGCCTGATCGAAGGCTTCGGCCTTCTCCCTAAGAACCGCGTGACGCCCCTGTCCCCGCCCCCATATTCCGGGAGCCTGGACAGGGGAACGCGGTGTTCGGACTTTACTGGGAATTCCTGCGCAAGAGCTTGTGGGCGGTGCCGGCCCTGATGGGGGCGGCAGCCATCGTCCTGGCGGTGGCCCTTCTGGCCCTGGGGCCGGAAATCAGGTCCGAAACCGCCCGCTCCTGGCTGGTGTCCATCACTATGGTGGTGCTGACCCTGGCAGCGGGCCAGATCGGTCCCCGGCTGATCCGCAGCTTCATGCGCGACCGCGTGACCCAGAGCGTGCTGGGGCTGATCCTTTACCTCCTGGTGGTGTTCCGGACCATCGGCAATGGCGATGATGAACTGGCCCAGGTGATCGGCGACCTGGCCCCCTATGCGCGGACCGACCAGCAGCGCGTCGCGCTGCTGGCTCAGCTCGTCATGATCCGCGAGGGAGCGCAGCGGGCCTTCACCGTCCCGGACGACCTGGCCGTATTCACCCTCCATCACGACGCCGCCCTGGCAGCGTTGGACGGTCAGGCGGCCGGTTCGCGGTTCTCCTGACGGCGGGTGAAGGCGATGCGGTCCATATGGTCGCGCAGGTCCGGATCGGCGGCCAGGAAGTTGCGGAATTCGTCCTCGGGCAGGAACAGCAGCTGGCAATAGGTCAGCGCCTTGACGTCAGCCGAACGCGGCTGGCGGGTCAACAGGGCCATCTCGCCGAAAAAGTCGCCCCGGCCCAGATAGACGGTCTGCTGCGCCAGCTGCACTTCGGCGGCGCCGCTGGACAGGAAATACATGCCGTCGCCCCGGTCGCCCTTGCGCACGATGCGCTCGTCGGGGACGGCGAAGCGGGGCCGCAGCAGGGTGGCCACGCGGTCCAGGCGGGCGTCGTCCAGTTCGGCGAACAGGGGCACGGTGCGCATCAGGCTGCGCGTGTCCAGCCCCAGGTCCAGGCGCGGCAGGTCATCGGCGCGGCTGCGCGCCTTGACCGAGCGGCGCAGATGTTCGTGCAGGTCGTCGCCGATCACGCCTTCGTCGCGCAGGGCGTCATACTGCCGCCGCTCCTGATCCAGGGCATGCTGCTGCAGGAAGCGGCGCTCCAGCGCCTCGGCATAGTCGGGATATTGCAGGCGCAGGGCGTCCAGGCCGCTCTGCACGGCGGACTGCCGGGTTTCCAGCACCTCGGTCGCCACCTCGGCCACCCGGGCGCCCAGCAGCGGCTGCAACCGGCGGCTTGCGAAGTCGCGCAGCTCGGCCAGCACCAGGCGATGCACCAGCAGGGTGGCGGAGCGGGTCTCCAGCCGGGCCGCCAGCGGGCGGTCCAGGCCCGCGCGCCGATGCAGCCAATGGGCCAGGCGGAAGGTGCGGCTGAATCTCAGGGCCCGGCGGGCGGCCCGGGCATAGCCGTGGCGGCCCTCGGTGCGGGCGCCGTCGAACAGCCGCCCGGCATCGCGCAGCATGCGCTCCACCACCGGGATGGGCACGGTGCGCTGGCCGTGATGGTGCAGGATCAACTCGCGCTCGCGGTGCGCCAAGGCCATCAGGGCCAGGTTCAGGCTATCCTTGTCCGACAGCGTGCCCGCCGCCGGCTGGGCGCGCTGGTCGTATTCGCCCGCCACGGCCGTCACCACGCCCGGCCCGATGCCATAGGCCCGCCCGGTGCCGGTGACGCCGTCGCGCACCTCGGCCAGGGCCAGGGCCAGCACCTGGTCGCGCAGGGCCTGGTTCACCGGGCTGAGCCGGTCCAGCCGCAGCAGCCGCATCACCGGGCGCAAGGTGATGCCATTGACGAACAGGGTGAACAGCACGAAACCCGTGGCCATCACCGCCACGAAGCGTTTCAGCTCGGGGTCCATCAGCCGGTTCTCGGTCACCGACAGGGCCAGGGCCAGGGTGACGGCGCCGCGCAGGCCGCCCCACAGGATCACCATGCGGTGGCTGCGGCTGACCCGCTCGGCCAGCCTGACGGCGGTCAGCAGCGGGAACATGCCGAACAGCACCAGCGCGCGGGCGATCAGCGCCGCCGCCACCACCGCCAGCACCAGCCCGGCCTCGCTCCAGGTCAGGTCGGCCACCAGCGGCGGCACCAGCAGCGCCGCCAGGATGAACACCAGCGAGCCGGCGATGGCCGCCACCTGTTCCCAGATTTCCTTCAACTGGTGCCAGTTGCCGGGGCTGAACCGTCCCGGCCCCATGGCGGCGAAGGTCAGGCCGCAGGCCACCACCGCCACCACGCCGGACACATGCAGGTTGTGCTCGCCGATGATGAAGGCCAGCCAGGGTGCGGAAAGGGTCAGGGTGAACTCGGCCGCCGCGATGCCGCGCAGCAGGGGCACCAGCAGCATCAGCAGCCGCCCCAGCAGGGCGCCAAAGGCCATGCCGCCCAGGAAGGTGACGAAGAAATGCACCACGCCTTCGCCGGCCTCCACCGGGCCCTGGCCGGTCAGCATGGCCAGCAGCACCGTGAACAGCGCGATGGCGGCGGCATCGTTCAGCAGGCATTCGCCTTCCACCAGCCGGGTCAGGCGGGCCGGCGCGCCGATGTCGCGGAAGATGGCGATGACCGCCGCCGGGTCGGTGGTGGCGATGATCGACCCCAGCAGCAGGCAGGCCACCAGCGGCATGCCAGACAGCCAGGACAGCGACACGCCCACCACCGTGGCCGCCACCAGCACCGCCACCACCGCCAGCAGCAGGATGGGGGCGGCATCGTCCAGCATGCGCCGCACATCGATGGTCAGCGCCGCCTGGAACAGGAGCGGCGGCAGGAAGCCGATCAGAAAGGTGGCCGAGCGCAGCGACAGGCTGTTCATGGCTTCGGTCAGCTCGGCGGCAGGGGCGAGACCCCCATGCAGCCCGAACCAGGCCAGGCTGCCCAATCCGGATCCAACGGCGGCCAGCAGCACGCTGGGCGGCAGGCGCAGCGCCTGGGCCAATGGCTGCACCAGCGCGGCCGCCAGCAGCAGCGCGGACAGCGACAACAGGACGACGGAAATGTCGGTGACCATGGTTCCCCCAAACCCGCAGGCAGGCAGTTCTACTCCGGCGGCGGGAGTTGGGGAAGGGGAGGCGTGGACCCTCTCACTTCCTACAGGTGTTCCGCTGGACGAAATGGCGGTTAAATGGTCTGACCAGTGCGAGGGAGCAGCATGGCGCAGGACTATCGGGTCCCCGACGGCGAGCGGATTTATGTGGTGGGCGACATCCATGGGCGCCTGGACCTGCTGCGCCGCCTGCACGACGCCATCCG
>CAYOKN010000138.1:0-8419 GCA_964404545.1 uncultured Rhodospirillaceae bacterium | reverse complement strand
ACCACCAGCGGCCAGGTGATCAGCGGCGCCGGCTCGCCCGGCCAGCAGCCCTGGACGGGCAGCCGCGACAGGTCCACCTGATCGCCGGTCAGCACCACCTCCTGGCAGGGAGCGCGGCTCACCGTCTTGGGCTTCATGGCCAGGACGGTCTTCAAGAGCGGCATCATCTCCAGCGCCTCGCGCCAGCCGCCCGGCGGCTCGGGCTGCTTCAGAAAGGCCAGGGTCTCGCCCACCTCGCGCAATTGCGCCGGCTCGCGGTCCATGCCCCAGGCCACCCGCTCGACGGTGCCGAACAGGTTCACCAGCACCGGCATGCCGGCGGGCTGGCCGTCCGGTCCCACCGGGTTCTCGAACAGCACCGCCGGGCCGCCCTCGGCCAGCAGGCGGGTCTGGATCTCGGTCATCTCCAGATGGGTCGAAACCGGCTCGCGCACGCGAACCAGGCGTCCGTCGCGCTCGAGGCGGTCCAGGAACTCTCGGAGCGAGTCAAAGGGCATGTGCTTGGGAAACCTTGAAGGAAGGGAACCCCCATCTCAAAAGATGCGAGCCCGTCCGTCAATGCCGTTTTCCACCCCTTGCCGACGGGGTTTCGCGTCCCCATCAAAAGAAGTAGGGTATGGGCGGCAAGTGGTGGGGAAGGGAAAAACCGCATGTCCGTAATGGAGAATACGGAAAGCCTGCGGGAGACGCGGTTCCGTAAGCTGGTGGAATTGGGAATTGCCCTGTCCGCCGAGCAAAACCACGACCGGTTGATGGAAAAGATTCTGCTGGATGCCAAGGAAATGGCTTCGGCGGACGGTGGAACCCTTTACCTGAAGACCGAGGAGGGGTTGCGCTTCAAGATCATGCGCAATGACACCCTGGGAATCGCCATGGGCGGCACCACGGGCAAGGAGATCCCCTTTCCGCCGGTCAAGCTGACGGACACCGACGGCAACCCAAACCACAACAACGTGGCCTCGCATGTGGCCATCACCGGCCAGACGGTGACCATCCCCGACTGCTACGACTATGAGGGCTTCGATTTTTCCGGCCCCAAGGCCTTCGACGCCAAGACCGGCTATCGCTCGAAATCCTTCCTGACCGTGCCCTTGAAGAATTACGAGGGCGAGGTGGTGGGCGTGCTGCAGCTGATCAACAGCAAGCTGCCCGACGGCGCCACGGTGGCCTTCGACCCCGAGATCGTGCCGCTGGTGGAGGCGCTGGCCAGCCAGGCGGCGGTGGCCCTGGACAACCAGCTTCTGATCCACGCCCAGAAGGAACTGTTCAAATCCTTCATCAACGTGATCGCGAACGCCATCGACGCCAAGTCGCCCTATACCGGCGGCCACTGCAAACGCGTGCCGGAACTGACCCGCATGCTGTGCGAGGCGGCGGTGAACGACAATGAGGGCGCCTTCCGCGACTTTTCGCTGCGCGAGGAAGAATGGTACGAGCTGGAGGTGGCCGCCGGCCTGCATGACTGCGGCAAGGTGACCACGCCGGAATATGTGGTGGACAAGGCCACCAAGCTGGAGACCATCTATAATCGCCTGCATGAGGTGCGCATGCGCTTCGAGGTGATCAAGCGCGACGCCGAGATCGAATGCCTGAAGAAGATCATGGCCGGCACAGCCGAGGCCGAGGCCCGCGCCGAGTACACGGCCCGCTGCGCCCAGCTGGACGCCGACTTCGCCTTCGTGGCCGAGTGCAATGTGGGCGGCGAGTTCATGGCCCCCGATAAGGTCGAGCGGTTGAAGCAGATCGCCGGGATCACCTGGACCCGAACACTGAGCGACCGCATCGGCCTATCCTATGACGAGATGAAGCGCCTGCCCGCCGAGGAGCCGGCCCTGCCGGTGGTCGAGCCCCTGCTGGCCGACAAGCCCGAACACCTGGTGCCCTATGAGGCGCCGCCCGGCGACCGCCCGGAATTCAACCTGAAGCCGCCGGCCTACAAGTTCAATCTGGGCGAACTCTACAACCTGGCCATCGCCCGGGGCACCCTGACCAACGAAGACCGCTTCCATATCAGCGACCATATCGTTCAGACCATCCTGATGCTGCGCGCCCTGCCCTTCCCCAAGAACCTGCGGCGGGTGGCGGAATGGGCCGGCGGCCATCACGAAAAGATGGACGGCACCGGCTATCCCATGGGCCTGACCAAGGAGCAGATGTCGGTGCCGGCCCGGGTCATGGCCGTGGCCGACATCTTCGAGGCGCTGACCGCCGCCGACCGCCCCTACAAGGCGCCCAAAAAGCTGTCGGAAGCCATCAAGATCATGTCCTTCATGAAGAAGGACGCCCATATCGACGCGGACCTGTTCGAGCTGTTCCTGACCAGCGGCGTTTACAAGGACTATGCCGAGCGGTTCATGAAGCCGGAACAGATCGACGAGGTGGACATCACCCCCTATCTGACGCCCAAGGCGGCGGAGTAGGATCGGGCGGAGTCTCGGTTTGGTCACCGGAGTCTCACCAGAGCTTCACGGGATTTCCTGCGAGTCCAATGCTACCTAGACGTTCGTCATAATCAGACGATCAGGGAGCATTGCCATGATCCGGTTCGCCCGCACTGCCTTCGCCCGCATCACCCTGGGCGCCGCCGCCATTCTTGCAGGCCTGGCGGCCGCCCTTCCCGCCCAGGCGGGCACCTATGTGGTGGGTGTGGAAAACATCGAATATTTTCCCCAATACAGCTGGGACGGCAAGTCCTATAGCGGCTTTGCCCGCGATCTGCTGGATGCCTTCGCCAAGGACAAGGGACACAGCTTTGAGTACCGGGCCCTGCCCGTCTCGCGCCTGTTCCAGGACTTCACCGAGGGCAAGCTGGACCTGAAATATCCCGACAATCCCCTGTGGTCCTCGGACATGAAGGCCGGCAAGTCGGTGGTCTATTCCCAGCCGGTGGTGGCCTATATCGACGGCGTCAATGTGGCTCCGGCGCGCAAGGGCCTGGGCGCGGACGCGGTCAAGACCCTGGGGCTGGTGCGCGGCTTCACCGCCTGGGATTGGATGGACCGCATCAAGGCCGGATCGGTGACCCTGCAGGAAAACAGCACCTTCCCCGGTCTGGTGGGCCAGGCCCTGATGGGCCGGGTGGATGGCGCCTATGCCAATGTGGCCGTGGTGGCCTGGACGCTGGAGCAGCAGGGCAAGTCCGGCGGCCTGGTGTTCGATCCGGCCCTGCCGCACAGCCGCAGCAACTACCACCTGTCCAGCATCAAGCATCCCGCCCTGGTGGCCGAATTCAATGACTGGATGGCCGCCAACGCCGCCAAGGTGGCGGAGCTGAAGGCCAAGTACCAGGTTGAACGCGGCGTCAACTAAGGGCCACCCATCAGGCCCGCAAATGCTGTTCCAGGAAGGCGAGGGTGCGTGACCAGGCCAGGCGCGCATCCTCGGCGTCATAGCGGGCGCCACTGGGGTTGGCAAAGGCGTGGTCGGCTTCGTACCAATGCAGGCTATAGGGCTTGCCGGCCTGTTTCATATTGGCCTCGAATTCGCCCACCATGGCCTCGTTGATGCTCTTGTCCTGGGTGGCGAAATGGCCCAGGACCGGCCCCTCCAGCTTGGCTAGGCGCTCGGCCGGCAGATTGCAGCGGCCGTAATAGACAACGCAGGCGTCCACCGGCGCGGCTGTGGCGGTGTTCAGCGACCAGCCGCCACCGAAGCACCAGCCCACGGTGGCCAGCTTGCGGGTGCTGTCCTGGTGGTTCCGGGCCCAGCGTACCCACGAGGTCATGGTGTCCAGCGCCTCCTCGGGCTTCACGCCCTGGGTCAGGGCGCGGGCCTCGGTGGGGTCGGTGGCCACCCGGCCGAACAGGTCCACGGCCACGGCCATGTAGCCCTTATCGGCGAACTCCACCGCCATGGTCTTGATCTGGTCGTTCAGGCCCCACCATTCATGGATCAGCAGCACCACCGGCGCCGGCGTGGTGGCGGGCATGGCCACGGCGGCGGCCACCTCGCGCCCGCCGTCCGTGGTGATCTTGACGGTTCGGGTGGTCTCGGCGGCGGCGCGGGCCAGGCTGGGCGTGGCCAGCACGGTGGCCAGCGGCAGGCTGGCGATCCCCTTGATCAGACTGCGGCGTTCCAGATCGGACATGACACCCGCGCTCCGTGGTTGATGGCTGGGGGGCATATGGGGGCAGGACGGGCAAAAGAGAAGGCCGCGCCCCGAGAGGGGCGCGGCCTTCTTCCATTCCCGAGCGTGGCGCGGGAAAGTCTTAGGCGGCCTTGGCAGCCTGGGCGCGCTCGACGCGGCGCTTCAGGCGCACGGCCTCGGCGGACAGCTTGCTGTCATTGGTGCCCAGCAGCCAGGCATCCAGACCACCATTGTGCTCGATGGTCTTCAGGCCATTGGTGGTCAGGCGCAGGCGCACCATCTGACCCAGCGCGTCGCTCATCAGCGAGGTCACCTGCAGGTTCGGCAGGAACCGGCGGCGGGTCTTGTTGTTGGCGTGGCTCACATTGTTGCCGGTGAGCACACCCTTGCCGGAGACGAAGCAACGACGGGCCATGACAAATTCCTCTTAATCTTTTCCGAACGGCTCGGTCTGGGAAAGACAGGGTTTTTACGGGCGCAAAAGCCTCTGGTCAAGCAGAAAGAGTCGTTTCTGCCCCTCAAGCGCCGGGCGGGCGCTCCGCGCCCTTGGCTTACGCGCGAACGATCGCGCGGGCGCTCAATGCGCCAGTCGCCCCTTCGGGGCTCCGAACGGGGCCGCTTCCCTCAGCCAAACAGCTTGTCGATATCGTCCTGGTTGAACATCTGGTCCACCTGTTCCTGGCTGATGGCCACGCCGGCGCGCTGGGGACCGTTCAGGTACTTCTTGTATTCGTCCTGGTGCTCCTGGATGTCCACCACGACCTTGGCCAGCTCATCCTTGCCCCAGACCCTGATCACCGAATTGATGCGTTCCTCGATGAACTGCAGGGTGCGGACCACCTTGGTGATGCGCTGGCCGGTCAGGTCCTGGAACGAGCAGGCCTCGAAGATGGAGTTGCCCCGGTCCGAGGCCTTGTTCAGCAGCGCCACCACCTCGGGGTCCTTGGACTTGCCCCGGGCCTGGCCCATGATGTCCTCCATCTCCTCGACGGCGGTCATGATGGAATCGGAGGCGCGCTCGGTTTCCTCGACGATGGCGTCCAGGAGATCGGCCATGGTGGCGAAATGATCCTCGGGTTGGCCGCTGCCCGGTTGGATGGCGGCCAGCTCCTTGCGAATCATCTGCATATGCCCGAAGAGGACGACGAGTTCTCTCTTCAGCGCCTCTTCGGAAATTACCTGGGTCATTTACCCTGAAACACCAGCCGGTCAGACGTTCTGTGAACAACAGTAACGCCTTGTGACGGGAATGAAAAGGGACGAAGGAATGACAGGCTTTGGACCGCCCGCCATTCCTCCATTTGCGGATCAGCGCCCGAACAGCTGCATCGGGTTGATGGGCAGCGCCGGCTGGCCCTGCTGGCCGTCCGCCGGTGCCGAGGTCTTGCCGGTCAGGCCCTGCAGCAGCTTGCCGGGGTCCTTGAGGTTGTTCTGCAGCGCGCCGGCCAGGTCGGGGCGGAAGCGGGGGGCGTCCCAGCTGCCATCGATGATCACCGGCACAGTGATGCCGGCCAGATCCTTCGAGCCGCCCTGGCCCTCGATGCTGGCCACGGCCCTGGGCTCGACCCGATAGTCCAGGGTGCGCGGCGGCAGGCTGACGGTGCCGGCGCCGGCCACCCGCAGCAGAGGCGACTGCAGGGACAGGTCGTCATTGCTCAGGATGCCCTGGGTCATGGTCCAGGTGCCCGACAGCTCGGCGAAGTCGGTCTTCTGCTGCTCGCCCGAGGCGGCGAAGGCGGTGGTCACATTGCGCAGCATGGCCGCCAGGTTGATGCCCTTGATGGCGCCGTCGGTGAAGGTGACCGCGCCCTTGCCGCCCAGGCTGGACACCAGCGCCCGCTCGGAGCGCCCCGACCCGGCCAGCGAGCCGGAGGCGGCCAGGGTGCCGCTGATGCGATCAAAGCCCGCGGCGGCCTTGAGGAAGGGCTCGGCCTGCAGGCCGGCGATCTTCCAGCTGGCATCCAGGCCCACGCCGGGACGCGAGCCGTCCACCACCGCCCGCAGGGTGCCCGAGCCGCCATAGAGCTGCCCGGCCTCGATGTCGGTGGTGGCGCGGCCATTCACCAGCACCAGATGCAGCTTCGACTTGCCCACCTCGATGGCGTCGGCCTTCAGGGCTTCGGCGGCGAAGGTCAGGTCGGCATCCACCGCCCGCAGGCCCGAGGCGTCGATGGGCGCGTCGGACCAGCCGCCGGCACCGCCGCCGTTCTTGGCCTGCTGCGCCGGGCTGGGCGGAGCCGCCGCGCCGGTGGAGACCTGGCCGCCGGACTGGGACGGCTCGCCGCCGCCCATATAGGGGGTGACGTCCAGCATCGGCACGGCCAGATTGGCCTTCAGCGCCGGACGGGCGCCCGACAGGTCGGCCGACAGGGCGCCGGTGCCCTTGATCTGGTCAAAGGCCAGGGTCAGGTCATTGACCGCATAGCGGTCACCGGCCACCGCCAGCTTGCCGGCCAGGGTAAAGGGCCCGAAACCGGCACCGGCGGGCAGCTGGGCATCGCCGGCCCAGGCGGCAAGGCCGCGCACAGAGGGAATGGACAGGTCCAGCGCGCCCTCGGCGGCCAGGGCCTTGGCCAGGCTGGCGCTGCCCTTGAAGGACAGGCTGACCGGCTCGGATTTCAGCGCCAGCGACAGGGCCGAGGACTGGCCGTCCAGCAGGGCGCGGGGCTTGGCCACCTCGGCGGCCAAGGTCAGCGCCTTGCCCTTCCAGGTCAGGCCGCCATCGGCAGCAAACGGCTGGTCCAGGCCCGGCAGGCTGAGAGCCAGGCCGATAGAGCTCAGCTCATGCCGGGCGCCCGAACGCAGGTCCACATAGGTCAGCCGGCCGTCCTCGATGGCCACGCGGCCCAGCTTCAGGTCGGCCAAACCGCCGCCGGCACCGGCACCGGCACTGGCCGGAGCCGACTCCGCCGGCTTGGCGGCGGCGGGGGCAGAGGCGGGCGCAGCGGGCGCGAACTGCCAGTTGGGACGGCCCTGGCGGTCCACCTCCAGGGCGATCTGCGGCTGCTTCAGCACGAAACTGTCCACTTCCACGCTGCCCGACAGCAAGGGCAGCAGCTTCAGCTGCACCGACAGCCCGGCCAGCTTGACCATGTCCTTGGCCTGGCCGCCGGGCGCGTTGGACAGGGCCACGTCGGACAGCTCCAGCCCCAGGGACGGGAAGCCGGTCACCGACATGGGGCCGGCCACGGTCAGGGTCCGGCCGGTGGCCTTGTTCACCTCGGCCACCACGCGGTCCTTGATGGTCTCGGCGGGCACCAGCAGCGGCAGTGCCACCACGGCGCCCACCAGAAGCAGCAGGACCACGCCCAGAGCAATGGCGAATTTCTTCATGGCTCAGCCCTCCTTGGCCGATTGAGCTTTCAGGATGTCGCGGATCTCGGCCAACAGCTTTTCCTGCGCTGGCGGCTCCTTGGCGGCAGGCTCGGCGGGCTTGGCCGACAGGCGGTTGATCTGCTTGACCAACAGGAACACCGCGAAGGCCACGATCAGGAAGCGGATCACCGCATTGATGAACAGGCCGTAATTGATGGTGGTGGCGCCCGCCGCCTTGGCCTCGGCCAAGGTGGCGTAGTCGGCGCCCGACAGGGTGATGAAGAAGTTCGAGAAATCGATGCCGCCGATGGCATAGCCCAGCGGCGGCATCATCACGTCATTGACCAGGGAGGTCACGATGCCCGTGAAGGCGGTGCCCAGGATGATGCCCACCGCCAGGTCAATCACGTTGCCGCGCGCCGCGAAGGCCCGGAATTCCTTGAGAAAATTCGCTATCATGGCGCGCCCGGCCCCCTGCAATGAAACCAAAGGATGCCCCGCTATCTTGGCAGCATTAGGGCGGGGCGCCAGTGATCTTTCATGGCCAAAAGGCACGCCGACACGCGCCGGACGGGGGGCTAGGCCTGGCCCAGGAACACCTTGAGCAGGGTCCGGGCGGCGGCGGTGGGGGTGCAGCGGCCGCCGGCCACGCTGCGCTCGAGGCCGGGCAGCGCGGCGGTGATGGCGGGATGGCCGCGGAAGCTGGCCATCAGGCTTTCCGACACCTCGTTCCACATCCAGGCGGCGGCCTGGTCCGAGCGGCGGGACGCAAATTCGCCGCTGCCCTGCTTGGCATCACGGTAGGCCAGAACGGTGTTCCAGACCTCGTCGATGCCGCGCTTGGTCAGGGCCGAACAGCGCAGCACCGGCGGCGCCCAGGCCGCCGAAGCGGGGCGCAGCAGATGCAGGGCGTTCTGATAGTCGCGGGCGGCGCGGGCGGCGGCGGCTTCCAGATCGCCATCGGCCTTGTTCACGATGATGGCGTCGGCCAGCTCCACGATGCCCTTCTTGATGCCC
>CAYOKN010000137.1:0-8451 GCA_964404545.1 uncultured Rhodospirillaceae bacterium | reverse complement strand
TGGGGGCCGTGGCCCGAGAACAGCTGGGTGTCGTCCGGGGTCTGCTCCAGCAGGCGGGTGATCGAGGCCGACAGCTGGGCGTGGTCGCCGCCGGGGAAGTCGGTGCGGCCCACACTCTGAACGAACAAGGTGTCGCCGGTCAGGGCGAAGCCGTCGAACAGGAAGGTGACGCCGCCCGGGGTGTGGCCGGGGCAGAAGATGCTCTTGCAGGAAAAGCCGGGGGCGAACTCCAGGGTGGGTTCGCCGGGGAACAGCTCCACATCGTCCGGGCCCTGTAGCGAGCGGCCCAGCAGGGCCATGCTCCATTCGCCCAGCCCTTCCAGGATCGGGCGCTCGTCGCGGTGGGCCTTGACCGGCGCAGTGAAGGCCTGCTGCACCGGGCGGGCGGCGCCCATATGGTCGGGGTGGGCATGGGTCAGCAGGATCGCCGCCACGGTGCCGCCGCCGGCCTGGGCGTGGCCGATGATCTTGTCCGCGTCCGATCCCGGGTCCACGATCACCTGGGTGCCCGAGGGGGCATGGCGCACGATATAGCAGTTCTCGTAATAGGGCGGCGCCGTGACCACGGTGGTCAGGGTGCAGTCGCCGAATTTGTACGAGGCGCCGGCGGGCATGTGCATGGCCTAGTTGCCCTCCTTGCGCGGCAACAGGGGATGGTTGGCCAGGAAGGGATTGGCCTGCATCAGGCTCAGCCAGGGCTGCCAGGCGGCCTGGGCCATCTGCATCCAGGCGCTCATGGGGTTGGCGGCCAAGGGATTTCCGCCCTGGGCGGCGCCGGCCATCATGCCCAGAAGCGGGTTGGCGGCCAGGGGGGCAAGGCCGGGCAGCAGGGCGCGGGCCGCCTCCTCGAAGCCGGGCTGGGCCGTCATCCGGATGCTCACGGTCTCGCCGTCGCCGCCCTCGGCCTTGCGGCTGACGATCTCGATGTCCAGATTGGCCAACCGGCCGGTGATCCTGGTCTCGTCCATCCTGTCCTCCCTGCCTGGATTGGCCGGGGGATAATGCCAGGACCGGCCGGCCGCGCCAATGGGGCGAAGGTTTATTCCTCCGGGTTGCCTTCCGGCTGGCCGGTCTGCGGTTGGGCCGCGAACTGCTCCCAATAGGGCGTCAGGCCGAAGCGGCCATAGAGCACCGCCAGCTCCTGGGGCGGCACCGCCGCCGGCAGCGCATCGTCGTCGGGGGCCAGTCGCGGGATTTCCGCCAGCTGCTCGGCGCCGATGGCCAATTGCAGCTCGTCCTCATCGGGCGCCCAGCGCAGGGCCTGCATGGGCACCGGGATGATGTCGTCGAACAGGAACTTCTCGCGCTCCAGCAGCACATAGGCCACCTGGCCATGGGCCACGTCGATCATCAGCGTTTCCACCTCGCCGATATCCTCGCCACCCGGCAGCTCGACCTCGGCATCGCGGATATTTTCCGACTTGGCCAGGGTGGGCGGCACCAGCAGGCTGGTCACCTGGCGGCCCATCAGCACCATGGGCTCGTCCGCGCCCTCGGGCTGCGGCGCGGCGCCGGTCAGGGGGGCATAATACTCGACCATGCGGCGGATGGTGGTGGGCTCGGTCAGGGTCTCGAGCCGGTCATCGGGGATGCTGGGGGCGTTGGAGAGATCGCGGGCGGCCACCCGCAGGCCGATACTGTCCAGGTCCATGCCCGGCCCGGTATTGATGGCGCCCCAGGGAATGGGGATCAGGTCGTCATTCAGGTTCCACCAGGGGCCGGGGTCCACCATCACATATTGGATCTTGCCCGACGGCAGGCCCACCAGCAGATATTCCACCGTGCCCACATCCTCGACCTGGGCGTCCACCACCGTGCGGCCCGCCAGTTGCTGGGCCGAGGTCAGGATGATGCTGTCTGCGCTGAGGGCGGCGCCCTGCTCGGGCACCTCGGCCTCCAGAGGGCCCGGCGCCGCCACCGGGGTGTCGCCCTGCTGCGCCCAGGAGGGGGTGATCAGATGAATCAGGGAAAGGGCGGTCGCGGCCAGCAGCGGACGCATGTTTGTCCTCCTCCGTTTGCGTTCCATGCCTCGGTCAATGCGCGAACCGCCCAGATGTTCCCGGGTCAGCGTCCCTGGCCGTTGATCCACCAGGAGGCGGCCTGGCCTTGCAGGGTGGCCGCCAGGTCCAGGAAAGGCGAGACCGGGCTGCGCTCGGCCAGCAGGTCGCGGATGCCCTCCATATGCCGGCGTTCGTCGGCCTGATGCTGCTGCAGGCTGTCGCGCAGGTCCGGGGGCAGGTCGGGATCGGCCAGGGCCATGTCATAAGCCTGGTTGGTGATCACCTCGTTGGTTTCCATGGCCGCCAGTCCTGTGGCGGCGCCCATGCCGGCAGACAGGCCGGTCAGTCCCGCCAGGGGCAGCGCCGACGGATGGCCGTCGGACGGGATGGACCTCTCCAGGGCGATCAGGACCTGGGTCAGGCTGTCCAGGTGGCGCTGGTGGTCGCCGCGGAATCCCACCAGGATTTCCTTGGCCTCGCGGTCGATCAGATTGGCGATGGCCTGGTCATAGGCGGACAGGGCGTCCCGCTCCACCCGGACCAGATGGCACAGCAGCTCGGTCAGAGGCATTCTCGCTCTCCTTGCCGTGGGTCTGGGGCAAGAGATGGGGGCGACCAAGGGGGCTGCCAGGGACGCGGCAGGGGCACCCCGCCCGGAGCGCAGGGGCCGCCCTCAATCGTTGCAGGGCAGCCAGATGGTCATGGTGGTGCCTTGGCCCATGGCGCTGGCCACCCGGATCGAGCCGCCATGGCCGTCCACGATGCGCTTGCAGATGGCCAGGCCCAGGCCGGTGCCCTTTTCGCCGCTGGGCGACGGGGTGCTGGACGAGAAGGGCTGGAACAGGCCGCCCAGGGCGTTCTCGGGGATGCCCGTGCCCTGGTCGGCCACTTCCAGTTCGACGCCGCCCGAGACGCGCCGGGCGGCCAGTTGCACCGTGGTGCCGGGCAGGCTGAACTTGATGGCGTTGCTGATCAGGTTGTTCAGCACCTGGGTCATCTTCGAGCGGTCCAGCTGCAGCACTGGCAGGCCGGCCTCGGCCTCGGCGGCCAGCGTGACCTGGGCGCGCTCGGCCAGCAGCTGGTTCAGGGCTATCTGGGTGTCCACCAGCTCGCCCAGGGAAATGGCCTCGCGGTGCAGCACCAGTTTGCCGGCATCCACCTGGGAAAAGGACAGGATGTCGCCGATCATGCCCACCATATAGGCGGCCGAACTGCGCATATGCTTGACCATGCGCTGCTCGGCCTCATTCAGCCGGTCGGCGGCGGTGACTTCGAGCAGTTCGGCATAGCCGGCGATGGCCGACAACGGATTGCGCAGGTCATGGGCCGCCATGCCCAAAAGCAGGCTCTTTTCGTCGGATAGGCGGGCCAGGCGGGCGTTCTGGCGGGCCATCTCGCGCTGCATGTTGGCGAACTCCGAATTCAGCCGCATCATCTCCTCGATGGCGGGCACGTTCGAGACGCTGTCATTGGGCGCGGTCTGGCTCTGGTACAGGTTGCGGATCAGGTTGGTCTGGTCGTTGCTGATCCGCATCATCTCCTCGACCACCTGGTTCAGGTCGGCGGGCGAGGGGCTGATGAACACCAGCAGCGAAGGCTCCACCAGCCCGGTGGCCACATGCAGCGGCTGGTCGCGGTGGCGGAAATGCAGTTCCCAGTCGAACTGCGCCCCGGTCTGGCGGGTCAGGGTGAGCAGGTCCAGGGCCTTGGGCATGTCGCTGGGGGCGACCATCAGGCCGAAGGGGCTACCCACCAGTTCGTCGCTCGCCAGCCCGATGCCGTCATGCACCACCCGGCGGATGCGGCCGTCCGAACCGCATTCCAGGATGACGCCGGTGATCGCGCTTTCCGCATTCATGACACCAAGCCCTCCCGCTGCCGTGCGCAGGAGCCGGTCAGGTCCGCCGCCACCGCCAGCGCATTCACCGCGTCGGCGGCCCAGCCGTCGGCACCGACTCCCTGCCATAGGCCCTGGGTCATCAGGAAGGGCCGGCCGCCCACCAGGATCTTGACCTGGGCGCAGGCCGGGGTGGCGCGCACCGTGGCGATCAGCTCGCGCACCGCCGGAATACGCGAGGCGGTGGTGGCCGAGATGGCCAGCATGTCGGCCTTTTCCTGCACCAGCATCTGCACCACGCCCATGCGCGGGGTGTTGGCGCCCAGATAGAAGGTGTTCCAGCCCTCCATCTCGAACAGGTCGGCCACCATGCGCATGCCGATCTCGTGCAACTCGCCGGCCACGCAGGTGGCCACCAGGGTGCTGCCGTTGGGCGCCTGGGAAAAGATCCGGGGATAAAGCTGGGCCATCACCATCTGGGTGGCGGCGCTGATGTAATGTTCCTGGGCCACGGTGATCCGGTTGGCTTGCCACAGCCGGCCCACTTCGCGCATCACCGGCTGGAACAGCTTCAGATAGAGGTCGCGGACCGTAACGCCCTGGTCGGCGGCGGCCAGCACCAGCCGGCTGGCCTCTTGGCGGTCGCCGCGCAGCAGGCTGTCCAGATAGGACTGCGCCAGGGCGGCGAGTTCGCCCGCGCCGGTCAGTTCGCTGGGGCCGAGGCCGGTCATCTGGTCGAATTTGTCCAGCGCCTGGGTCACCATGGCGGTGGCAGGGGCGTCGCCCTGCTGGTCCAGGGCATCGCGCAGCACGACCAGGGTGCCGTACAGATCTTGGGCGTCAATCTTCAGCCCGGCGAACAGTCCCTTGCACCAGGCTACATAATCCAGGAACAGGGCTGGCTCGCCGCTCGCCAGGGCGCCGTCCAGATAGCTGATGTGGAATTTCAGGTCTTCCACGCACTTGGCCTGGCCCTCGGGGCCATACCGGTCCACAAGGCGCGGGAATTCCGCGTAGTAGCGGCGGACCACCTCGTCCGCCAGCTTGTCGCGATCAGCCAGAACCATGGAGACTCCACATGGATTTCTTGCAAGTCTTACCACAGGTCGGACCAGGGCGGTAGATTCGGGTTGGCCGCGACCGCGAGGAGAGGAGAGCGGCCGCGGCCGGCCGGAGCGATACGGCACCCGCTATTGGAAACCAACGCTCGGGTCGAGGTAGGGCTGGACAGAGCGGGTCCAGCTGCGTTAGTTTCGAGTCGAACTTTAGCGTTCTCTTGTGCAACAGGTCAAGGGACAGAAAGCCATATCCGAGCAACTGGATCGCAGCCCCTCGGCCTGGGGCATGGCCGAGGTGATGACCAAGATCGTCAAGGCCACCAATGCCCAGGCCTTCAGCACCGGGTTGAACCCGGCGCAATGGGCGGCCTTGCGCTATTTCGCGCAGGCGCCGGCGGCCTCGCGCACGGTGTCCGGCTTTGCCGGCTATCACGGCACCACCAAGGGCACCGCCAGCCAGACGGTGTCGGCCCTGGTGCGCAAGGGGCTGGTCCAGCGCAGCGGCGCCAGCCGCACCCTGCGCCTGGACTTGACCGAGGCCGGCTTCGAGGTGGTGCGGCAGGACCCCATCAACCAGGTGGCCGACGCCATCGCCGCCCTGCCCGAGGGTGACCGCTGGAAGCTGGCGGAAATTCTGGAACATGTGCTGCGCCGCGTGGTGGCTGGCTGATCAGGCCAGCAGGTCGCGCACTGCGCGCAACAGCACGTCATTGGCGAAGGGTTTGCGCAACAGTGCGTCGGCCCGGTACATGGACGACAAGGACAATCCCATCTCGGCCGGCAGGCTGTCGTCGCCGGCGGTCATGGCCACCAGCTTGATCCCGCCATGACGGGTGCGGATGTGGCGGATGGCCTGGATGCCGTCGGTTCCGGGCATGATCAGGTCCACCACCGCCAGATCCACGGGCTGTTGTTCCAGCAGGGCCAGGCATTGGGCGCCGTCGCAGGCCTCGACCACCTCATGGCCTTCGGCCTCCAGCATCTCGCGGAACAGCTCGCGAATTTGCGGCATGTCGTCGGCGACCAGGATGCGTGCCATCTGCCCAGGACCCTTGCTGTTTGTAATCGGCGGTTAAATAGCAAGGTATCGTCAGATCATTTGGCTGTCTATGCCGCCCGTGTGGCAAAAGGCTCCATGGCGGTCACCTCGGCCAAGAGCCATAGGTCGAAATCCAGGGGAGCGCCCTGGCGGGCGGACCAGCGGGCCATCAGCCGGCCCACGCGGTCGCGCCCGGTGCTGATGTCCAGCGGCGCCAGCAGCGCGGCGGCCCGTGCCGCCACGGCGGCCAGCGGGCGCAGGAATTCATCGGACGGGGCGCGGCCTACCTGGCGCAAGGCGGTGGCCTGGGCGAACTGGCTGGATACCAGAAGCGGCTCGGTCACATATTTGGGCGATACGGGCAGATGCCGGGCGGCGCGGCTGACCGCTTCCCAGGCGCGCAGGCAAAAGCCCAGCTCCGCGTCCAGCCGGGCCTCGCTGCGGCAGGCGCCCAGGCGCACCGCCACCCGCTCTAGCAGGGCGGCCATGACCATGCGGCGCTGGTCCAGTTCGGGGGGAAGAGTCAGGTGCATCGGGTAGCGGCCTCCCTGGCCTTTCTGTCCGGTTATCCGGCATTCATTTCGATCCCCGCTTGTATGTTTTGACTCGAAACTCTGCAACGCATCCTGAAGTTTAAGCCGGGTGGTGCTTTCGCTGATCCCTTGACCCGGAGCCCGCCGGCGCTTATCGTGAAACTGCAAGTCATTTTCAATTTCAGTGGGTGGGCGTCCTCAATGGTCATCTGGCGTAGTCTGCAGCCGGCCACCCTGCTGGCGGTCCTGCGGGTCCTGCATCGGGCTCAGGTGAAGCCCGCCGCCGCTTCAAAGCCCTCGCCCGCCTTGCGTCCGCTGCAGGGCGACTTGCCGCCGCCGCCGCAACCGGCCCGCAAGCCCTGACGGAACCTCTGGGTTGAGGTATGATTCTCCTGATTTTATCTGGGGGGATCATGTTCAGCCTGACCGATGCCCAATTGGATGGCCTGCTGGCCGACGACGTGCCCTATGGCGATCTGACCTGCCTGGCGCTGGGCCTGGATCGGCAACCCGGCCGGCTGACCATGGCCGCGCGCGGCGCCATGGTGCTGTGCTGTGCCGAGGAAGCGGTCCGGCTGCTGGAGCGATGCGGCTGCGCGGTCGAGACCCAGGCCCGGTCGGGCGACGCCCTGCCGGCGGGGGCGCTGTTCCTTCAGGCCCGTGGGCCTGCCGGCGGTCTGTTGCGCGGCTGGAAGGTGGCGCAGACCCTGGTGGAATATGCTTCGGGCATGGCCACGGCCACCCGCGCCCTCGTCGAGGCGGCCTGCAGCAGCGGCCATTCCCCGGCGGTGGCCTGCACCCGCAAGACCGTGCCCGGCGCCAAGGCCGTCTGCATCAAGGCGATCCTGGCGGGCGGCGCGGTACCTCACCGGCTGGGGCTGTCCGAAAGCCTGCTGCTGTTCCCCGAGCACCGCGCCTTCCTGGATCATGCCAGCGACGATGACCTGGCGGCCCTGGTGCGCCGTATGCGGGCCCATTCGCCGGAAAAAATGACGGTGGCCGAGGTGACCAGCCCGATCGAGGCGGTGCGCCTGGCCCGGGCCGGGGTCCAGGTGATCCAGACCGAGAAATTCCTGCCCGAGCAGGTGCGCGAAACCAAGCTGGCCCTGTCCGCCCTCGACCCCGTGCCATTGCTGGCCGCCGCCGGGGGCATCACCGCCCGCAACGCCGCCGCCTATGCCGCCGCCGGGGCCGATGTCCTGGTGACCAGTTCGCCTTATCAGGCGCCGCCCGCCGATGTCCAGGTGGTGATCCGGCCAGAATCGTGAGACGGCCCGACACAATTTGCGCAGAAGTACTTTTCGTCTATAGTCGAAACCGGAGACGGACGGTGCGGAGTTGGATTTGATGGCGGTGCCTTTGTTGGAACGCCGTTACCCCCTTGTCGTCCTCGGCCTCACGGCCCTTGTGGTGGCTCTGTTCTGGGCCGCCATCTGGGTCAATTACGAGCAGGTCAAGGCCAGCAGCCTGGCGTCCGCCGAGGCGGACGGCCGCAAGGTGCTGCGCTCTTTCCAGGATCATTCCACCCGCATTCTCGAAACCGGCGACCTCTATCTGCGGGCGGTGCGCCGCTATGTGGTGGAACATGACTATGACCCGGCGGACGTGGCGGCGTTCGTGGAGATGGTGGGCCTGCCGCAAGAGGGCGGCGAGCATTATGCCCTGACCATGACCGACGCCGACGGGCGGTTGATCTACCGCTCCGAGGATGCGGGGGTGCTGGGCACCGACATCAGCTCGCGCAGCTATTTCCAGGCCTTGAAGCACGACCCCACGGACCGGCTGATCATCACCCCCACCGACCGGGGCAAGGTATCGGGCGAACTGCGCTTCCGCCTGGTTCGCCCGCTGCGCGACCCCAAAGGCGAATTCCGCGGGGTGCTGTTGCTGACCATGCGGCCCCAGGTGATTTCCGCCTTTTATCGCCAGTTCGACCTGGGCAGCTATGGCTCGACCACCATGCTGACCCTGGACCGCCGCCTGA
>CAYOKN010000136.1:8291-8527 GCA_964404545.1 uncultured Rhodospirillaceae bacterium | reverse complement strand
CCTGGCCGCCGGACAGGCCGGTGCCGCGGTCGCCGATGGGATGGGCCAGCCCGCCCGGCAGGCCGGCGAACACCTCTTCGAGCCCCAGGCGTCGGATCACCGCCAGAAGCTGGGCCTCGTCGGCCTGGGGATCGCCCAGGCGGATATTGTCGGCCACGGTTCCGCGGAACAGGTGCGGGCGCTGCGGCACCCAGGCCACCTGGCGCCGCCACGAGATCGGGTCCAGTTGGTCCAGC
>CAYOKN010000136.1:0-8238 GCA_964404545.1 uncultured Rhodospirillaceae bacterium | reverse complement strand
AGCAGCAGCGCCACCACCGACGATTTGCCGGCGCCGCTGGGGCCGGCAAGTGCGGTCATGCCCTGGACCGGCAGGTCGAGGGTAAGGCCGGCCAGCCCCTGGCGGCCGTCGGGATAGGTCAGGTGCACGTCCTCGAAGCGGATCAGCCGGGGGCGGCTGGCGGGGCGGCCGCCTGCCGCCGCCGCCAGCGGCCGGCGGTCCAGCAGGGAGGCCATGCGCTCGGCCGAAGCCAGGGCGCCCATGCGGGCATGATATTGGCTGCCCAGCCCGCGCAGGGGCAGATAAAACTCCGGGGCCAGCATCAGGATGAACAGCCCCTGGACGAAGGCCATCTCGCCCCACAGCAGGCGAAAGCCGATGAACACCGCGATCAGGGCGATGCTCAGGGTCGAAAAGAACTCCAACGCCAGCGCCGACAGGAAGGCCACCCGCAGCACCCCCATGGTGGACTGGCGGTAGTCGTCGGACAGCCGGGCGATCACCTGGGCTTCGCGGCGGCTGGCATTGAACAGCTTCAGGATGGTCAGGTTCTGCACCACCTCGAGGAAATGGGCGCCCAGCCGGGCCAGGCGCGCCCATTGCCGCTGGTTCAGCCGCTCGGCGCCCCGGCCGATCAGGATCATGAACAGGGGGATCAGCGGCGCGGTGCCGGCCAGCACCAGCCCCGACAGCCAATCCAGCGGCGCCACGGCGGCCAGGATGGCCGCCGGCACCAGCGCCGCCGTCATCATGGCCGGCAGGAAGCGGGCGTAATAGGGGTCCAGCGCCTCGACCCCATCGGTCAGCAGGGTGGTCAGGTCGCCGGTGCGCTCGCCGGCCAGCGGGATCGGCCCCAAGGCCGACAGATGGGCGATCAGGCGGGCGCGCGCCTGTTGCTTGACCCGGGCGGCGGCCTGGGCGGCCAGGGCCTCGCCGCCCCAGGCCAGCAGCCCGCGCAGGGCGATCAGCGGCAGCAGCGGCCACAGGCGGGGCCAGGCCTGGGCCAGGCCGAGCCCGGCCAGCACCACCTCGGCCACCACCCCGGCCAGCAGCCAGGTCTGCAGGATCAGCAGCCCCCCGCCCGCAAAGCCGCAGAGGGCCGATCCCAGGATCGGCCCCCGAACGGAGGCCCGGCCCAGGCGCAGCAAGGCCTGGGCCGGGCGAAGGCCGGCGTCGTCAGTCGCCGTGGCCATGCTCCGCCTCGTACCACAGCACGTTGATGATGCCGATGGACAGGGCGGCGGTCAGGCCGAGAATCCAGGCGAAATACCACATGAAAGGCTCCTTTCCGATCAATAGGCCGAGTGGCTGCGGGCCTGGATCTCGTCGACGGTGACCTTGCCCCACATGCGCACATAGCACCAAACCGTGTAGCCCAGCACGATGGGCAGGAAGATCACCACGGCCCAGAACATGACCGTCAGGGTCAGGTGGCTGGAGGCGGCGTCCCACAGGGTCAGGCTCGAGGTGGGGTCGATGCTGGAGGGCATGATGAAGGGGAACATGGACAGGCCGGCGGTGCCGATGATGCCGGTCATGGCCAGCCCGCTGGTGACGAAGGCCAGGCCGGGACGGTTGGCCCGCGACAGCGCCGCCGTGGCCAGCAGGCCCAGGAAGCCTGCCGCCGGAGCCAGCATGGCGACCGGCACGCTGCGATAGATCTCGAGCCAGGCACCGGCTTCGATGGCCACCTGCTTGGCGCGGGGATTGGGCAGGGCGTCCAGGGCCGGCTGGGCCACGACCCGATAGCCGTCCAGGCCATAGGCCACCCACAGGCCCGCCACGGCAAATCCGACAAAGGCCACCAGCGCCGCGCCGCTGATCCAGGGCTTGACCCGCTCGGCGATGGGCGCCTCGGTGCGCATCTGCAGCCAGACGCCGCCATGCATGGTCAGCATGGCGAAGCTGATCACCCCGGCCAGCAGGGCAAAGGGATTGAGCAGCGGCAGCAGCGCGGTGAACAGCGAGCCCTGGTAGTGGGCGCGCAGCATCTCATCCAGATGGAAGGGCACGCCCTGCAGCAGATTGCCGAAGGCCACGCCGAAGATCAGCGACGGGATGGCGCCGCCGGCGAACAGGCCCCAATCCCAGGCTCGGCGCCAGCGCGGGTCGGCGATCTTGGAGCGGTAGTCGAAGCCCACCGGGCGGAAGAACAGGGCGAACAGGACCAGCAGCATGGCCATGTAGAAGCCCGAAAAGGCAGCGGCATAGACGGCGGGCCAGGCGGCGAAGATGGCGCCGCCGGCGGTGATCAGCCAGACCTGGTTGCCGTCCCAATGCGGGCCGACGGTGTTGATGATCACCCGGCGCTCGTCGTCGGTGCGGCCGACGAAGGGCAGCAGGTTGCCCACCCCCATGTCCATGCCGTCGGTGATGGCGAAGCCGATCAGCAGCGCCCCCACCAGGATCCACCACAGGAACTTCAGGATGTCATAATCGATGATCATGGAACGGGTCTCCTATTCGGCGGGAACCAGCGGGGCGGGCGTGCCGGTCTTGTGCGGCAGGGCGGCCGGCGGTTCGCCGAAATATTTTCCGGTGCCCAGCGAGGCCGGGCCTTTGCGGGCAAACTTGACCATCAGGTAAAGCTCGATGGACAAGAGCAGGGTGTAGAAGCCCACGAAGCCGGTCAGGCTGAACACCAGGTCCGCCACGCTGAGCGAGGAGGTGGCCAGGAAGGTGGGCAGCACCTCGCCGATGGCCCAAGGCTGGCGGCCGTACTCGGCCACGAACCAGCCCATCTCGCAGGCCAGCCAGGGCACCGGAATGCTGATCACCAGGGCACGCAGCAGCCACCGCTGCCGCTCGATGGTGCGGCGCATGGAGAAGAAGAGCGAGGCGGCGATCAGGGCCAGCATCAGGAAGCCGAAGGCCACCATTAGCCGGAAGATGAAGAACAGCGGCGCCACCGCCGGGATGGTGTCCTTGACCGCCAGTTGGATCTGCTCGGGCGTGGCGTCTGTCACATTGGCGGTGTAACGCTTGAGCAGCAGGCCATAGCCCAGGTCGGCCTTGTGCGCCGCGAAGCTGGCCCGCACGGCGTCGTCGGCGGTGCCGGCGCGCAGTTTCTGCAGGGCATCATAGGCCACCATGCCCGAGCGGATGCGGGCCTCGTGCTGGGCCATCAGCTCGGACAGGCCGGTCACCTGCTCGTCGGTGGAGCGGGTGGCGATCAGGCCCAGCAGATAGGGGATCTTGACCGCGTATTTGGTCTCCATGGCTTCGTCGTCGGGCCAGCCGATCAGGGTGAAATCCGCCGGCGCCGGCTCGGTGTGGTATTCAGCCTCGATGGCGGCCAGCTTGGTCTTCTGCACGTCGCCCAGCTCGTAGCCGCTCTCGTCGCCCAGCACGATCACCGACAGGATCGAAGCCATGCCGAACCCGGCGGCGATGGCGAAGGAGCGCTTGGCAAAGGCCAGGTCGCGGCCCTTCAGCATGTACCAGGCGGAAATGCCCAGCACGAACATGGCGGCGGTGACATAGCCGGCGGCCACCGTATGCACGAACTTGACCTGGGCCACCGGGTTCATCAGCACCTCGGCGAAGCTGGTCATCTCCATGCGCATGGTCTCGGCCGAGAATTCCGAGCCCACCGGGTTCTGCATCCAGCCATTGGCCACCAGGATCCACATGGCCGACAGGTTCGAACCCAGGGCGGTCAGGAAGGTCACGGCCAGGTGCTGGCGCTTGGACAGCTTGTCCCAGCCCAGGAAGAACAGGCCGATGAAGGTGGATTCCAGGAAGAAGGCCATCAGGCCTTCGATGGCCAGCGGGGCGCCGAACACATCGCCCACATAGTGCGAGTAATAGGCCCAGTTGGTGCCGAACTCGAACTCCATGGTCAGGCCGGTGGTCACGCCCAGGGCGAAATTGATGCCGAACAGCTTGCCCCAGAACTTGGTCATGTCCCGATAGATCTCGTTGCCGGTCATCACATAGACCGACTCCATCATGAACAGGATCCAGGTCAGCCCCAGGGTCAGCGGGACGAACAGGAAGTGGTACATGGCCGTCGCGGCGAACTGCCAGCGCGACAGCTCGATGAACAATTCATCGGTCATGGGTCAGGGCTCCGAAAGCCTTTGGAAAGCGTCACTTTCAGGCTTACGGCCAGGGCCCTCCCGCTGCATTGAAGGATTTCAATTCTCAACTGAGCGCAAAAAAAGAACGCCGCCTCCGGGGGGAGGCGGCGCCGAGTCGAGGGTGGTCAAAGGTCAGTGAGCGTCCGTGTCCGGCAGGTCCTCCCACCCGGTCACCATGGCCTTGTGATAGGCATAGAAGGGGTGGCCGGTGAAGGTTAGATAGACATGGGCAACGACGAAGGCGGCCATCAGGAAGGCGGCTGCCGTATGGGCCAGGGCGATGGCCTCCAGCCCAAGGCCCAGCACCGCCTGCTGCTCGTTGAAGAACAGGTAGAACAGGCCGGTCACGATCAGGGCCGGATTGATCACCAGCTTCAGGAACAGATAGGCCAGGCGCTGCAGGGGATTCAGTTTGGCGCGGGTGGTCTTGTGCCAGGGATGGTGCTCGCCCCGGAAGATGCCCAGGCTGTAATAACGCACCACCGCCACGATGCGTTCGGTGGTGGGCAGGTACTGGCGCCATTCGCCGGTGGTCAGATGCCAGAAGATGGCAAAGGCCCACAGGCCCAGAAGGGTCCAGGCCAGCAGCCCATGCAGGCGGGCGGCCTTGCCGAAGCCGAGCAGCTCCACCAGGCCGTGCACCTCCAAGCCGGTCAGCATCAAGGCCAGCACCAGAAGCGCCTGGCTCCAGTGCCAGAACCGCTCGAACCGCTTGTAGATATAAACCTTCGCCATCACGACCTCCGCAACTTGGCCAACAGACGCAGCAGGCCGTGACCGGTCACGGCGGCACCCACCAGCCCCACCAGGCCGAAGCCCAGCCCGTCGAGCCAGGGATTGGCGTCGCGGCCGGGCATGTAGAAGCCCGGCAGGCCGGCCAGGCGGCCGTCCTTGGCGTGGCATTCCTGGCAGGTCAGCGCCTTGTCCTTGGGCGCCACCATGTGGGTGATGGGCCAGTACATGCGCGTCTCGATGAAGTCATACTGGCCGCTCCAGTCCATGCCGGCATACTCCATGCCCGCCTTCAGCGCCTTGGGATAGTCGAAGTTGCGCCAGAACGAGGTGTCGTCCTTGCCGTAAACATGGTTGACCAGCAGGATCTTGTTCACCGGGTCATAGGGCTGCTTGCCGTGCATCTCCTTGAACGGCCAGATGCGCGCGGCCGGGTCGTCGGACCCGCCCTGCATCTGGTTCAGCACCAGGATCTTGGAGTCGTCGATCTTCTCGCCCAGGGTGGTCTGGTCCAGCACGCCGTTGTACCAGCGATAGGTGGGCTTGACGTTCTCGCCATAGGCGAAGTCGCCCTTCTCGGCGGAATAGCTCAGATGGCCATGGTCGTCCTTGATGAAAATGGGCTTGCCGTTCTCGTCCTTGCGGCCGGCGGTGCTCCAGTCCCATAGCATCTTGGTGGCGACGCCGCCGCGGGCGAATTCCGGGATGTGGCAGGTCTGGCAGGCCACCCGATCCACATGGTCGTCCAGCTTGGCCAGCTTGCCCCGTTCCCGGTGCGGCGCGGCGCCGTGGCAGGATTCGCAGGTGGCGCGGCTGCCGTCATCATGGGGCAGGTCCTTGCCGTGGGTGTCCTTGGCCGTGGTGGCATAGCGGCTGCCCGACGGCTTGTGGGCATTGAAGGTGTGGCAGCTGGAACAGCTCATATTGGCGCCGTCGGCGGCCATGTGCACATCCAGCTCCTTGGACGGCTTGGTCAGCGAGCTGTCCAGGTCGCCATGCTTGACGCCGTCGCCGCCGCCGCCGCTGAAATGGCAGGCGCCGCAGTTCTCGCGGCCGGTCTTGCCCACGCTCTGGGCCACCTTGGCCAGGTCCGGCGGCTGCCAGATCTTGCCGCCATAGGGGGTCGGCTCATAGACCGGGTGCCCGGCGCCGGTGGGCAGCTTGGCATAGGTGCCGGTCTTGTCATGGCAGACCACGCAGTCCACGTTGCTCTGGTCCTTGAAGTCAAAAGACTTGTCGGTCCAGTTGTAGCCCGCATGACAGCTGGTGCAGCGCGGCTCGTTGGACAGGGGCGAGCCGCAGAAGCTGTTCATGGTCCGCTGCTTGCCCAGATGCTCGCCCGTGTGCGGATTGGTGTAGTCCCAGGTCCAATGGATGCTGTCCATCACCTGGTGGGCGGCTTCGTTGTGGCATTCCAGGCAGGCCTTGGTCACCGCCGGCCCGTCAGCGAACGGACCCTGCAACTGCTTGAAGGTGGAATGGTCGGCGGTGCTGGCGGCGGGCGGCTTGGCCTGGGCGGGCACGGCCCACCAGCCCAGCGCGGTCGCAAGCAGGCCGACAAGGAAAAGGCGCGGCGTCATGGGCGCAATGGGTCTCCGAAGTGTAATCGGCGCAAACTAGTCACCTCTGGCGCCGCAGCCATTGAAAATTCTCAATCCACCCGCTCGGAGGCATGGGTTAGGGTGCCCGGCTTTTGCTTTTCCGGGGGCGCCGTGCGACAACCGCCGCTGCGGTGCGATCTTTTGAAGAGGGACAAGGACGAAATGGACGGTGACGACGTGACCTGCCCGCAATGCGGGTCCGAGCATGCCTATCAGGATGGCGGCTTGTGGGTCTGCCCGGTGTGCGCCCATGAATGGAACCCCGAGGCGGCCGGCGAGGCCGAGGCGCAGGTGCGGGATGCCAACGGCAACGCCCTGGCCGACGGCGACAGCGTCACCGTGATCAAGGACCTGAAGGTCAAGGGCTCGTCGCTGGTGGTCAAGGGCGGCACCAAGGTCAAGAACATCCGCCTGACCGACGGCGCCGACGGCCACAACATCGCCTGCAAGATTGATGGCATCGGCGCCATGAACCTGAAGTCGGAATTCGTCAAGAAAGCCTGACCGGCCCGGCGCTAAACCTGGCGCGCCGCCGCCCGGGCCTGCTGCGGGGTGGCGGCGAACCAACGCTTGAAGGCCCGGGTGAAGGCCGAGGGTTCGGAATAGCCCAGGGCCAGGGCCAGGTCGGACAGCGGGATATGCGGCTGGGCCACATAGTGCCAGGCCATGTCGCGCCGCACCTGGTCCACCAGGTCGGAAAAGCTGATGCCCCGGTCGGCCAGCCGGCGCTGCAGGGTCCAGCGGGCCAGGCCCAGGGTCTCGCTGACTTCCTCCACATGGGGATAGCCGTCGGGCAGGCGGGCCCGCACCTCGGCCCGCACCCGGTCCAGGAAGGGCAGCTCGCCAGTGCCGCCGGCCAGTTCGGCCAATTGCTGGCGCAGGGCGGTCAGCTGAGTCAGGTCGCCGCCCGGCATGCGCCGGTCCAGGTCGGCATTGCGGAACACCAGGCAGTTGGTGCGCTGGCCGAAATAGACCGGGGCGTCGAAGGCGCTCTGGTGTTCGCGCCAGGCTTCCGGTTTCAGATGCTCGAAATGCACCTCCTCGGGCGCCCAGCCGGGGCCCAGGCAGGTGCGGAACACATTGGCGAACATGCCCATGGTCAGCTCGGCGTCCTGGCGCCGCTGCAGGATGGCGCCGTCCAGGATGCGGTATTCCAGCCGCAGGAGTCCGCCCTCGTGGTCCAGGCGGGTCTCGGTGGCCTGCTGGTGCAGGGGGAACAGCCCGGCCAGGTTCTGCACCGCCGCTCCCAGGGTGGGCGAGGCCAGCGCGATGCGGCCGATCAGGCCCAGGTCGCGGGGCTGGAACTGCTGGCCGTACCATAGGCCGAAATTGTCATGGCCGGTCTCGGCCGAGGCCAGCTCCATCATGCGGCAATAATCGCCCAGGTCCAGGGCCAGGAAGGGATCGCCCAACTGGTCTTCGCGCAGGCCGGCGCGCTGGAACACCCGGCCGGCATCGCCGCCGCTGTGGCGGATGAAGCCCGAAATGCCCGAGGCGGCGGCGGCCAGCACATTGCGCTGCCGCTTCTCTGGGCAGGCACGGGGGCGGAATGGCTCAAGGCTTGGGCAGGTCATGGCCGGCAGTTCCTCCAACCACAGGGTCCGGCGGTTGATCCGCAAACGGCATGCCAACCGGCCCGCCCCCGCAAGGGGAGCGGGCCGGCCGGCCAAAGCCGGGGTGCGGGATCAATCGGCCATGCTGCGGGCTTCGGCAAGGGCGATGTCCAGCAGATGGTCGTCCTCGGCGTTCTCGCGCAGGTCGGCGGTGAAGCGGTAGAACACGAACGCGAACGCGAACATGCCGCAGAACAGGGCGAAGACCAGCGGGTTGAAGTAGATCATGGT
>CAYOKN010000135.1:0-8563 GCA_964404545.1 uncultured Rhodospirillaceae bacterium | reverse complement strand
TCCAGCTCGCCCCAGGCCACGTCGCGCAGCATCTGCTCCAGCGCCCCCATGACCATGGGGCCGCGCCAGATGATGGGGGTTTCCTCGGCCACCATGAAGCCGATGGAAAAACATTTCAGGCCCCAGGCTTCCAGCGGCAGCATGGACTGGCCGTCGGCCGAGGTGGGCTGCTGGCCCGGGATGCCCAGCATGCGCGGCATGGATGGGCCGAACACATCGGCGTCGAACAGCCCCACCGCCAGGCCCTTGCCGCGCAGGGCCAGGGCCAGGTTCACGGCGGTGGTGGACTTGCCCACGCCGCCCTTGCCCGAGGACACGGCGACGATGGCCCTGACGCCGGGAAGCAGCGGCGCCTGGGGCTGGGCCTGGCCGTGTGCATGGCCGTGACCGCCCTGGGGCGCCTGGGCGGCGCCGCGCTCGGCGGTCAGCACCGCCGACACGGTCAGCACGCCGTCCAGCTGGTGCACCGCCTGTTCGGCGGCCTTGCGCAGGGGCTCCAGCGCCGGGCCGCGCTTGGGGTCAACCTCGATGGCAAAGACCACATGGCCGTTCTTCAAGGCCAATCCGGACACCATGCCCAGGGTTACGATATCCTGCCCTTTGTCCGGGTCGATAACACCCTTGAGCGCTTGTAGAATGCGCTCGTCGGTCAACTGGGCCATGCTTGAAAACCTCCGGATTGTTCCACATATCCCGGGAAATCTTTGGGGATAGCACCGGCGGGGTGCGTTGCCTCGCCAGGCTGTCTGTCATATAAGGCCTAGAGCCTTCCGCGCAAAGGCGTTTCGCCTTTGGTCCAAACGCCGGTTGCGGCCGGCCAGTGCAGTAAAGGGATGATTGATGCCTTGGAATAGTCAGGGCGGGGGCGGCGGCCCCTGGGGTAATGGAGGAGGCAACCGCGGCCCCTGGGGCGGCGGTGGCGGCGGCCCCGGCAACCAGCCGCCGGATCTCGAGGAATTGCTGCGCAAGGGGCAGGAACGCTTCAAGCAGGCCATGCCGGGCGGCTTGGGCTCGGGCGGCAAGCTGATCGGCCTGGGCATCGCCGCGCTGGTGATCCTGGCCTTGGGGTCGTCCATGGTTTACAAGGTCAACCCCGACGAGCAGGGCGTGGTGCTGCGCTTCGGCGAGTGGGTGCGGACCGAGGAGCCGGGCCTGCGCTTCAAGCTGCCGGCCCCCATCGAAACGGTGCTGACCCCCGGCGTGACCCGCGTGAACCGCGTGGAGCTGGGCTATCGCACCCTGGGCGAGGGCCGCGGCCCCACCTCGGCGGCCCGCGATGTGACCGAGGAAAGCCTGATGCTGACCGGCGACGAGAACATCGTCGACCTGGACTTCTCGGTGTTCTGGCGCATCAAGGATGCCGGCCAGTTCCTGTTCCAGATCCGCAACCCGGAAGAGACCGTGCGGGTGGCCGCCGAGTCCGCCATGCGCGAAGTGGTGGGCCAGACCCCCATCAACCGCGCCCTGGGCGCCGGCAAGCAGGAAATCGAGCAGAAGGCGCAGGAAACCCTGCAGCGTTTGCTGGACGATTACAAGTCGGGCATCCAGATCACCCAGGTGCAGCTGCTGCGGGTGGACCCGCCCAGCCCGGTGGTGGATGCCTTCAACGACGTGCAGCGCGCCCGCGCCGACCTCGAGCGCCTGCGCAACGAGGCGGAAGCCTATCGCAATGACATCATCCCGCGGGCCCGCGGCGACGCCGAGCGCATCGTCCAGGAGGCGGAGGCCTACAAGGAGCAGGTGGTCAACCTGGCCGAGGGTGAGGCGCAGCGCTTCACCTCGGTGCTGCAGGCCTACCGTCAGGCGCCCGACGTCATTTCGCGCCGGATGTATCTGGAAACCATGGAAAACGTCCTGCGGGGCAGCAACAAGGTGATCATCGACCCGTCCGCGCAGGGTCAGCAGGGCGTGCTGCCCTATCTGCCGCTGCCGGAACTGAAGGGCCGCGCAGTGACCCAGCCGTCCTCCAACCAGGCGGGAGGCCAGTGATGAACAAGCCCATCTATGCCGTGATCGGCGTCGCCATCCTGGCCGGCATCATCGTTCTGATGTCCTCGCTGTTCGTGGTCAACCAGGCCGAGCAGGCCCTGGTGCTGCGCCTGGGTGCGCCGCGCGCCACCATCAAGGAGCCGGGCCTCTACGCCAAGTGGCCGCTGATCGAGGAGGTGGTGCGCTATGACGCCCGCCTGCTGAACGTGGACCCGCCGGCCGAGCAGGTGATCCTGGGCGACCAGAAGCGCATCGAGGTGGACAGCTTCACCCGCTACCGGATCTCCGACCCGCTGCAGTTCTATCAGGCCGTCCGCACCGAGGAGAACGCCCGCCAGCGCCTGCGCGAGCTGATCAACTCGTCGGTCCGCCGCGTGCTGGGCAATGTGATGCTGCAAAGCGTGCTCTCGGAAGAGCGCAATGGGCTGATGCAGCAGATCCAGGGCGAGGTGGTCCAGGGCGCCAAGAACATGGGCGTCGAGGTGGTCGATGTGCGGATCCGCCGCGCCGACCTGCCCGAGGAAACCAGCCAGTCCATCTATGCCCGGATGAAGTCCGAGCGTGAGCGTGAAGCCCGCGAGTTCCGCGCCCAGGGTTCGGAACGGGCGCAGCAGATCCGGTCGCGTGCCGACCGCGAGCGTACGGTCATCCTGGCCGAGGCCCAGCGCCAGTCCGAGATGCTGCGCGGTGTGGGCGAAGCCCAGGCCAGCATGATCTATGGCAAGGCCTATGGCGCCGACCCGCAGTTCTTCGGTCTGTGGCGCTCGCTGGAGGCCTATCGCAAGTCGCTTGGCGACGGCAACACCAATATGGTGCTGTCCCCCGACTCCGAATTCTTCCGGTATTTCGGGGCGGGCGAGCGGAACAAGCGGTGAGGGATTTCCTCACCGCGCTCGCGCTGGTGATGGTGATCGAGGGGTTGGCCTATGCGACCTTCCCCCAGGCCATGAAACGCATGCTGGCGGCGGTGCTGGAACAGCCCGCCGCCAGTTTGCGTTTGGCCGGGCTGGCCGCCGCCGCCGTGGGGGTGGCCTCGCTGTGGGCGGCGCGCATGGTTCTTGGCTAGGGCGCGTCTAGCCCTTATGTCTCGACCTTTGGCCGGGGCTTTCCAACCGTGGCAGGGCGTGCCACGATGCTGCCAATTTTATGGGGCAGAACCCAAGGATGACAGGCTCGCCCCGACTTGGAGGTAGGACGACGATGAGGAACCGTGGTGTTCGCGCCCAGGCAGTCGCCGCCGATCGCGGCCAGGCGCTGGCGCGCTGGGTGATGGCCGGACTGATGGCGCTGACCGTGCTCATGGCGGCCCTGGCGGCGGCGCAGCCGGCCGCTGCCCAGACCATCCCGCCGCAGCCCCAGCCCCGTCTGGTTCCCGACACCTTTGCCGACCTGGCGGACCGGCTGCTGCCGGCCGTGGTCAATATCTCGACCACCCAATCCATGCGGGCGCCCGAACGCATGCCCGAGATGCCGCAGCTGCCGCCGGGCTCGCCGTTCGAGGACTTCTTCAAGGAATTCTTCGACCGCCAGGGCCGCGAACTGACCCCGCGCAAGGCCACCTCGCTGGGCTCGGGCTTCATCATCGACCCGTCGGGCTTCGTGGTGACCAATAACCATGTGATCGCCGACGCCGACGAGATCACCGTCATCCTGCATGACGAGTCCGCCCTGAAGGCCACCGTGGTAGGCCGCGATTCCAAGACCGATCTGGCGCTGCTGAAGGTGGAGACCAAGCAGAAGCTGCCGGCTGTCAGCTTCGGCGATTCCGACATCTCCCGCGTGGGCGACTGGGTGCTGGCCATCGGCAACCCCTTCGGCCTGGGCGGTTCGGTCACCACCGGCATCATCTCGGCGCGGGCCCGCGACATCCAGGCCGGCCCCTATGACGACTTCATCCAAACCGACGCCTCCATCAACCGGGGAAATTCCGGCGGCCCGCTGTTCAATCTCAAGGGCGAAGTGATCGGCATCAACACCGCCATCTTCTCGCCGTCGGGCGGCTCCATCGGCATCGGCTTCGCCATCCCCTCGAACATGGCCAAGCAGGTGGTGTTCGACCTGCAGAAATTCGGCAAGACCCGCCGCGGCTGGCTGGGCGTGCGCATCCAGTCGGTGTCCGACGAGATCGCCGAGACCCTGGGGCTGAAGGACCCGAAGGGCGCCCTGGTGGCCAGCGTCACCCCGGACGGCCCCGCCGCCAAGTCCGGCCTGCGCGCTGGCGACGTGATCCTGAAATTCGACGCCAAGGACATCGACGAAATGCGCCGCCTGCCCCGCGTGGTGGCGGAAACCGCCATCGGCCGCAGCGTGCCGGTGGATGTGTGGCGCGAGGGCAAGCGCCAGACCCTGTCCGTCGTGGTGGGCGAGCTGGAGGAGAGCGAGGAGCAGGAGCTGGCCCAGGCCGAGCCCGAGAAGCCCAAGGGTCCGGCGGTCGGCCAGACCTCGATCCCGGCCCTCGGCCTGGCGGTGGCTTCGGTCAATGCCCAGACCCGCGAGAAGTTCGAACTGCCCCCCACCGCCCGCGGCGTGGTGGTGATGGATGTCACCCCTGGCGGCCCCTCGGCCGAGAAGGGCGTGCGTCCCGGCGATCTGATCGTCGAGGTGGGCCAGGAGGAAATCAAGACCCCCGCCGACCTGAACACCAAGGTGGACAATGCCAAGAAGGCCGGCCGCAAGTCCGTGCTGATGCTGGTGGAATCCGAGGGCGGCCTGCGCTTCGTTGCGGTCCGGCTGGATGCGGGGACCGTGAAGAAGTGATGATCGGCGACTACGGGGACGGGCGATGATCGGGAGCGTGTTTGTCGTCCTGGCCCTAATCCTGCTGAACGGCCTGTTCGCCATGTCTGAACTGGCCCTGATGTCGTCGCGCCGGACCCGCCTGCAGGCCCTGGCCGACGGCGGCAGCCGGGGGGCGGCCAAGGCCCTGCGGCTGCTGGACGAACCGTCCGAATTCCTGTCCACCGTGCAGGTGGGCATCACCCTGATCGGCATCCTGGCCGGCGCCTTCTCGGGCGCCACCCTGTCCGGGCCCGTCGCCGAGGCCCTCGTCGGCTATGGAGTGGGTGCCGATCTGGCCGACGAGTTTGCCTTCGGTCTGGTGGTGGCGGCGATCACCTATCTGTCGCTGATCGTGGGGGAACTGGTGCCCAAGCAATTGGCCTTGCGGCGGCCCGAGGCCATCGCCGCCGCCATGGCGGGCCCCATGGGCATTCTGTCCATCCTGGCCCATCCGGCGGTGGTGCTGCTGGCCGGCTCTACCCGGCTGGTTCTACGCCTGATGGGCAGCGACAAGCCGCTGCAGCAGACGGTGACCCAGGAGGAAATCCGCAGTCTGCTGGCTGAGGGCCATGAGGCCGGGGTGGTGGAGGCCGAGGAAAAGGCCATGATCGAGCGGCTGATGCGTCTGGCCGACCGCCCGGTTTCGGCGGTGATGACGCCCAGGCCCGAGGTCACCTGGATTGACCTGGAGCGTGGCCTGGAGGGCGCCTCGGCGGTGATTCGGAGCCACGGCTTTTCCCGCTATCCCGTGGGCCGGGGCAGCATCGAGGATGTGGTGGGCATCCTGCGGGTCAAGGACCTGACCGACCGGCTGCTGGCCGGCGAGACGCCCAGCCTGGACTCACTGCTGATCCCCAGCCCGGTGGTGTCCGAGACCGCCGACATTCTGCGGGTGCTGGAAATCTTGAAGGCGGCGCCGGTGCATATGGCGCTGGTGGTGGACGAGTATGGCAGCCCCGAGGGCATCGTCACCGTCACCGACATCATGGCTGCCATCCTGGGCGGCCTGCCCGAGCATCATGCGCTGGAGCAGCCGGTGCGCCGGGCCGACGGCTCCTGGCTGCTGGATGCCGCCATGCCGGTGGACGAGGTGGTGGACCTGCTGGGCCTCAAGGATCTGCCCACCGGTGGTGGCTTTCACACCTTGGCCGGGCTGGTGCTGGCCCATCTGCGCGCCATCCCCCAGGTGGGCGAACGCTTCGACCTCGGCGGCTGGCAGTGGGAGGTGATGGACATGGACGGCCGCCGCATCGACAAGCTGTTGGCCTCGGCCCCGCCGGCGGAATCCGCCGGCGAGGGGTGAGGCAGAACCTCAGGGCTTCAGCCGGCAATTGCCGTTGGCGCCGTTGACGATGACCGACCCGGCATTGGCCCGCACATAGGCGCTGATCTTCTTCGACCGCTGGCTGTTACTCACATTGGGAGCCTGGCTGATGGAGATGTGGCCCTCGGGCAGGTCGTTCTGGCCGCCATCGGCCACCGCCGGGTAATTATAGGTGGTCACGCCATCCACGATGCGCAGCACCCGGCCGCCCTCGGTGTCGGTCAGCGGCAGCTTGGCGAAGCAGGCATAATGGCGGGTGTTGTCGCCGGTGGCGGTCTGCAAGGCCGCGTCTGCATGGCCGGTGGTGTCGAAGGTGGACAGCTTGTCATTGAAGATGAACATGCCGCTGTTGACGTCCACCTCGCCATTCTCGGCGGCGGCCAGGCCGCGATAGGCGTCGGCGGCCAGCGAGGCGGTGGCCGAGGCAGCCAGCAGCAGGCCGGCCAGGAAGAGGGACAGGAAACGCATGGGATTGCTCCTTGCTCGCGGTGAAGTACCGCTGGCAAGGACGTGCGCGTTTCCCGTCCCGTGACGTCAGCCGGCGAAGTCGGCCGCCGCGTAGCCCTGGGCGAACAGCAGGGTGGTCAGATCGCCATGGTCCACCTTGAAGCGGGCCTCGGCGGCGACGATGGGCTTGGCGTGATAGGCCACGCCCAGGCCGGCGGCGCGGATCATGTCCAGGTCGTTGGCGCCGTCGCCCACGGCCAGGGTCTGACGCAGGGGCAGCTTGATCTCGGAGGCCACCGCGATCAGGGTGTTCAGCTTGGTCTCGCGGTCCAGGATGGGCTCCACCACACGGCCGGTCAGCTTGCCGCCCTCGATGATGAAATCATTGGCGCGGTCCTCGTGGAAGCCGCATTGCTCGGCCACCCGGCTGGTGAAGAATTTGAAGCCACCCGACACCAGCACGCAGCGGGCGCCATGCTTGCGCATGGTCTGCACCAGCGCCTTGGCGCCGGGCATGTAGTCCAGCCGGTCCCAGGTCTTCTGCAGGCTGTCCGCCGGCAAGTCCTTCAGCAGCGCCACGCGCTCGCGCAGAGCCGCCTTGAAATCCAGTTCGCCATTCATGGCCCGGGCAGTGATGGCGGCGATATGCTCTTTCAGTCCGGCGAAGTCGGCCAGCTCGTCCAGGGTCTCGCCCACCACGATGGTGCTGTCCATGTCCGCCACCAAGAGGCCCTTGCGCCGGCCTTCGGCGGCCTGCGCCATCACATCCACCGGGGCGTCGCCCAGCGCCATGCGGGCGGCGGCGTCGGCCTGTTCGGCGGCCAGATGGCCAAAGGGCAGGTCGCAGGCCTTGGCGTCGGCCAGCCAGTGGGCCGGGGCGGTGTCGGCGCCGAGATCGGCCAGGGCGGCGCGCACGCGGGCCACGGCGCCTTGGTCCAGGGTGGCGCCGGTACCGGCCACCAGGGTGAGGACATGATCGGTCATGCCGGCTTCAATACCTGCGCAAAGGGGGCGGCGCAAGCTCTCTCCCTGTGACGGAAAATTGCGGGTAAACTCCGGCCGCATCTGGATCAGGAGAGTCCCATGCCCAATATCCGTCTCGAGACCTCGCGCACCATGGCGCAAGCGGCCGATCTGCCCCGCATGTTCGATGCCCTGCACAAGATGCTGGTGGACAAGGCCGGGGCCACCATCGGCGCCTGCAAGAGCCGGGTGGTGCTGTTCGACAGCTGCACCATCGCCGATGGAGCGGCCGGCCAGGACATGGCCCATCTGGAAATCCGGCTGCTGGCAGGACGCACGCCCGAGGTCAAGGCGGCGGTGGGCGAAGCCGCCCTGGCCCTGCTGACCCAGGCCTTCGCCGCCGCGCCGGGCACCCGCAATCTGTCGGTGCAGCTCGTGGACATGGATCCCAAGGCCTATTTCAAGACCGTGCTCTGAGGCTGCGGCCCGGCACAAAAAAATGGGGGCCGGTTCCCTGCGGAACCGCCCCCAAGGTGCAGGGGAGGTCGGGCCCGTCATCCTGCGGACGGCAGGCCCTGGACTCCCAAACGCATCAGCCAGGCCGGTGGTTCCCCGGCGCGCGGTCCGGGGCGCTCAAAGGGTCAGCTGACCACCTGCCAGGACCCGTCCGCCTGTTGGCAGGCGGTGCCGCGCACCTCCTGGGCCCGGCCGTCGATGAACACCGTATGCACATAATCGCGGCATAGGGTGTTCTGAGCATTCTTGTAGCTGCGCACCGGCGTCACCGTGCCATAGTCGGCAGCGGCGGCGGTCTGCTGCCCGGGCTGGGCCCGCTCGCCGCCCCAGCTGACCGGGGCGTTGGTGGCCAGGGCCTGCTGCTCGGCCATGGCGGCCTGCTGGCGCTGGTTCTCGTCCAGCCGCGCGCCCAGCTGATTGCCCAGATAGGCGCCCAACAGGGTGCCGGCGCCGGTGGCCAGCAACTGGCCGGTGCCGCCGCCCACCCGTGACCCGGCCAGGCCGCCCAACACGGCACCGCCCACGGTTCCGGCGGTCTGGCCGATG